>CAYSIX010000001.1:0-46242 GCA_964431205.1 uncultured Phycisphaeraceae bacterium
GATCAACGCACGACTGATCGTTATGTTGCATTAAATCTGACGGGGACCACTAGGTGCGACGATTCAGGGACTTTGAGGCGGGGCTCAGCCCGAAAGGGACCGCGGAACCGAGATACCCCACACGTCGCGGCGCGGCTGCGCCCGCCGCGAGCAGATACGACGTAACATTATGTGTAATATATATTTAAGATTTTTCAGGGCAGCAACGACCACACCTTTGGGCAGGTCACAAGCGAACCGGAACCGCTCGTCGAGCGACCCAGTGGAAAGGGGTGAGAAAAATCTCAAATTGATCGCTGGCGGCGCGACGAATATCGGCGCGCCGCTGACCTGCCCCAATTCTTGGATCGGCCCGCTCGAATCACAGTCGATTTGAAGGGTTCCACCGCTGCCTGGGCGGAAAGGAGGCAAGGGCTGCAGCCCGACTCAGTGCAGGCACAGCCTGGGGCATAGGGTCAGGCACTAACCTTCATAGCGGCGGGTACATAAGGCGGGAACAGGTGACCCCAACAACCGTCTCTCGGCCCGGAAAACCATTGTAAATTCCACTGCCCGGATCTGACCCTTAGCGATTTTCCGACCCTTCATACATACCTTCTCGAATGCGTGTGAAGCAACACGGAAAAATAGCTTACAGCAACACCAGAATGCGTCTACACGAAGTTCCAGTTCAAGGCCCCACTCAACCTGTCGATCGCAGGCGAGAGAGGCGTGGTCATTCGCGCACCGTTGCGATCACGGCCGTCGCCTCTTCGCCGCCCGATCGATCAGTCATTCAACGGGATCGACCATACACCGACATTCTGCGTGAAGTACAGCTTGCCGTCTAAGCCCGCCGTGAGTGACTCGATGTAGCCCGGAGCGGTCAGCCTTATGCGAGTCGTGGGTGTGCCGGCGGAGGCGTCAAGCTCGACGATCGAGTTGCCGGCGGCGACCCACAGCCGCGTCCCCTTCACGTCGATCGAGTGCACGAATCCCGGATTCGAAGTACCGTTGGGCCAAGGGATCGTCCGGCCAAACGTCAGCGACTGCGGGTCGAACGGATGAAACCCGTGCTTGGTGACGACCCAAGCCTGATCCGTGCCGGGCAGGTAGGCGACCGAGGCACCCTCGGTCTGCTCGCTGATCAATTGGCGAAAGACGACCTTCTCGGCAACGGGGTCGAACACGAAGAAGATCGTCGGCTTGTCACCGGGGGGCGGACCGTTGAACCGGTTGCTGCTGAGGCCGAAGACGTATTGATCGTTGGCTGCGACCTTTCCGACGGCGTACGGCTCGTCCCCGGCCAGCCATGCCGCTTCCCAGTACTTCGCCTCTCCGGTCTCGGGACAATACATCGATAGCAGGCCTTCGGTCAGCACCTGCCGCTTGCCCCACCCGACGAACAGGCAGCCGCGCGGACCCACGACCATGCCGCCCTGCGGACGCGACGCCTCGCCGAGATCCTTCGCACCGTAGTCCACCACGCGCTTGGGATTCACGTTGTCCCATTGATTCCACGGCTGATCCGGGTCCCAACGGCCCAGGTCGCCGAACGCGTAAGCTGGGAAATACCAGTAGCCATCGACGAATCGCGCGTCGGTCACCTCACCGTTGCGATCGAACACCTGCGAGGTGTTCTCGAGCAGGTCGCGCGCCGGATCGAAGCGGAACAGAGTCTGACCGAAGCGCGGCCCGCCGATGATCCCCCCGGCCGGATCGGCCCGGATGAACTCCATCGACACGGGCGGAGGGTCCTCCGCGGCGCGCTTCAGCGTGATCGACGTGGCCATCGGCTCGGCGACGAAGTACTCCTGCCCCCGCATGCCCACGGCCTTGCCCGTGCTCGTCACTCCCACAAAGTGCCCGCCCTTGAGGCCGAGGTTCCACACCGGCCGGGGCTCGGCGCCGTCACTCTCGATCAGGTAATACACCCCATCACTGCCCTCGAGCACGATGCGCCCCGGTCGGGATGATCGCAGGACACCCAGATATTGCACGTTGGCGGGTGCCTTCCATTCCTCGACCGGTTCGAACCGGCGAACGTCGGGATCAAACCGACCGATCCCGCGTATCGTCCCCTCCCCGCCCGGATCGGGATAGCTGATGCCGACGTAGAGCTCACCGTCAATCGTGACACGCTCGCCGTACAGATCCTGCTCGACGACGAACCGCTCGCCGGTATCGACATGCACCGCGACGTCGTGCGGATCGATGAGCCGCGAGTGTCCGACTACCCACCCGTCGCTGGTCACGCCCACATAAGAGACGCGCTCGTTCTCGCCCTCGGACCGCTGGCCGATGTAGCCCAAATCCTCGTACTGGCGCGTGTCTGGATTGAACCGGAAGACATGGCCGGTCGGGTAGCTGCCATGGTACACCCACCCGTCGCCGGCGCTGCCCATCCGTCCGGCATAAAGCGGCTGCGGATCGTTCTCGACGGGGAAGACGCCACCGTCCACGACCCGCTTGGTCCGCAGATCCACCGTCACGAAGTGCAACGGGTTGAGCGACTCGAAGACGACGCGTCCGGGACGGTACTCGCGCATATCCCATCCGCCTCCGCCGTTGGGAAAAGGCACCGTCCACCGCTCGCCGGTCTCAGTGTCAATGATCACGGCGCTGCCGTTGGACCCGTCGCCGGGGGTGCAACTGTTGGCCACCAGCAGGTCGTGCCCGGTGCCGGGATCGGTGTAGAGGTCCACGGCCAGGGGGTTGATCATGCGGCACGGGTTGCCTTCGTGCGTGGCGCCGGCGGCGACCAGTTGCTCGGCAAAGCGCTGACGGTGCTCGTTCGTCAGGTCGGCGCTGGTCGGTTGGGCCCCCGTGAACGCGGCGGAAATGGCCAGGGTCGCGCCGAGGAGGCCGATCCGAGCCCTGTGATGGAATCGATGTGAGATCCGGTGCATGGCGTTGGCTCCCGTTTGAGGGGTCGTGTGATGCCGATGTCCACTGCAAAGGATCAGCATACCGACTTTATATCGCTTCGTCAATTACCACCTCGGACGCGTGTCCGATCTCGGCCGCCGTGGTCGGTGCGGACGGCTTCCCCTTACGCGAAAGCGTCCAAGCCGATCTGGTCCAACCAGGCGAACGGCTTCTCGAACTCGCTGAGAAAAAACAGGATGCGCTCGTAGTCGGGTACCTTTGCCTGCCCCTCGATCCGGTAACAGGCCCACAGGCCGAGCATGGCCAGGGGCAACACGCGTTTTTCGGTCGCCGAAAGTGGTAGGATCGACTCGTAGGCATCAAGAAAGGCGCGCATCGGCTCGACTTTAAGAATCGGGCATTGTGTCAGTGACCAGATGTCGTTGCTGCGCAGTTCCCGCACGCGATGCGCGCCGAAGAAGAACATGCCCTCGGCGATATCACGAGTGCGCGCATCCCGCCATGCCCAGTCGAAGTCGAGCAGCGCGCGCACCCGGCCATCCCGGTCGAACAGCAGATTGAAACAGTTGAAATCGCCGTGAATCACGTGGCCGCCGACCTGATCGTGCAGCACGGGCGGGTATTGCTCAGCGAGCCACCGGATCCGAGCCCGGGCGCGTTCGATCTGGGCACGATATCGCCGCTCCATCGGCAGCAACAGCAGGTGCTCGATCGCCTCGAGCATGGCGTGCGGGTCGTCTACGCGAGCGCGCTCCCGGACCGGTGGGTCGAGGTTGGTGAACTGGGGACACAGCGGTTCACAGGGCGCGGCATAGGAGGCGGCGGCACGATGAAAACAGGCGAGTGTCTCGGCGGCGGTTCGTCGTGCCGGGATCTCAAGCGAACGAGTGTACTGCATTCCTTCGATGAAGTCGTAGATCTCATAGACCTCATGCTCAATCACAAGGGCGGTGCGGCCATCAGGCGTCGGCAACGGCGCATAAACGGGAAGTCCTAGGTCTTGAAGGTGGCGGCGCAGCCCGTGGTCGAAGGCGACGCGTGCGGGCTCGGACGTACGAACGCCGCGACGACGCACGAATTTTGTGCCGCCGTCAGTTTCGACTCGCCACGTTCGGCCGCCGGTGCCGCCGGCCGGTCGAAACGCACGCAGCCGCAACCCGTGCGCTTCCAGGATCTGGATCAGCAATGTTCGCCAATTGACTTCGGCAGTCTGCCTCATAGCGGTGGCCCGCCTCGGGAGGTGGGAATCAAGACCGCCCCAAGACTTTTAATCAAAACGATAATAAGATCTGCTCTCACTTGCAACTCACTGGCGACAGCGCGCCGGGGCCACGTCGATGTCTGCACATGGCTCGTCCGCCCAAGCGGGCGAGGTCGCGTCGAGTGAACAAGCCGAAGATCGCCGATAGCCGATAGGATAACGGAATGACAGGCGAGAATCAGCGCGTCGCCTTGAGCCTGACGAGTCCCGCGTGGCAGCGAGGGACCGATCCATCGGCGCGGAAGGACGGCAGGTGACTTGAATGGCGTACCAAGAGAAGGGGCACCCTCGCGGCGAGCCATGACACGAGTTGACGATGCGAACCGGGCGGCATATATTATCATGTAGTTATTTTCGGACCCAATCCGATCGTTAAGCGGCGTGGATTGGGACGTTGTGGAGCCCGTTGTCACGCCCCTTCCTCGTGGTCGTGCATAAAAAGGCGAACGTCACATGAACGTACCCGCGGACGCGAACGGATTCGTCTCCCAGCTGGCCCTGCCCGGCGAATCCACGACGTCGTCGGCCTCCACCGCGGGGCGTCGGCGAAAGCCTCTGATCATCAACGCTCGGCACCGCAGGATCCTGCGTGCGGTGTTCCTCAACGGCCAGTCCTTTCGCCGCGAGCTTCACGACCTGACGGGAATCCGGCTCAATACTGTGGGGACGGACGCCGCCGCGCTGGTCGAGGCGGGCATCCTGCGCGAGTGCGAGCCGGTGGCGTCCGAGGGCGGTCGGCCCCGCACGCCGTTGGAGATCGACCCGGACCGCAGGCGGGTGATCGGCCTGAGGATCGAAGAGAACTATGCCGAGTTGTCGCGCATGGACCTGAATGGGCAGCGCATCGGATCGGTGGACTCGTGTCGATCGGGAAATCCACAGTTGCTGGTTCGGATCGCCGCCGAGATGCTCACGGCGCATCGGGGGGACGACATCATCGCCATCGGCGTGACGGTGCCGCAGCGCGACGAGGAGCCATCAGACCGCCGCGAGTCCCCCGCAATCCGTATGGGCGATCGGGACATCAGTCTCAAGCCCATCCTGAAGGCCGCGGCCGACTGCCCGATCGTCATCAAAGACTTCATGGAGGCGGTGACCGCCCGGTGGCTGCTGTCGTACCGCAATGAGCCGGACGACCAGGTGACGCTGGTCTATCTGGGTAACGGGCGGGTGCGCGCCGCGCATCTGGTGGCCGGCCAGCCGCTGCAGGGCGTCACATCCGGCAGCAGCGACCTGGGCGCTCTTCGTGTCTGTGTCCGCGATGAGGGCACCGACGAGCCTCGACTCATCCGACTGGACCAGGTTCTTAGCACGAGCATGCTCAAGGGCACAGAACTCGAGGGTGTTCCACTTGAAGACCTTCTGCAATCGGAGGAGCTGCGCCCGCAAGTGGCGGAGATTCTCGACCACCTCGCGATGGTGCTGGCCAACTCCATCGTGCTGAACAAACCGCATCGACTGGTCCTAGTGACCGAGATGCAGATGCACACCAACGCTGAGCGGTACGTGGCCGATCGGGTGTACGGGCTGCTGCCGCGAGCGCTGGCGCCGGTCGTCCGGGTGATCTTTCAAGAGCAGCACGTCGGGCCGCACGCCGACTCGGCCGCCTGGCTCCAACTGGCCAATCTTTACCTTGAGGGGTGGTCCTAAGCGAGCACGCGACGAACCCCCGCCGCGCCCCGCATCACAGTTCCTCGAGATGAAGGACCCCGCACCACTCGACGCTTTGACTCCCAATCCGGCCAGCATAGCCGAAGTGGACCCGCATGACTGCGGCGCACCGGGCCCGCTGAACCGACGCCGCGCCGCGCTGACCCAGACCGAGCACTTTTCCCTCGCCCCTTGGCCTGATGGACACCGCTGGGCCTACTCAATTACGTTTGACGAGGCGCTGGCTGACCTGCATCGATTCGCCGTACCTCTGCTCGCCGAGCACGAGGTCCCCGGCCACCTCGAGGTGGTCGTCAGCCAGATCGGCCGGATGCGTGAAATCGGCGACTCGAGCTACAACGGCATGCGGCACATGTCCGCCGAAGAGCTCCGCGAGATGCTGGACGCGGGATGGGGCGTCGGCAACCACAGCTGGTCTCACCGGATTGTCAACGCACAGACGTGTGAGCTCGAGCTCGGCCACGCCAAGGCCGTGCTGGAGCAAACGATCGGTCAGCGCGTCACCGTCTACTGTGCGCCCGGATCGAACGCCAACCTGAACGATGCGGCGATCGACGCCTGTCGCGCGTTCGGCTACCTCGGCGCGATGAGCATAACCGATGCCCTGAACTGGCCGAACAGCGAGGACCTGCTCTGGATCAATCGAACGTTCCTGCATGATCACGGCTACGGTCCGTTCTTCTCCGCGTTCGACCCCTACCGAAACATCCTGTACGCGCAACGGGACAGCGGATGGTTGATTGACTACCTGCATTGTCCTCTGGAACAACCCATTCATCCCCAAAAGGATTGCTCGGCGAATCAACTGGAGCGTCGCCTCGCGGCGATCCGCGCGATCGGCGGCGATGAGGTTTGGTGCGCGCGGGTGGAAGACGCCGTTGAGTACCGGTATGTGTTGCGTCACGCCCACGTCGAGTCGCTCGGGCCGGCGTCCTACCGCCTGTCGCTTCGAAGCCTCCCCACCGAGGTATCGTCTCGGCGGCTCACGCTGCTGACCGAATCGCGTGACGCCGTGGTCGAGATCAACGGGCGGCCGACGCGGGTGAGCCGGCGTTCCGGGGGCGTTGCCTGGATCACGTTGGACTTGAGCGAGCCGTTGATCGTTCGATTCGCCTCAGAGACGCTGAACCTATGAACGATCCCCGCCCTGTCACCGTCGCGACCGCTTCGGTCTCCGTCCCCGGTCGGCCGAACGACCCCGAGGCCTACCGGGAGGCGAGCTTCGACCTGATTCGCCAGGCGGGTGAGCGCGGAGCCGACGTCGTCTGTCTTCCCGAGTTCACCTGTTCACGCCACATGGAGGGTGACCGCTTCGAGCCGGAGCCCGTCCCCGGCGCGGCATCCACGAAGCTTGGAGAGCTGGCCCGCGCGTATCACATGTGGGTGATCGGGTGCCTGCTGGAGAAAGCGGACGACGGCCGGTGCTACAACACCGCCCTGCTATTCGGGCGCGATGGCCACCTCGCGGGACGGTATCGCAAGACGCACCTGTGTCACCGGGACTGCGGTGAGGGAGAACGTGTCGCGGCGGGCGACGAAGTCCCGGTCTTCCGGACCGACTTCGGAACCATCGCCATCACCGTCTGCTTCGACATCCACTTCCCCGAGCTTTACCGGGCCATGGCCGATCAAGGCGCCGAGATCTTCTTCTGGCCCAGCGCTGCCATCGATTACACCGGTGAGCTGATCGAGCACATGGTCAACACGCGAGCGGTAGACAACCAGGCCTACGTCGTGACCAGTCACACCGTCGCGACGCCGTATCTGGTAGGCCGACCGTACGGGCGCAGCCGCATTGTTGATTGCATGGGCCGCACACGTGCCGACACCGGACACTTCCCGGGCCTCGCGATCGCGCGCATCGACCTGGCGCAGACCTACCCGACGTGGTACGCGGGCGTCGCATATGAGAAGTACCCGACGATGCGCGAGCTGTTTCGCCGGCACCGCCGGCCGGAGCTGTACGGGTGCGCCCCCGCGGCACCGAACGGTCCGCCGCGAGCTGGTGACGCCCGACCCGCCGGCTGATCCGCGGGGCGGCGGATGGTCTCGCACCAACGTGCAGGTGGTCGCGACGCGGTCACGCCATCGCGGCCAGGCGCGCTTCTCGATACGCCGACAAGTACGCGCTGCCGTCTTCACGCGACGCACGCTGCGGGTTCGCGAACAGGTCCTGCAGCTCGACGGCCACCCCATCGCGCTCCCGCGAGGTCAACGCGGCGATGCCTAGAAGCTCCGGTAGCAGCCAGCGGTCCGGCGTCATCGGCGCATGATCCGTCTGCCCGGCCAGGAATGGCAGCACCGCGCTCAACGCGCTTCGGTGCAGTTGATCGTTCGACATTACGACAAACGTGTGAAACCGTTTATCCGTCGTGAGCGCATAGTAGAAGGGCAGCTTGGCGCGCGCCGGGCCGATCACGACTACCGCCGCCGTCTCGTCGGCGAACTCCACCAGAATCCGATCCTGCCCCTTCGTCCCCAGGTGCGTCACGCGGACGGGGTCCGAGGGAACGATGGCGACCAACCCGCTCAGCGCGTGCACGCCGTAGCCGAAGCGATCGACGCCGCAACCTGCCAGCACCGTGTGAATCCGCTCCCCCGAGGCGTCCAGCTCAGTTCGGCACACCCGCACCTCATCGGCGAACCGGATCGAGGACCCCCCCGAGACCCGTGCGCCCGACTCGACGAGTTGCCTGAGCGAGATCAGGTGATCGACCCGCCCCGCGACCGGCTTATCCAGAAACACGGACCGGCCGGCATCGAGGAACGGCCGGGCACGGTCCACGTGCGTGTCCCAGTTCGCGCCGCAAACCAACGCGCAGTCGACCAGCTCTGCGCATTGATCGAGCCTCTCGGCCACGTGGGGTATGTCGTGCTCAGCCGCGAACGACTCCGCGTAGCCCTCGGGATACACGTCGCCCGAGTCATAAACGCACACGACCTCGTGGCCCAGGTCCCGCAGGATCGGAACCCACCGACCGGGGTGTGATGTGTCCAGGTCTACAAATCCAACACGCATGCAACGACCCTTCCTTGATGTGGGTCTACTATCGCCGATGCCGCTTGGCGACCGTGGCGACGATCTCCACCGCCGTCGCCACGTCCTGCTCTGTGTACTTTTCGCAGAACGACGCCCAGCGGATCATGTGCTCGATGTATGCCGAGGCGTTGGGACAGTCCTCGCGCACGTAGCGATGTTGGCCCGTCGCCGGCGGCGAGGAGTACGGCCACTCGCCTCGCTCGGCACGCTCGCTCAGAAACGGAAGCGCCGCCGGCATCAGGTAATACCGGCACGTGCCGATCTTGGGAATGCCCGCCTCGGCGCACTCCTCGGCGAACTGGTCGGCGTCGCAGCGGAACCGCTCCGGATCGATGCGGAAACTGGCCATCCAGCACGAGTACCGCTCGGTGTGGTCCGGGATCGTCGGGGGAAGGATGCCCGGGATCTTGCCCAACTCATCGATCATCAGGCGGATCATGCGGTCGCGCTGCGTCACGTTCGCCTCGGCGTCCTCGAGCTGCGCGATAGTGACCGCCGCCGACACCTGCGGAAGCCGGTGCGCAAAGCCCTGGTGCGTGTGAACCCGGCCGAAGCGCGGCTTCATCTGCCCGCCCCGGCTGTGCCCGATGAACCGCGCAAAGTCCGCGAAGCCCTCGTCGTCTGTCACCAGCGCCCCGGCGATGTCCGACCCGATCGTCTTCTCGGAGTCGAAGGAGAAGCACGCGGCATCGGCGAGCGTCCCGGCCAGCCGCCCCTTGTAGATCCCGAAAGCGGACTGACAGACGTCTTCGATCACGAACAGCCCGCGATCACGCGCCAGCTCCATCACCGGATCCATGTCGATGAACAGGCCCGTCATGTGGACGCAGATGATCGCGCGGGTGCGAGTGGTGAGCTTTGCCTCGATCGTCCGGGCGCTGATGTTCACGTTGTCCGGCTCCGTGTCGGCGAAGACCGGGATCAGACCGAGTTCGATCAACCCCGTGATCGTGCCGTAGTCGGTGATGCAGCTGACGATCACCTCGTCGCCCGGCTCGAGCCGAAGCGCCGCGGCCGCCATCTTCATCGCCGGGTTGCACCCCGGAGAGGCGACGCAGTGTTTCCGGCCGAGCATCCCAGCCAGTTTCTGCTCCAACCGACCGGACATGTTGATCGCCAGCCCGGCGTCCACCACCTCGGACAGGTACTTCATCGTGTTCTTGCCCATCACACGCGGGAATGGGATCGGCAGGCGCCCTTCCTCGCCCGCCAGCGCCGCCGCGCCGAACTTCGCCGCGCCGAACGATGCGGCCTCGAGCTTTGTCATCTTCGTCTTCCTTTACGTTCCAAGGTCACTTCACTCTCGCGTCACACCGTCGCACGCCGACCGCGCAACGCCCGCGACCCACTCACCCCTTCACGGCCCCTGCCGCGATCCCCCGCTGTATGAACCGTTGCAGACATACGTAGATCACGATCATCGGCACCACCATGATCACCAGCGCCGCGAACGCCGTGCCCCACTGGCTGTTGTTGCTCGCCGACAGCGTCACGTTCGCCAACGCCAACGGCAGCGTCTGTACCCGCTCGACGTCCGCGTTCGACAGCAGCATGAATGCCAGAAAGTACTCGCTCCACGTCGCGAGGAACGAGAAGATCGCCACGGTCGCCAGCGCTGACCGGCCCAGCGGAACCACCACGTGCCAGAACACCTGCCAATGGCTGGCGCCGTCAATGAACGCCGCCTCCTCGAGACTCCGCGGCAGTCCGCGGAAGAAACCAGATAACACCAAAACCCCGAATGGCAGGCCGAACCCCACGTACGCGAGGATTAGCCCAACCCGCGTGCCCAGCAGCCCCGTGTCCCGGAAATGGAAGAACAGTGGCACGACCGCGAGCTGGACCGGTATCATCAGCCCCGCCACGAAAAGCGCGCCGATCGCTGCGCGGCCGGGCAGACAGAACCGCGTCAGGGCGAACGCCGCCATGGCCGACAACAGTGTCGTCACGATCACGACCGCCGTGTTGATCACGACGCTGTTGACAAACGCCATGCCGATACCCCCACCCCCCCAAGCTTGGCGGTAGTTCGACCAATGCAGATCGCTCAGCCGGGGAAGCCCGAATGGCGAAAAGAAGATGTTCTGGTTCGACTTGAGGCTCGAAAGAAACAGCCACAGCATCGGCAGAACCACCGACAGACCAAACCCGATCAGGATCACGGCTCCCAGCCACGTCATCGGCCGACGAATCATGACCCCGAGCGTGGTGGCCGCACCGCTGCTCACGCGTGCACCTCCTCCCCCCGCATCACGCGAAACGACAGCATCGACAGCCCGAACGTCATCACGAACAGAAGCACGGCCAGCGCGGCCGCTTCGCCCACCCTCAGCTCGAAGAACATGGTCTGCACCAGCCGCGTCCCGATAACGTGCGACTGCTCGCCCGGGCGTTGATCGGTCAGCAGCCACACCACCTCGAACGTCTTCATGCTCATAATGAGCAGAAACACGACGACGATCGTGATCATGTGCCGGATCATTGGCACCGTGACCGACCAGAACTGACGGGTCCGACCCGCGCCGTCGAGGTCGGCGGCCTCATACAGGCTCTTGGGGATCTCGCTCATCGCCGCCAGGAATAGCAGCATGTTGAACCCCACGGTCATCCAGATCAGGATCGGCAGGATGGACCAGTACAGCATGCGCTGCGAAAGCCACGGAAACCCGTCGAACCGCTCCAGCCACGCGCCCCATGACGCGACCGAGCCCCCGAGGTAGCCGACGCCCGCCCCGTCCAGCATGGCCGCGAACCCGCTGACCCATTGGCCGAGCATGACCAGTATCGCGTTGATCGGCCCGCTCTGCGGGTCGTACAGGTGTGTCCACAGCAGCGCCGCCGCGACACCGCCCAGAAAGTTCGGGAACAGCAACACGACACGCAACACATGCGCGCCGACGATGCCCCGAAGGATGAGCACCGCGAACGCCAGCGACAGCGGCACCACGCAGAGTGGGACCAGCACCGCGATGAACAGATTGTTGACCAAAGCGCTCCAGAACCCGCTGCTCTCCAGCAGCAGCCGACGAAAGTGGGTCAGCCCGTACCACGCGGCGTCGCCCAGCCCGTTCCACCGAACAAACGCCCACCGAAATGCATGCAACGATGGCATCAGGACGATCAGCACATACACCAGCGCCGCCGGCCCGATGAACATGGCCACCCCACGGAAGCCGAGCCTTTGCGTAGTCCCCCGATGCACGACGTCGGCTCGGCTCGCCGAGCGGCGCGACCAACGGACTTGGCCGAGCACCGACCGGACGATCCACAGCATGCCCACTACCGTCACGGCCAAGAACGCCGCCGCCCGCCACGGGTGCTTGACCTGCACCAGCGTGGGGTCGGCACGCCGCTGGCGGAGCATGTCCGCGGCGGCCTCGAGCTCGGCCGCGATCTGACGCGGCGTCTTGCGCAGCTCCAGCAGGTCCTCCCGCGCGTTGCTCCACGCCTGCAGCATCTCCGGGGCGGCATCCGTCGACGAACCGTACGTTTCACGTGCCGCTCGCACCATCGGCAACAACGACTCGATGTCCGGGTCCAGGCCCTCGTTGGCGCCCCGCGTCGCGACCAGCGTCTGCTTCGCCACGGCGAACCGGTTCGCCTGCTCACGCGATGTTAGAAACCGTAAAAAGTCCACCGCCGCCTCAGGCGCCGCGCCGTCACGAAACACAAAGAACTGCGCTTGGTACGTCTTGAGCGCCGTCGGATCGCCCACACCTTCCTCGAAGACCGGCAGCGGGAACGACCCAAGCCGAAAGTCCTCCGGAATGACGTCCGACATCTCTGATTTCAACCACGACCCGTTGAAGATCATCGCGGCCTGGCCCAGGAAGAACTGTGCCTGGGCCTCGATGTGCCCCTGACTCATCGCGCCGGGCTGAAAATAGTCGCGCGACAGGTGCTGGACGACCTCGAACGCCCGGATCATCGCCGGATGGTTGAACGCCCCGGGCTCCAGGTCGATCTGAGCCTGATACGCCTCGGCGCCAGCCAGGCTGTAGAACGCGGACTCGTAAATCGTCGACGCGTAGTGCGTGCGACGACCCGGGAAGGCGATTGGGGCGACGCCGGCCCGCTTCAGGCGTTCACAAGTCTCAAAGAACTCCTCCCACGTGCGCGGCGGCTCCAGGCCGTGCTCTTTAAAGATCCGTTGGTTGTACCAGACGGCGTACACGGCATAAGCCACGGGGATCGCGTATACCTTGCCCTGGTGCCGGAACCCATCGAGGCTGCCGGGCAGAAACGTTTCCCGCCAAGTCTGATCTCCCTCCCAGTTGGGGCCCTCGAGGTACTCATCGAACGACAGCAGGTGCCCGCTCTCGATCAACGCCCAAGGCGTGCGAACGGCGTCGGTCACGTCGGGGATCGATCCGGCGAGCACCCGGATCTGGACCTTGTCCATCATCACCGGATCGCCGTACAACCGCACTTCGACGCCGGGACGGACCGCCTCGTATGCGCGGGCGGCACGCAGGTAGCCATCGATCCCATACCCCCCGTCATAGAATGGCGCATCGACCACGACGCTCCTATCCGGCCGAGCCGGCTCGGGCGGCGCGAGCGAAGTCGCCGACGCCCCGCGGGGAATCGTCACCAGCAGGATGGACACGCCGCACAACCAACTCGATGACACGGCCGCTTGCCAAGGCCGCCGGCGTCGCAAACATCTCGGACGGGCTGCGGTCATGGACTTCCCGAGGCGTCGCACAGACTCTCGTGGCCTGACAAGATCCAAGCCTCTCCAACCAGGCGACGCGATCCACTTCTTCATCGCCATGACCACGGGCTCAATTGTACGGGTCCCACTTGTTGTTGTCGGGTTGCTCGAACGCGTCGGTCAGCTCATCCTCGCCGTAGGGGTTGTAACCCTGCGTCTCGACACCGTCGTCGATCTTGACCGCCGTCACGTGCGAATCCGCCCACAACGTATTCACCGCGCCCGAGTGTCGTGCGCCGGGCATGAGGCGGTTATTGAGGCCCCACACCCACGTGGCGTTCACAATGTACCACCCCGAGGAGTTTGGTTCCGGGAACGCCTCCGAGGTCAGTTGCCAGGTGTCGAGCATCGAGATCGTCGAGCTGGCATTACGCACCTCTTCGACCTTGGCCGGCGTGTTCGCCGGCCGAAGCCCCTTCGGGTCACCCTGGTACCCCCATAGCCGGTCTTCGTTCGCCCCGTAGTTGATCGTGCGCCAGAGCGAATGCCGTAGATCAAACTCCGATCCACTCACCGGCAAGTCCGCGTAGGGATCCACGGGAGCGTCGGGACAGTTGTAAGCCTCTGTGGAGCTGGTGTACTGCTGCTTGATAAACATCGCCGGCCAGTAGGGAATGTCGCTCAGGCTGACACCACTTCCGACGGGCAGGACCTGGCCGGAGGGCGGAAACGAGTTGTCGTAGTCCTGATGGTACAGGGCCACGACCAGTCCCAACTGCCGAATGTTGGACATGCAGTTGACGTTTCGGGCCGCCTGGCGGGACGCCCCCAGCGCCGGCAACAGGATCCCGATCAGGATGGCAATGATCGAGATGACAACGAGCAACTCGATGAGAGTAAACGCGGAACGAATTGGGCCATGCCGTGAAACAGGATAATCAGACATCAGGCGCACCTTTTCTGGAAGCTCGTGGAGTAAGTGAAACCATTGTCACGATCTGGTGGTACGTCACGACGGCGTGAAGGCGCCACACTCCCGATCGCGGGAAAGTGCATTCGCCGCCAAACGCGTGGGCGCTGACCGCCATCCGCCGCTCCCCGCGTCAACCGGTCCGACGGCGGCGGCGGATCGCGAGGCCGGCCACGGTCAGCAGAAAGGAAACGGCCCCAGCGGGCTCGGGTACAGCCGCCCCCTCGACACCTGTCCCGAAGTTCGTCTGCCACAAGCCCAGGTCGAACGCGTCCACGTCTCCATCGCCGTCAAAATCAGCGCTGAGGCTCTCGCCCGTCTCACCGAATTGCGTCTGCCAAATGCCCAGGTCGAAGGCGTCCACGTCGCCGTCCCCATCGGCGTCGCCCGGCACCACGTCTGCGGAGGCGACATTAATGTTGTCGATCCACACCTCGGCCGTGAGCGACGCGTCGGTGGAGTACCCAAGACGATTGACCCCGTCCACCGTGCCGTTCATCGGGAGGTCGGCGGTTGTGCCATCGGTCAGCTTGAAGAGCACGGGCTCGCCGTCGATGAACAGCGAGTAAAGGCCCTCTCCTGCGTCCCACTCCACTGTGAGCTCGAACGGGCGGTTGATCACGTCATTTATGAAATCCGTCGGCATGGCTCCGGTCGTGGTCAGCCCCGTCCAGATGTCGCGGATATGGAAAAACCCCGTGTCCGCGACCAGAAAGTCGAACCAGATCGTGGGCGATGGACTGTTTACGTTGATCAACGGCGGCTCTTCTCCACCGATGACGACCTGCAGGTTGTTGTAAAAAAACCCGTCGGTGTGAACGGGCAAAGTGCGGTCTGGCAGCCTTGGATCCGCCAGGAAGAGATCCATCGTTGCTTGCCCGACGGGGATCGAGTCAGGCTCACCGCTGGCGCCCTCGGTGAAGGCGATCTGGGCGTTCGCCGAACCGGTGTGATCCTTGATGAACAGGCTCTGATTGTCAGGTCCGAATGGGTCCGCGAACTCACTCTCCGAGTCGGCTACAATAACCTGCGTCGCGAAGTTCAGAAACGGAAGGTTCTGGGGATCCGAGATGTTGAACGCGCCCGCCGGCGCTGAGCCCACCTCGTCCGCCTCGAAGTCCTCGTGAATGATGTTGCCGTGCACCGGCGCGGCGCCGAAGATCAGCGTTACGACGGCGACCGAGCGACCAACGCCACGTTGGGCGAAGTGCTTGCGAGTCCTCTCTTGCAACGACATGGGTTTCTCCTTTGAAGGCGGTGAAAGCGGTTGTGGAAGCGGTTCAGCGGTCCCGTCAGCAGACCGAAATTAGCGGATCGGTAATAATTATGCGCCAGCGTCGCGACGTTGTCAAGGGGCGGGTGCCGGCCGGTCTAAAACCCGGGCGGAGACGCCCAAGGAACGGATCGGCGTCCGGATATGCGCTAGCTTGATCGGAGCGCCGTTTCCCAGCCGTTCACGCTCTAGGACAGGGGGACGCATGGTCGCCCATAGCCAGGGTGAAGACATTTACTGACCGGCGACGCCAGCGCGTTCAGGGCGGACGTGATTCTGAGGGCGTGAGAGCCGTCCAACTGGAGACCAGAAATCTGAGGCCAACTTACTCATTTCGGGTCGTCGCGGCCCGTTGCATGAGAATCGGGTAATGTCTTCACCCTGGCCCATAGCACGACCACTTGACAAGGCGGCTACGACACGTCATCATTATTACCATACCGTTAATAGCTGCCCGGTGATCTTGGGTGGACCACGTTTGACCGGGCCGCAGCACCCGTGAGAGGAGATAGCAGCATGTCCAAGAGAATTCGCCAAAACCGCTTTGTCCGCAGCCGATGGACCGCGTGCCTGACAGGTATCGCGAGCCTGAGCCTGATCGTGCCGACCACGACCGCCCAAGCCGACCTGATCCACGAGGACTTCGAGGCCGATACGGTGGGATCCGCGCCCTCGTCGGCCTTCGGCGTCTCAGATCCCCAGAACACGCCTGTCACCAACTTCGCCACGCAAGTGATCGTCGTCGATTCGGACAGCGAATTCGCCGATCCATTCGGACCCGACAACCAGAGCCTGTTGATCAAGGACCACACCGGTTCGGCTCGATCTCAGGTCGCGTTTACCGAGGGCGCGAGCAACGAGCCGAGGTCGATCGCCACGGGACAGACGACCATGGACCTTTTTTTAGCTGATCCACGGCTACCGGACCGCACCATCCCGGTTCACACCGATGGGTTCTTCTACAACAACCTGCAAGTGATTATCGGTGGAGACACTCCTCCGCTGAGCAATGTCAACAGCGCATCGCCCACGATCTGGTTTGATTTTCTCGTCGCTGATACAGGCTTCTTTCACATCCGTGACATCTGGACCGGGCTGACCACCAGAGGAGCGATGCCATCATCATTCATTGACACGGTTGTCGGAAGACCGTTTGAGCTGACGGTGGAGTGGGACGTTGAAGAGGGCCTGTATTCATTGCTCATCGACGGTGAGCCCGTTCTATTCAAACTTACCGACGGCACGACGGCCTCGCTTCCCATGAACGGAACGGTGGACGGAGTCAATCGCGTCGGTTTCGGCACGGACAACTCGCTCACCGCCGAGGTGTGGGTCGACAACGTCAACCTCGTGCCGGAGCCCGGCGCCCTGGCGCTGACGCTCACGGTGGCGGCCGGAGCAATCGGCCGACGGACGCGCCGGATCGTCTAAGGACCCATCGCTTGCTCTGTATGCGGTCTAGTTGCAGTTCCTTCGAGGGCGTTGCGCGGTGAGGGTCCGCCGCGCAACGCCCTTTTCACTCGACTCCAGGAGCAGCCCCTTGCAGGATCTGCAGCCACGGCTGATCGCTCCAACCCGCCGTCCTCGGCTCAATCACGACACGGTCGAGCGCGGCCCCGCCGCTCGCGATCGTCGCGTCGCCGTAACGGGCCTGCTGGCGGCGCTGGTCAGTGTCGTCGCGACGCTCGCTGTAACGAACGCCCAAGCCGACTCCGCCGTTCATCAACAGATCACCGACGAGGCGACGCTCTGGGCCGAAGACCTCTATCAGCGTATGAACTGGTACGTGCCACTGATCCGCTTTTCGTCGACCGGGTCCGGCCCCAACGACCCGCGGTACGACGCCAAGCACCTCTACGACATGAGCTATTACGACGAGGCCCGGCTCGTGCAGTTCCAGAACACGCGTGATCCGGCGATCGCCGACCAGTTGCTCACGGAGTTGGAGTTCGTCCTCGACCTGCGGACCGGCGGGCCGCTGGACCCGTACCCGGACCCGCCCGAGACGTTGCGGACAGGGCCGACCGGGCCACGATGGGTCAGTTTCAATCGCTACTACACCCAGGTGGCCAACCCGCCGCGGCACGCCTGGTTCGCCCACAACGCCCAGTACTTGTCCAACCACCTGCGCCTCATCGGCATGATCCGCAACGATTCAGAGTTGCACGCCGAGTTTGCCGACCGGATCGATTCGATCGTCCCGATCGCGGCGGAGATTCTCAATGGATTCGACCATGAGTTCCAGCACTACTCCGACGGCGTGCGCGGGCTCTACACCGACCCGTTCTACGCGTCACTTGGCGGAGGCACGTCCACTTATCCCGGTCTGCTGCCCTTGAACATGCAGTCGGCGGCGGGCTCGGCCTATCTGGGGCTCTACCAGGCCTCCGGTGAGGAGCAATATCGTGAACGCGCCGAGGCGCTGGCGCTGACGATGAAAAGCGATCTGGTCGCGTCCGGCGACCGGTATCTGATGGCCTACGGCCAGGACCAGCGTTACGCGGCCGGACGGGAGGACATAGGGCACGGCGCCGTCAGCATCGCCTTCATCGTCGAGGCCTACGAGGCGGGCCTGGTCTTCAACGACACGGACCTGGCGCGTCTGAGCAACACGCTGCGGGCGATGAAGAAGTCCAATGGCGAGTTCTCGTTCTTCCTCGACGGGACGGACCACAGCGGTACCACGGGCGTCAATCCGGCGGGCCTGGCCAACCGCTGGCTCCGCCTGGCGTACTACGAACCTGAGCTACGCGCCGAGATGTGGGACCATCTACACCCGTACTACGATACCAACAACAGCTCGTCCGCGGTGTACACGGCCCTGGCCATGGCCCACTACGCCGTCTCGGGCGAATCGCATCGCCCTGAGCGGATGTTCGTCGACCGCTTTGACGGGCCGCAGATCAGCGCTCGTTGGCGGCGGCCGTCGGATGAGTCGCTCGATGTCTTCTGGGTCACCAGCGTTCAAGACGGAGCGCTTCTTGTTCGCGACGTTGTCGACAACGCGTCCTACCCCTCGAAGTGGGTAGGCCTGACGCGTAGTCGGGAAGTATCGCCGATCGGATCCTGGTCCGTCGAGGTTGATCTGGAGTGGAACGCCGCCGAGGCCGGCTCAAACGCGCTCAACGTCGAGCACGCGTTTCTGGTGCAGTTGCTCGACGACGAGGGCGACGTCTTCGCGTCCCTGGGCCTGGCGGACCTGTGGCCCGAGCAGACCGCGGGCAGGCAGTGGTCGCTCGCGGGCACCTCGAGCCGATCGGCCCACCCCGGCGAGCTGGATCAGGTCGGCCGGGCACTGCTTCAGATACGAAGCCTTGAAGACGAAGCGCGAACGGAGTTGTATTGGGATCAGACGATGCTCGCGGAGTGGGACGGCTACCATACACTGAGCGAGGTCCTGCTTGTTTTTGGCAAGCACTATCCGAGCCAGGGCAGCGCGAACATGGGCGATTTCACGATCCACCGCGTCGCCGTGAACGAGCTCGCGGCCCCCACCGTGCCCGGCGATGCCGACGGGGACGGCGACGTGGACGCGTTCGACCTGGGTATCTGGCAAACCGATTTCGGAATGACCGGCGCGAGCCTGGCGGCCGACTTCGACGCGGACGGCGACGTCGACGGGTTCGATCTTGGCCTGTGGCAGACAAACTTCGGCCGTAGCGCCCAAGGCGTGACGGTGCCCGTGCCATCCGTCGGGGTGCTGATGGTGGTCAGCGCGCTGCTGGGTGTTGGTCGACAGGACCGGGCCATCGCCCGAGGCCGAATCGCTCACACGCAACGATGAGAGCCAAGATGCCTGACGACGCCCAAGACGTGCCCAGCGTCCAGATCTCACCGCGGTACTATCGATGGTTCGTCGATTGCGACCGGCCGTGGCGTGAGTCTCACACGGGCTACGACCACTTGGAGTGGCAGGTGCCCGTCGGGTCGATGGCCCTGGTACTCGTCGACGTGTGGGACCGCCACTACCTGCCCGAGCCGCAGGAACGGATCGATCGGATCACCCGGGACATGATTCGCCCGCTGGTCGAGGCGTGTCGGGAAGCCGGCGTCCACGTGATTCACGCGCCGTCAGCCGAGACCGCGGAGCGGTACCGTGACCATTGGCCGGCTGGCACGGCGTCCCAAGCGGCGGAGCGGCCGGATTGGCCGCCGGCGTCGTTCCGAGCGCGGACCGGGCCTTATCGTCGATTCGCCGGTCGCGACGAGCCGGGGCGGCAGGAGTGGGAAGCGCTCAAGAGCTCTCGGCGGATTCACCCGGCAGTCGCCCCCCTCGCCGGCGACAGCGTGGTGCCCGACGCCGACGCCCTGCATCGGTTGTGTCGCGAACGCAAATTGTTGTTTCTCTTTTACGCCGGCTTCCACACCAACAGCTGCGTGCTGCTTCGCGATTATGGCATGTGGGCGATGTCGCAGCGCGGCTACGCCACCGTGCTGTTGCGCGACGCCACGACCGGGCTGGAGGCGTCTTTCACACGCGACACCATGGAGCAGACCCGGCAGACGACGCTCCTGCTCGAGATGTTCGGCAGCTGCAGCATCCCAAGCGGCGAGCTGCTGACCGCGCTCGACGCGCTGCGGACGTCGAGCGACGGCGAATCATGTCGGTCCTCTGTCGCGCCGAGCACACCCCTCATCCCCGCTTCACGCATCGAGAGTCAATCGACATGACCCAGACCAATTCCTCATCGAACGAGCATTATCCCACCGACCGCCCGTTTCGGTTCGGCGGCAACGAGCTTCGCTACGTACGCGAGGCGATCGAGAGCGGCAACCTGTTCTATTGGCCGGAGGGCCGATTCGTCACTCGCCTGATCGACCACATCCGCGAACGATTTGAGATGCCGTACGCGGTGGCGACGTCATCGGGTACGTCGGCGTTGCAGGTGGCGCTGGCGGCCGCGGGCGTGCGACCCGGCGCGGAGGTGATCGTCCCGCCGATCACCGACATGGGCACGCACATCGCCGTGTTGCGACAGAACGCGATCCCGGTGTTCGCCGACGTGCACCCACACACGTACAACCTCACACCGGAGACGATCGAGCGGGCGATCACCGATCGGACCCAGGTCGTGCTGCTCGTGCACCTGGCCGGCAACCCGGCCGACGCGCCGGCCATCGCCGACCTCTGCCGCCGCCGCGGACTCCTGCTGATCGAGGACGCCGCGCAGGCGTACGGCGCCTATCTGCACGGCGAGCACGTAGGGACGTTCGGCGACTTCGGATGCTTCAGTCTCAACAACTCCAAGCACATCAGTTGCGGCGAAGGTGGCTTCGTCCTAACCCGCGACAAGCGGCTTTACGTGCGCGCCCACAACCACGCCGACAAGTTCTACGACCGTCACAATTCTGGTCTGTGGTTGCAGGAGCTGGGCGCCAACTTCCGCATGACCGAGTTGCAGGGCGCGGTCGCGCTGGCACAAATGGAGCGGATGGAGGCATTCACCGAACGACGCGGGCTGATCGGTGCGCGCCTCATCGAGATGCTATCCGACACGCCGGGCATCCTGCTGCCCGAGTCTCTGCCCGGAGCAACGTGCAGCTATTGGTTCCTGATGTTTCGGATCGACCCGACCGTCGTTCGCGTCTCACGGGAGGAGCTGCAGGCCCGGCTGACCGAACGCCGGGTTCGTTGCACCGCCGGTTATCTTCACCGCCCGAGCTATCTCGAGCCCATGTTCCAGAACAAGTCGTTCTTCCCGGGCGGCGTCTGGCCCGGGGAAGTTGTCGCCGGTCGGACGTACGACTACCGCGAGGTATCGTGCCCGGTCGCCGAGCAGGTACTCGAGACCGCCATGACGCTGCAGGTCCACGAGGGTCAGACGGACCAGGAGGTGCAGTGGATCGGCACGCACGTCCTTAAGGTGTGGGCGCGTGCGATGCAGGATGCCAACGGCGTGGCGACGGAGGTCGGTGCATGAGCGAGTGGTCGTCTTCCCCCGTCGCTGTGCTGGTCGCCGATCCGCCGCCGCTGAATCGCCCGAGGTTCTGTGAAGCCGGCGCGTACCTCTTCGAGGTGCTCGAGCACGCGGGGATCCCGTACCGGCGGCTGAGCCTCGCCGCCGGCGCCGACATGACCGGCGTCAGCGTCCTGATCACCGTGGGCGAACCCGAGGCGGCCGTGTCCTGCATCCATGCGTTGCGGGCGTGGCTGGAGTGCGGCGGCGTCTGGATCAGCATCGCGGGCCTGCACGGCGAACCCGATCTGTTCGGCGTCAAGCCGTGTCGATCCCAGTACACCGGCATCTTCGGCACCGCTGAACAGATCTCGCTGGGCGAGGGCTACCTCGAGCCGACGCCGCTCGGACGCGACCAACCCATTGCCCAGCATATCGACCACCCCCTGCACTTTTTCGGTGGGCTAGCCGCCGAAGCGACAGACGCCGCCGTCCTCGCGCGTGTCCGCGACGCCCACGGCCAGCCGACCGACCGTGTGGGTGTCTCGCAGTGCCAGCGCGGCGAAGGGCTGGCGGTGTTCATCGGATCCGACCTGACCGGCTCGATTGTTCGCATCCAACAGGGCATTTCGGTCGGCACGGATCGCGTGTCGTCCGCGGACGGAACTGCGCCGAGTCAGGACGGCATTCTCAAGTCGGACGACGGCGCCGTGCTCGATCCGATCTTGGATCGTCAGGACGTGCCGGGCGTCACGGGGCTCCGCGCGTACCTGACGCCGGTCGCCGATCAGTGGCGTCAGCTCCTGATTCGCGCAATCCTGGCAGGGTGCCGGCGCGCGGCGGCGGACCTGCCGATGCTGTGGCTTTACCCGGGCACGATCACCGCGATCGCCCACATGTCTCACGATACCGACGGCAACGACCCGCAGAAGGCAAGCCACCTACTCGAGCAGCTTCAGGCCGCGGACATCCGATCGACGTGGTGCGTCATCCGGCCCGGATACGAGCCGGACGTGATCGCCCGCATCCGCGAGGCCGGACACGAGCTGGCCATGCACTTCGACGCCCTCACGCCCGGACATGACTGGACCCGCGCGCAGTTCACCCGCCAGGCGTTGAACCTGGCGGATCAACTCGGCGCGATGCCCAGGACCAACAAGAACCACTACCTGCGATGGGAGGGTGGGAGCCAACTCATCGAGTGGTGCGAGGCGCACGGCCTTCTGCTCGACCAGAGCAAGGGGCCTGCCAAACCCGGAGAGGCCGGCTTTCTCTTCGGCACCTGCCACCCCTACCGCTACGTCCGCGACGATGGTCGGCTCAGTGACGTGCTCGAGCTGCCCACACACACGCAGGACCTGGCGGTCTTCGTCGAGCCGGAAGTGTTGCCGCACCTGATCCGGGCCGTCCTCGCTCAGCACGGCGTGCTTCACCTGCTGTTTCACCCATCGCACGTGGACAAGCAGGCGGTCCGTGAGGCGATCGCTCGGGCCGTCACGCTGGCGCGCGAGGCGGGTCTCGAGTGGTGGACGAGCGAGCGGCTGGCCCGCTGGGAACGCGCTCGCCGCGCGGTGCGCTGGCAGGATCCGGAGGCCGACGACGCGGCCGTGGCGCTTCACCTGCCGGATGAGATCGCCGACCGGGTCACCCTCCTGTGGCTGATGCAGGAGGAAGACAAAGCGACCTCCGCCGCCGACGGCGAGTCGGAGGAAACGATGCGCTGCTGGGGATTCGAGTTTAGACGCGCTCGCCTGGAACGGCGGGGCGACGCGTTCGTCGCCCGCATGCCGGAATCGGAATGCACGTTGGCCCTAGACGGGCGATCAAGTCCACCCATGGAACACTCGCCACGACAGGGCTGACATGTCCGGTCGCTTCGCGGACGCCGCCGCGATGGCCCGTCGTTATGCGGGATCGACATCACCGCGAGCATCAATCGACACACGAATCGCTCGGCCACGGGTCGATCGCCTCGGCGTGGTGCCCGCCCAGGCCCGCCACGCTCGGATCGGGCAGGACGTGCCGACCGTCGCGCACGTCGAACAGCCCGGGGAATGCCATATCCCAGCCACGGTTCGCTTCGGGCGTGAACTGCGGTGAGTTGAGCTCGACGCCGTTCAGCGTCGGCACGTGCGCCGCGAACAGACCCGCGTGCACCGCCGCGAGCGCGGGATTCGTCAGGTCCTGGAGCGACAGCTCGAGGTTGAACCTGTGGGCATAGGCGGCCGCGATCAGCGCGAAGCTGTGGCCCTTGCAGGTCTTGATCGCGAAGCCGGACCATCCCTGCGCCCGCGCCAGGTCCATCGCCTCCAGCGTCGTCAGGCCTTCGTCCACCACGACCGGCTTGCGCGCGGCGATCGGACGCCAGTCGTATGCGTGCTGGGAGATGTCTCGGCCGGTTGGCTGTTCGATCAGCTCAAGCGCCTCGTACGCGGCAGGGTCTAGCGTCTCCAGCACGTCCAGAAAGCCCGCGACGCTGCGCGCATCCGGATTGGCCTCGTTCGAATCGATGGAGACGCGCGGGTGCGCCACGCCCCACCGTCGCGCGGCCGACGCCACCTCGATCACGCGCTTTGCGTCCTCCCCCGCGTCCCGCCCCATGATCTTGATCTTGAAAGCGGAGTAACCGCGGCGAGACACCGGCGGGCGAACGTCACGCTCCAGGTCGTCCGACTTGCCGATCAGCCACCACGCCGGGCTGCGGATCTGCCGACCGCGCGACAGCAGGCCGCGGATCGCTCGAAACGCCCCGCCCTCTGCGCCGAAGTACGGATCACACGTCGGCAGGCTCAATGGCTGGTCGTACAGCGCAAATGCGCTGCGGCCCAACGCCTGGCCGACCGCGTCGTGGATCGCGGCGTCGAAGATGCTCGCACACACGGCCCGGGCAAGCAGCGGCGGCGCAGCGGCGACGTCCGGCCGCTCATCGGTGACGACGTGCTCGTGCATCGCCATGCCCGCGACGAGCGGGTGCGGCTGCTCATCCAGGAGGTGAGGCAGGCGATCGGCCAGTCGCAGGCACTCATCGCGCATCGCCGCCTCGCGCCGGGCGTGGCTGAATTGCGCGCTCGGCCACGCCCACAGATCACTGAGGTATATGCAGCCGCGACCGATCGACTCGACGCCATTGCACGCCGCGTGAACGCGCGCATCGGCCCTCGTGATGGCCTCGATCCTGCCGGTGCTCAGCACCAGCGGCGTGGCGAACCGCTCGCGGCAGAAGCGCACCTCGGCGGACCGGACCCGTACCCGAGTCGACGTGCGGCCGCTCACGCCGTCTCACCAACCAGGAGACTGACCGGGACGACCTGACGCAACGGTGGCGCGTCGATCCCGTCGCGCATCTCTTCGATCACCTGCCGCGAGCGGCGTCCCATCTCGTGAAGCCCGAGGTTGATCGAGGACATGGGCATGGGCCAGTCTCCATCCTCTAACACGGGCCCGGCGCCGACGATGGCCAGGTCCTGCGGCACGCGGACCTTCGCGGCGAGGGCCGCGAGCAGTCCGCCGCGAGCCATGAAGTCCGAGGCGAAAATGATCGCATCCGGACGGTGTTCAAGACCGAGAAGGCGTCGCGTAGCCTCGGCCCCATCGCTTTCCCCGTAGCCGGCCGTGACCTTCCAATCGGAACGAACCTCGAGCCCGTGCGCGGCGATCACCGCTTCGAACGCCTCCAGCCACCGGCCCGTGCTGAATCGCTCGGGGCCGGCGACCACGATCGCGATGCGTTCGCGCCCCCTGCGGACCAGGTGGCCGACGGCCTGGGCGATGCCGCTGCTGTAGTTGGGCACGATGCAGTGACTGAACCCGTCGACCACATCGCTGAACAAGAGCACGGTCGGGAGCTGCCTGAGGCGAGACAACGCCAGGAGACAGGAGTTGATGGGCGACATCATGACCAGGCCATCGAGGCCCGAAAGCGGCAGACAGGCGTTCAGCTCTCGCTCGCTGTTCAGCTTCGCTGGGACGTCGAAGAGGCGCACGGCCACGTCACCGGTCGCGTCACGCAGGCCGGCGACGATCGGCCGAAAGAACGGGTACCCGTCGGCGAGGCTCGCGAACGCGATGCCCACGCTCAGCGTCTCGCGAACGGTCGGGTCTCGCCGCCGCTCCAGCTCATCAACGCTGCGCGCCACGATGGTGCCGGCACCCGGCTTGGCGATGACCAGCCCCTCGGCCGCCAGCGACTGAAGCGATCGGCGGATGGTCATCTCGCTGATGCCCCAGCGGGCGCTGAGCTCACGTTGGGTTGGCAGCTCGTCGCCGGCCTGAAGCACGCCGTTGGCGATCTGACGCCGAATCAGGTCGGCGATCTGCAGATACAGGTGGACCCCATTGCCCCGCTGGACCTGCGCGCCGATCACGTCAATCGAACGTGATTGCGATATCGTTGATGCCATATTGCAATGTTCCAATACTTGTGCTAGGTTGTCAAGACCACCGTAACGGAACGATGACATGTCGAAGAAAGAAGCGTCACTGGTCGTTGGGTTCGTAGGGGCCGGCTGGATGGGCGCGGCTCAACTCAAGCAGTTGGCCGGGCGACCCGGCGTCGAGGTCAAGACACTGTGCGAGCCCAACACCGAACGAGGTCGACAGGCACTGGTTGAGGCGGGGCTGCGCAACACCCAGCTCGTCAGCGATTACGAGCCCATCCTCGCCGACGAGACGATCGACGCGGTCTGGCTGGTCTCGCCCAACGCCCACCACGGGCCCCAGGCGATTCAGGCACTGGAGGCGGGCAAGCACGTGTTCTGCGAGAAACCCCCGGCCACGCGGCTCGAGCAGTTCACCCGCCAGATCGAGCTGGAACGAAGCCACCCCGGGCTGATCACCTTCGTCGACTACATCCTCTACTTCGACCCGATGGAACGCCGACTGCGCCGGATGGTCGCGGACGGACTGTTCGGCGAGCTGACGCAGGTGCAGGTCAACTATCGTCACCCGGTCAACACGGCCGGGGACAAGGCCTGGAAGCTGCGCCGCGACGTGATGGGCGATGCGATCGGCATGGGCATCAACCACGCGATCTCCGTGTTGCTTTGGATCATGCAGGCCAACGGCGCCTCGCCCGTCAGCGTCTTCGCCACGAGCCAGTCGGCCAAGGTCCGCGGGTTCGAGGCGGACCCGATTTGGAGCATCCAGATCCGCTTCGACAACGACGCCAGCGGGTTCTGCTTCGGAAACATCGACAGCGGCAACGGGTACGACGCGTACCACAACCTCTTCGGCACCGAGGGCGGGTTCGTGTTCGATTCCGGGCTGGATCGTGCTCAGAAGGTACGGTTCTGGTCAAAACACGTCGCCGACGGCGAGTGGGTGTACCCGCTGAACGAGTCCCGCTGCCGCGAGCAGGGCGCGACGCCCTGGCCCGACGACACCACCACGCCGGATTCGGGCGACGTCATCCACCACCAGATCGGTGAGGCGATCACGCACTTTCTGGACTGCGTCACGTCGCGTACGCCCTCGCCGTTGAGCTTCGCGAACGCGGCCACCATCGGCCAGATCGGCTGGGCGGCGCAGGTGTCCGCGATGACCAACCGACCGGTGCGCCTGCCTCTGAATGAAGCGTCACAGACGTCGCTGGCTGACCATGGCCGGGCATCTCAAGGGAGCCGTGCATCATGAAGGTGAAGATCGAACTCGACAGCCAGCGCTGCGGTCAAAGCGCGGCCGAGCTCGGCGCGACGCTGCTCCGCGAAGCGTTGGCGGAGCGCGGCAGGGCGACGATCGTCGTGGCCACGGGGGCATCGCAACTGCACATGCTCGCGGCGCTGATCGACCAGCCTAACATCCGCTGGGACCGCGTCGAGGTCTTCCATCTCGATGAGTACGTCGGCCTGCCGATCACGCACCCGGCGAGCTTCCGGCGTTACCTCTGGGAACGATTCCATCGCCGACTGCCTCTGCCCGTCCACGCGTTCCATTACCTCGACGGGGAGCAGGACCCCCACGCCGAGGCCCGGCGTGTCGGAGATCTCATCCGTGAACATACGATCGACGTGGCGTTTGTCGGCATAGGAGAGAACGGGCACCTAGCGTTCAACGACCCGCCGGCCGACTTCGACACCGATCAGCCTTATCTCGTGGTCGAGCTGGACGAGGCGTGCCGCCGTCAGCAGTTGGGCGAGGGCTGGTTCCAGAGCATGGATGAGGTCCCACGTCAGGCGATCTCGATGAGCGTCCGGCAGATCACTAAGAGCCGCTCGATCGTCTGCACGGTCCCGGACGAACGCAAGGCCGCGGCCGTTAAGGCATGCGTCGAAGGACCGGTTACGAATGACGCGCCGGCTTCAATCCTGCAGCACCACGAGCACTGCACGCTCTTTCTCGATCAGGCCGCGGCTTCCCGGCTCGATGAGCAACCGGCATGACGGCGCGTCACGGCTACGTCGACCTCCAGGTGAACGGCTACGCCGGCGTAGACTTCAACGGCGATGGCGAGCACGCGCTCACGCCCGAGTCGTTGCAGTCGCTCTGCAGCGCCCTGGACCGTGACGGCGTAACGCATATCCTCGCGACGTTCATCACCGACAGCGTCGACGTCATGGCGCAGCGGATAACAAGGCTTGTCCGGCTACGCGAGACGGACCCGCTCGCCACGGAACTGATCCGTGGGATCCACATTGAAGGCCCCTTCCTCAACGAGACCCCCGGCTACCGCGGCGCGCACCCGGCGGACGCTATTCAGCCGGCGTCGGTGCAGGTCATGGACCGGCTGCTCGACGCCGCCGCCGGCCTGACGCGAGTCGTCACTCTCGCCCCCGAGCGTGACCCGGGGCTGCGTGTGACCAATATGCTGAGCGAGCGCCGCATCGTGGTGTCGGCGGGTCACTGCGATCCGACGCTGGACGAGCTGGACGCGGCGCTGGACGTCGGCCTGTCGATGTTCACCCACCTGGGCAACGGCTGTCCCATGCAGATGCACCGCCACGACAACGTGATCCAGCGGGTGCTGGCGCGCGCCGACCGGCTGTGGATCGGTTTCATCGCCGACGGCGTCCACGTGCCGTTTCATGCGCTGGGCAACTACCTTCGCCTGGCCGGCGAGCGGGCGATCGTGGTCACCGATGCCATGGCCGCCGCGGGGCGCGGGCCCGGACGACACCGGATCGCACGCTGGGAGGTCGACGTCGACGAAAACCTGGCGGCCTGGTCACCCGATCGCAGCCACCTCGTCGGCTCCGCGATGTCGATGCCACAGGCCGAAGCCAACCTGCGGAATTGCCTTCAACTGGACGAAGCGACCTGTCGAGAGCTGCTCGTGAACCGACCCGCCCGAGCGGCGCAGCTCGAACCGGACCGTCGGACGTCTGACATCGCATAACCCATACACGCCATGACTCAACACAACGACGTCCCCACCGCCGCGCCGCAAACCGTGGACGAGCTCGAGGATCGACTCTCGCAACCATCGCCCGGGCTGGTCGGTGACTTTCGCCAGCTGGAAGGCGATCTGATCCTCCTCGGCGCCGGGGGCAAGATGGGTCCGACGCTGGCGCGGATGGCCCGGCGCGCGGCCGCGGAAGCGAACCGTCACGGGCGGGTGATCGCGGTGTCGCGGTTCAGTGACGCCAGCGCCCGCGATGCACTCGAATCGGCCGGCGTCGAGACGATCGCCGGTGATCTGCTCGACGAGCCGTTCGTCCGATCGCTTCCCGATGCCGAGAACGTCGTCTACATGGCCGGAATGAAGTTCGGCGCGACGGACAACGCCAGCCTCACCTGGGCGATGAACACGCTGCTGCCCGCTCGGATTTGTGAGCGATACGCTGCCAGCCGGATCGCGGCGTTCTCGACGGGCAACGTCTACGGCCTGACGCCGGTGACCGAGGGCGGCGCGGTTGAGACCGACCCGCCCAACCCGCAAGGCGAGTACGCGATGAGCTGTCTCGGCCGCGAGCGCGTCTTCGAGCACTACGCACGAATGCGCGGGACGCGGGTCTCGCTGTTGCGTCTGAACTACGCCTGCGAGCTGCGGTACGGCGTCCTGGTGGACCTGGCGTTGAAGCTCTGGTCCGATCAGCCGGTGGATTTGTCGATGAGCGTCGCCAACGTGATCTGGCAGGCCGACGCCAACGCGATGGCGTTGCGTTCGCTGGCGCACGCGGCCAGTCCGCCGTTCGTGCTCAACATCGCCGGGCCCGAGCAGATCAGTGTCTGGCGTGTGTGTGAGACGCTCGGCGAACGGCTTGGCCGATCGCCGCAGTACACGGGCGAGCCCGGCGCCTCGGCGATCCTGAGCAACGGCCAGTTGGGCCACCGGTTGTTCGGCTACCCTCGGGTCCGCGTTAGCCTGCTGATCGACTGGGTCGCGGCGTGGGTGGCGCGGGGCGGGCCGACGCTTGGCAAGCCGACGAAGTTCGAGGTGCGCAACGGTCGTTTCTGATCGGCCCGGACCGGCGCGCCGTGTCCACGCAACAGACCGGAAACGAAGACGATGAGCCCGACGATTCGAGCGCGATTGCAGGCCGGCGTCGCCATCCCCGCGCACCCGTTGGCGCTGCGGCAAGACCGCCGGCTCGACGAACGGCGTCAACGCGCCCTGACACGCTATTACCTCGCGGCGGGCGTCGGCGGGCTGGCCGTGGGCGTGCACACCACGCAGTTCGAGATCCGCCGCCCCGAGCACGCGCTGTTCGAACCCGTGCTGCAGATCGCGCGCGAGGAGATGGACCGCCACGAACACGCCGAGACGCTCGTGCGCATCGGCGGCATCTGCGGCCAGACGCGCCAGGCCGTCCGCGAGGCGGAGCTGCTGGTGCGGCACGGCTACCACGCCGGCCTTCTCTCCCTGGCCGCGCTACATGAAGCCACCGACGACGAGCTCATCGAGCACAGCCGCCGGGTGGCAAAGGTCATCCCGATCGTGGGCTTCTACATCCAGACGGCGGTCGGCGGGCGAAAACTCCCGTACACCTTCTGGCGACGGTTCGCCGAGCTCCCCGAGCTGGCGGCGATCAAGATCGCGCCGTTCAACCGGTACCAGACGCTCAACGTGGTCCGCGCAGTGGCCGAAGCCGGCCGCGACGACGTCGCCCTCTACACCGGCAACGACGATAGCATCGTCACCGACCTGCTGACGCCCTACCGGTTCGGGATCGGCGGCCAGACCATCGAGCGCCGCATCGTCGGCGGGTTGCTCGGCCACTGGTCGGTGTGGACACGAAAAGCGGTCGAGCTGTTCCACGAGTGTCGCGAGCTCGCCAGCGGGAACGCCCCCGTGCCGATGTCCATGCTCGCCCGGGCCAACGAGGTGACCGACTGCAACGCGGCGTTCTTCGACGCGGCCAACGGCTTCAAGGGCTGTATCGCCGGCCTGCATGAGGTGCTGCGCCGCCAGGGGCTGCTCGAAGGGCTCTGGTGCCTCGATCCGGATGAGACGCTCAGCCCGGGCCAGGCACATGAGATCGATCGGGTGTATGCTGCCTACCCGCATCTGAACGACGACGCGTTTGTGGCCCAGCATCGAGACGCCTGGTTGAGCGGATGACGATTCACGTGGATCTCGGTGAGATCGAACGGGCGAGGCAACGGATCGCCGGCGCGGTCGTCGAGACGCCGTGCGTGCATTCCGAGGCGTTGTCGCAGCTCACCGGCTGCCGCGTGCTGTGCAAGCTGGAGAACCTGCAGCGGACGGGGAGCTTCAAGGAGCGCGGGGCGCGCCACGCGCTGGTGCGGCTGAACGGCGAGCGGGCGAAGCGCGGCGTGGTGGCGGCGTCGGCGGGCAACCACGCGCTGGCGCTGGCGTGCCACGGCCGGGAGCTGGGCATCGGCGTCACCGTCGTCATGCCACGGTTTGCACCGTTGACCAAGGTCACGCGTTGTCGAGGGTACGGCGCCGAGGTCGTGCTCCACGGCGAGACGTTCGCCGAAGCGCGCGCCCACGCCGACACGCTGACCGAGCGCGACGGGCTGACCTACATCCACGGGTTCGATGCGCCCGAGATTATCGCCGGTCAGGGCACGGTGGGCCTGGAGCTGCTGGAGCAGTGCCCGACGCTGGACGCGGTGATCGTGCCGGTTGGGGGTGGCGGGCTGCTGGCCGGCGTGGCGACCGCGATCAAGGGGCGCCGCCCGGGCGTGCGCGTCATCGGCGTCGAGCCGGCGCACGACGCGGGCTTCACCGCCGCCATGAACGCCGGCGGGCCCGTCCCCAGCCCCGGCACCGCCACGCTCGCCGACGGCCTGGCCGTGGGCCGCGTCGGCGCGCTCGCCTTCCGAACCGCCGCCCCGCTGACCGACCGCCTCGTCACCGTCGAGGAGTCGGCCATCGCCGTCGCCATTGTCCGCATCATGGAGCTGGAGAAAACCGTCGTCGAGGGCGCCGCCGCCGCCGGCCTCGCCGCTCTGCTCGATCCCCGCCTCCACGACCTGCGCGGCCGCACCGTCGCCCTCCTGCTCACCGGCGGCAACATCGACCTCAACGTCCTCGGCCGCATCATCGAGCACGCCCTGGTCACCGACGGCCGGCTGCTCCGCTTCACCGTCACCATCAGCGATCGCCCCGGCGGGCTCTCGCGCCTGACCACCCTCATCGCCGAGTGCGGCGCCAGTGTTCAGGACATCCGCCACGATCGCACCTTCGCCGGCCCGGACGTCAGCCGCGTCCGCGTCATCTGCCTCGTCGAGATCGCCGATCACCATCACGCCGACCGCATGGTCCGGGCCCTCGAGCACGCCGGCTATCAGCTCGAACTCATCGCCTGACGACGCGCCGCGGTTCAGGCTCAGATGGACTCGACCACGCGGCGAGGCCGTCCACGCGCCCTTCGCCTCCCAGACGCCGACACGTAGCCAGCCCGGCGTGAATCATGCACCCGCCGCAGAACGAACCACAGCCGAAGGATCCGCACCCGTTCGAGCGTTCGGGCTCGCCCGCCAGACCAGACAGGACTGAGCCGCACACACGGTCTGGCGAGGATGTCAGGGGCCCCTTGGGGTGACACGACGTAACTGACGATTACAAAAACACTTACGTTGGCGCAGCGCCCGTGACACCCTGACACATCGGCCATCAACAACTCATCTCCAGGCCTCCATATCATGCCCCCGCTATTGCAACCTGGAGATGATTCTGCGTTTTTGACACCTTCTCCGCTCCGCGTCGGGCCGCCTATTGCCGCACGGCGTAGACCCGCCGCTTCATCGCCGTGTCGATCATCCGGTCGCCGTCCGACGCGGCGATGATCCACGGCGACCGGACGCTCAAGCCGAACGGCCGGCCCTGTCGCAAGCTCGTGTTCAGAGAGGGGGGATCGACGAATCCGGCCAAACAGACGCTGGGAGAGTGTTGGAGAGTGTTTAAGACCCGCGTCTTCCACGGGACCTACCGGGCAGAGGCGGGGACTGGTTCCGATCGGGTATCGATCGAGCTTGCTTGAGCGCGGGCCCGGTGAAACCACGACGACGATCGTCCTCGGATAGGCGAATGGCGTCGCGATCACCTGCGCGCCCCGCCCGCACAAACGAACAAGAGGCGGCAGAAAGCTCTGCCGCCTCTTGCGAGATTCTTCTTCGGACGGTTGATCGGTGCCGCTGTGATGAGGGTCGTCAGACGCCGCCCTCATCCGAACCGATCGAAGAACCGTGCGTCATGAGCGCTTAGGCCTTGCGGCGGCGCACCGCGACGGCCACGGCCCCGATGCCCGTCAGCATCACCGACGCCGGCTCGGGGATCAGCGTGAAGTCGAGGAACGGCGCGCCCGCTTCGCCGCCGGCTTCCTTGGTGACAAAGCGGAGCTGACCGCCGCTGCCGTTGCCGCCGATCAGGAACATCGCCGAGTCATCCGTGCCCAGGCTCTGCAGGTACTGGACGATGGTGCCCTCGATCGAGGTCGCGGCCTCGTTATCGATCACGTCGACCAGGTCCGGGCCGGTGGTGTCCAGCAGGTCCTGATCGATCGTCGCGAGCGAGCCGGCGGGCGCGTCGGAATCATCTTCCTGCTTGGGGAACTGGAAGGTGCCGAGGAACGCCGTCTCATCGGCGACGACACTGCGGGTCGCGGCATCGCCGTCGCTGTTCAGGCCGGGCACGTCGTCGAAGCTGCCGTCCGTCTCGGTGAGGCTGTCGAATCCCGGTGCATCCGGGCTGACGCCCCAGATGGTGTGCTCCTTGTGGTTGTTGCTCGACGTGCGGTTGAAGATGAAGTTCAAGGAAGCGTCGACAATCAGGCTCTTGTCCACGCCGCTGAGGTCGAAGCGCACGACGACGAGCTCGTTGCGGTCGCTCATGGTGAAACGCGAGTTCATGTCGTCGTCATCGGCATCGAAGGCCTCGCTAAACACAATCGACGGAGGGAACCCCTCCTCGTTGGACTGTTCCAGCGCTTCGCCATCCAGTCCGTTGCCATCGGTCGTTTTCACGATGACCGCGCTGGTGTTCGTCGACCAGACCGCGATCAGAGAAAGAGTCGCCGCCGTCAGAATGCTTTTCTTAATCGTCAACATCATGTCCTCCATACCTCCATAAACAAGAAAGTGAAAGTGAGACGCCACATCGAATCCGTCGGTCCAATGACGTTCGGCACCCGTCCGTCATCCGGTCAGAGGCCACTTCCGCGAGCCTCGCATGATGACGGCTGTGCCAACAGGGTCATACAACTACGCGATGCTTTGATGATGTCATTGCCTCCTTCGCTTCGGCTGCGGTCGCGCCGGCCACGATCCGCAAGACTTCGAACCAGACAGGGTTTTCTCCCAGCACATGAAGATGCGAGGCCTCCGCCGTCGGAAGCGAGCCACGAAGTGGTCGGCGTGAAAGCCTCGCCGATGCCCAACGGCCCGGTGAACGAGCGCAAGTATACCGCGCCGCGACCGCGATGGAATCGGCAAATGCCCGCAAATCTCTCGGGCCCGGAAGGAATCGAGCCGAAACCTTGGCGTGATCCGGTCGCCCTCTTCGCGAACGCGCGCTGGCTGCAACTTTGCCCAGTACGGGCGATATGACGCCACGCGGATTCTTCACGTCATCCCTTCTCATGCCGGCCTGCTCCAATGCGGTCGCCTGAGATCAGACAGCGTCAGGCCGAGCACGATGGCCAACGTCTTTCGGCTCGGGCAGACCGTTCTGGCGCAGGCGAAGACTCTGGCCGATCGAATGCACGCCGTCACGAACGAGGATCTGGTCCCCGGGTGCGGACGCGTCGGCCGAGCGGGACAGGCTGGCGAACGGGCTGTCAAGCGTTCCGAGGCCCAGCCCGTCGCCATCAACGGCGACGTGAAAGGTCGTGCTCGCCGCGGCGGACGATGTCCCCACACACAGGGCCAGCATCATCGCTGTACGAATGCCTGCTCGATGCAACACGTCATTCCTTCTCCGCCCCCCAGGCGTCGTCCTCCAGCGCGGCGCTCACTGGCGCGTGCGGCTCGGCAGCGTTCCCGGCCTCAGGGCCGGAGCCGTCTTGATCATCACGGGCTCGGCTCGATGCGGCGTCGCGGGTCCGCCGACGCTCGCGTCGTCCGGCAGCACCCCACGCTCGAAGCACTCGCTGAAGAGGCGCTCGATCCCGTCGATCGACAGCAGAAGGTCGTCCTCGTCGTCTTCACGGTGCACACGCTGCGGCGCGACCGAACGCGGCCGAGTTGCCCGTGACACCGCCTCGACCAGGGCCGTGTGATCCCGGCCCATCTCCAGCGTCGCCAGCGTGTGCCCCGGCGGCGTCTGGCCCCGAACCACCGACGCGAAGCACTGCAGCATCGGTGTCCGGTCCCGCTGGACCATCGGCCAACGCTCGACCGCGCCACGATCGGGCGTGATCCGCACCTCCGACAGCGTCCGCTCGACCCGCCCGCGCTCGCAGAGGATCAGCAGCGTCGGGTCGATCCGCGTGCGGCAGGCGAGCGTGAACAGCGTCAGCAGGTCCACGCCGGTGTCCAGGCGGGCGCGCAGGCTCACCGTGTCGTAGTTCTCGATGTCGTGGGCGCGGAAGGTGTGGGCCTCGACCGATCGCGGCGTGGCGCTGTCTTGCAGCGTGGGCCCGGCGAAGTAGAGCGCAAGGTTGGCGAAGTGTGCCAGCGCGTTGCTCAAGGGGCTGTCGTCGACGGTGCGGCCGTCGAGCCGGTACCGTCCGGCCCAGTCGTTGCGGCGGAAGTAGGACTGCCGCCGCGGCCAGCACCCGATCACGCGGACCTCCCGCACGGCGCCCAGCTCGCCGGAGAGGAGCTTGCGCTTCAGCGCGTGCGTCGTCGGGTGATAGATCTCCTGAAACCCCAGCAGCACGGGCACGCCGGCGCGATCGCGCGTCGCGATCATCCGGTCCACCTCCCCGACCGTCGCCGCCGCCGGCTTCTCACACATCACGGGCAAACCCGCGGCCACCGCCTGAGACGTGTACGCCGCGTGCAGGTGGATCGGCACCGGCAGCCACACCGCGTCCAGCCCCTCCAGGCCCAGGAACCGATCGAAGTCGTCGCACACCGGCACGCCCCGCGACTCCAGCCGCGTCACCTGGCCGTTGTGACGATCGGGAAACGCCTCGAACACCCCGGCCAGCGTCACCGGCGGGTTCACCGCCGCGCCGCTGTTCTCGATCAGCTGCACAAGCGACCCGCCGTAGCCGCCGATGCCCGCCATGCCGACCCGAACACCATTCACGGGTTGACCCGTCCACCGGTTCATGCCGTGGCTCCACGCGGAGCCTCGTGAACGACGGTGTGACCGCGCCGCGGGCTTCGATTGGTCGTGTCCTTGCGCATGCGTCTTCCTTAATCAGCCGCGCGACAGGGCGCGCAGGTGTCGGGTGAAGTGCTCGGCCAGGCAACGCCGGTACTCGTCCGCGTGTTCGCGCAACACGCGGTGCACCAGCGGGCCCAGCTCCGCGTCGGTCAGCACCGAGCCGAACGTGCAGTGCAGGATCTGCCGGCCCGGCGCGGTGAAGCCCCGGCCCGCCGGCACGTCGTCCCACCGCTCGAGGTAGACCGCCTCCCGCTCGGCGTCCGAGGCGATGTCCTCGGGCGCCGGCACCCGGGTCAGCTCCGCCGAGACGTGGTAGGTGGCACGGTCTTGCTCGTAACGCTCACGTGAGAACACGATGATGCGCCGGAACTGGTCCGGTGCCAGCCGTGCCAGCACGCGCAGCGCCTCGAGGTAGCTCGTGCCGGCGGTCTTGACGTGAAACATCCCCTCGGTCGCACGGGCGAGGATCGGATACATCGAGAGCTTGTCGGACCCGGAGTGAAGCGAGAGCTTGTAGGGCCCGCAGGCCCGGGCGATCGCGGCGTGGGTGCGGAGGGATCGCTCCAGCGCGTCGAGGTCCCCGCGGTAATCGACGCCCTTCTCGAAATCGCCGATGAACCGCGGCGCCAGACTGACCAGCGGCACGCCCTGGGATCGGAACTGGTCGGCGATGATGTAGTGCTCGGCCGGCGAGGTGGGCTGCTCGGTCTCGTCCACGGACAGCTCGAGCTCGATCTCGACGCCCCGCTCCTTCGCCGCCGACCGGGCATATTGCGCAAGGTTCAGGGCGCAGTCGATCGCCCGGCCGTACTTGACCGCGGCGCGACGAACGGTCAGCCCGTCGAGCGTGATCCGGCCACCGTCGGGCAGCGTGACGGTCTGATCTTCGTACCGTTTGACCCATGGCGCGACGTCGCCGAGCGTCGCGAAGCGTTGCTCGACCTCGTCGGGGGTGTAGCCGTCGGCCTTCTGGTCTACGAATTCGGAAGGATCGAGGGTAAAGAAGACGAAGCCGGCGTCGAGCGTGACGTCGACGTCCTCGGTGCGTTTGATGTGATCGGCATCGGCGCCCCAGGGCTCGGAATAGCCGGCGCGGGTGAGGGCGTCGGCGGCGCAGCGCATCACCTCGGTGGGCGAGCGACGGGTGCGGTTCATCTCGCGGATGGATTGCTGGGCGAAGATGCCGCGGATCGGGCCACCGGCGTCGCGCAGGGCGTCGAGGTGCCCGGGCGTGGCGCAGCCGAGCCGATCGCCGAACCCGAAGCTCGGCGTGAGGCCGAGCAGGCTCGGGGCGGTGGCGGTGCGATGCGGTGCGTCGGTCGTGTGGCTCATAGGTTCATCCGCAGGGCGTGCCTCGGGGCATCCGGTTCATGGGACCGGCTCGGCGCGTCAACACCGCCGTCGATCCGTTCGCAAGGATAGCCGAGGGGCGTGATCGACTCGCCGGTGAAATTTGAAGACATCCGGTCCCCGTGTGAGTGTGGTCGGGCCGCGGACAGGCGGAGGCTTTCCGAGCGATCCGATCGATCCGGGGCGAGGCCCGCTCGAGGCGACGAATGCTCCGGTCCGCGGGATGGATGCGGCGATCGTGAGCGGGTCGGCCGGCCGTTTGACCGACCGCGGCGTGGTCGCTTCCGCCGTGGCGGACCGATGCCCGCGCGGTCTGATCCGTTTCAACTTTGGTGCCGGGAGTGTTCGTCGGACGTGCTAACCTCCCCGCAATGGCGACGAATCCAGAAGCAGAAGGGCATCACGGCGGTTTCAAGCGGGCGACCCGAATGCTTCAACATTGCAGTCGCTTGTAACCATTGTTCGCCCCCTGGCGGCGGGTTATGGTTGAACAAGTCAACTCGCGGACGACAGGTCATTCGACATGGCGGCTGAGGCTGATTCGAAGATTTCTCTGGTTTGCTGCCCCGTTCGTGTGGTTTCACCCGAATACGCGCCGCCGAAGCCTCACGGCGACGTGACCTGCCAAGGAGGCATTCGCTCATGACAACGCGACGCACCAAACACGGCTTCACCCTCATCGAGCTGCTCGTGGTGATCTCGATCATCGCGCTGCTGATCGGCATCCTCTTGCCGGCGCTCGGCAAGGCGCGCGAGACCGCGAGGCTGATCCAGTGCGCGCAGAACCAGCGTCAGGTCAGCATCGCGATGAACGTGTACACCGAGGATTTCGACGGCTTTTTCCCGATGATGGATATGAGAAACGTCAGCTTCGGGGGCACGCAATACCTCCACTACACCTGGTGGGCCCAGCTCGGTCGCGGCCTGTACATCCCCAGCGGGGACGACAACCTCAACAACGACGCGTCCAGCAACGTGATGGTCTGCCCCTCGGACCCCGATCCCACCGAATGGACCGATCGCTTCTCCAGCTTCGGGGCCAGCGGCTTGCTCGTCTGGGGCAATGAGGATGGCACCCCGCCCACCCCGCAGCGGCTGATCGGTTCCGCCGTCACGAACGCAGACCCGAAGTACCTCGAGCAGCGGCCCCGGATCGACGTGGTGCGTTCGCCGTCGCAGGTCATCCTCACCGGCGAGTGCGTCGGCGACCCGATGCTCAACCCGAACATTCCCAACCGCTGGTGGGCCGGCGAGCGACCGACGCCTTCCGCGATCCAGCACCAGGACTTCACGGACTGGACGCGTCACTCCCCGACACCCTCCGGCCGAACCCTCGGTGGCTTCTACGCCGACGCGAAGAACGGCATCGCCAACTTCTCCTACGTCGACGGGCACGCCGCCACGGTCAACCAGTGGTCCGAAGACCTCGTCGGGTTACAGGAAGTGCCCCCGGAGGAGATCGTCGAGAAGTGCACCATGTGGTTGTATTGACCGACCGGATCCGCCGTCTGATCTGTGGAGGATGTCGAGGGTGTCGCGTTCGCTGCGTGTTCGAACGAGCGACCTTCACGGTGGGGCGAATGCGATCGCGACCCAGCCGACCCAGAAACACACGGCGTGACGCCGGCAAAGGCCCCCACCGGTGAATCGGGATCGGATCATAACGCGTTATGAAACCTGACCATAGGTGTTTGACGGACGGGTTGCACGAGCGGACCGGAATCCTTCAACATTGCGGGCGTTTGAAACTATTGCCGAGCCCGCCCGCCGCCGTTAGAGTCAGTTTTGCGGGTCGAACACCGGCTCGACCGCCCCTGTGTGCTTTCCTTCAATTCGTGTCCTGCAATGAGATTGGCAATGCCCTTTAACCCGACGATTCAGCGCGGCCTCCTCGGCAGGCGCGACAGTCTCGGCACCCCCGCATCGCCCCTCGCTTCCACGTTGAGGATTGCCCCAGCATGAACACGCCACCGCGCAGAATCGGCTTTACACTCATCGAGCTGCTGGTTGTCATCTCCATCATCGCGCTGCTGATCGGCATCCTCCTGCCGGCGCTGAGCAAGGCTCGCGAAACCGCCAGGCTGGTCCAGTGCGCCCAAAACCAACGTCAAGTCAGCATCGCGCTCAACGTGTACACCGAGGACTACGACGGTTATTTCCCGCGCATGGACATGGGCGCCCGGCCCGACATCGGCTACTCGCACCACTACACCTGGTGGGGCCAGCTCGGCCGCGGTCTGTACATCCCCAACGGGGACGACAACCGCAACGACGACGCGTCCAGCAACGTGATGGTCTGCCCCTCGGACCCCGACCCCACCGAATGGAGCGACCGCTTCTCCAGCTTCGGCGCCAGTGGCCTGCTCGTCTGGGGCAACGACGACGGCGCCGAGCCGTCCCCGCAGCGACTGATCGGTTCAGTCGTCGCGGAAGCAGATCCCGGGTACCTCAACGAGCGGCCCCGCATCAGCCACGTGCGTGGGGCGTCGCAGGTGATCCTCACCGGCGAGTGCATCGGCTTTCCGTTCATCAACCCGCGACAGCCCAACCGATGGAAGGCCCAGACGCGGCCGACCCCCGACAAAGTCAAGCACCAGGAGTGGACCGACTGGGATCGTCACTCCTCGAGCCCCTCTGGAAGGTCCCTCGGCGGCTTCTACCTCGAGGCACGCAACGGCATCGCCAACTTCGCCTACGTCGATGGGCACGCCGGCACGGTTCAGCAGTGGAGCGAAGACCTCGTCGGGCTCGAAGAGGTGCCCCCCGACCAGATCATGGACAAGTGCAGAATGTGGGTTTATTGACTGATTGGACGTGACGTCTCATTTTTATGGCCTTTTCATCTCAGACGATGAGGAGGAAAGAAGGAGGAAAACATGCAACCGATCAAGCAAAGTGTTCTAGCCGCCGCGGCTCTTTCTCTGACGGTGGCCTGGCCGATGAGTGCCGGCGCCGAAATCGTCCACACAACCGATGGCAACGGCCTCGATGGAGAGGCCTTTGAAGTCGTCAACGAAGCGGGATTCCCCCCTGTGATCACGTTTGACGATGGGTTCGACACGCTCGACGTTGAGGCGAACGGCCGTTTCAACCAGGGCGATCGAAACGAGTTCATCGTCCTGAAGTTCGACCTGACCGGTGTGGACAAGAGCCAGATCACCGAAGCGAGCGTGAACTTCATCTTCAACCGCGGGTCCAGCAACAACCACAAGGAGCAGACGATCTGGGGCGTCAGCCCCGACGCGGCAGGGTTTGACACCTTCGCCACGATGACGGATGCCGACTTCGACCCCGCCACGGGGGATCCCAGCTTCGACGACGTGCCCGGGCTGGAGAATGACGGTGACTCGGTGACCCGGAGCGTCCTCGCCGATGAAACTTCGTTCCTGGGCACCTTCCTGTTCCCCTTCGAGAACCAGGAGGAAGTGGACGAGTTCAACAACGACGAGGATCCGAGCAACGACGTGGCAGAAGACTTTCTGGACGCCGGCGATACCGGCACCATCGATCAGAACCTGCTGGACACCACCGGCCCGGATCCGCTGGAGCCGGACGCGGTGCTCGATAACGAGGCGGCGGACGCGATCGAGGGCACGATCGTCGACTACCTGCAAAGCCTCGGGACGGACGACCCGGCGCTGTTCCTGATCAGCGGCAACGGCAGCAACGGCCAGTTCCGCTGGGTCACCAAGGAAGCCGGCGGCGAAGCGGGCGCGCCGTTCCTCGAGTTCACCCTCGGCGCTCAGGTCGTCACCGGTGACGCCGATGGCGACGGTGACGTGGACGCGTTCGACCTGGGCCTCTGGCAGACGCAGTTCGGTCAGACCGGCGAGGGCCTCAGCGCCGACTTCGACGACGACGGCGACGTGGACGCGTTCGACCTGGGCCTGTGGCAGACCAACTTCGGCACGGGCCAGGATGGCAGCGCGGTGCCGGAGCCGGCGACGCTGGCGCTGCTGCTGGCGGCCGCGGGCCTGTGCGGCCGGCGTCGCACCGCGGCGGCCGATCGGCGATCGAGCTGACGGTTCGTGACGATCGGGCCACGGACGTGGCCGTGAGGCAGGGATCGTGCGAGAATGGCGAGGCCGGTCGCTGACAAGGCGGCCGGCCTCATTCACAGGTGGCGCCGCCGCGCCTCGGTCACGATCACCCTTCGGACCGCAACACCATGGACCTGTGCATCGTCGGACAACAAGGCCACGTCAAGGCGGTGCTCGCGGAGCTGACGGGCTTGCCGCGGGTGCGGATCGTGGGCGTCGCGCCGGGGACGCCGGGCGGCGAGGCCACGGTCGTGCCCAGCTGGTGTGATCGCCACGGGCACGAGCCGCGGCGGTTCGAGGACGCCGTCGAGATGCTCGACGCGCTGCGACCGGACGCGGTGTGCATCGACAACCCGTTCCACCTGCACGCGGACGTGTGCGTGGCGGCGCTGGAGCGGGGCGTGCACGTGCTGTGTGAGAAACCGGTGGCGACGACGCTGGAGGGCCTGTCGCGCGTGGAGGCGGCCGGGGAGCGTTCGTCGGCGGTGCTGATGACCATCATGAAGAGCCGGTACGACCCGGCGATCTACACCGCGTGGCAAGCGGTGCGCAAGGGGGCGATCGGCCCGGTGAGGCTGATCGACTGCCGCAAGTCCTACCGCCTGGGTCAGCGGCCCGAGTTCTACCGCAGCCGGGAAACCTACGGCGGGACGATCCTGTGGGTCGGGATCCACGCGGTGGACTGGATCGTCTGGTTCAGCGGGCAGCGGTTCGAGTCGGCGTGGGCGACGCACACGACGGCGGACAACCGCGGGCACGGCGACCTGGAGTCGGCCGCGGCGTGCCAGCTTGTCCTGGCCGACGGCACGCCGGCGTCGGTGATGATCGACTACTTTCGGCCGGACACCGCGCCGACGCACGGCGACGACCGCATCCGCGTGGTGGGCGTCGATGGGGTGATCGAGGTGCGCGAGGGTCGGGCGTACCTGATCAACGGCGAGGCGTCGGGCGAGCGTCGGCTGGCGGTCGGGTGCGACCGCGGGCTGGTCGCGGACTTTCTCGGCGTGATCGAGCGCGGTGAGGAGGGGCTGATCCGTCGGTGGGAGGTCTTCGAGGCGACGCGTGCGTGCCTGGCGGCGCGGGCATCGGCGGACGGGGCGGGGGTGGTGCGGCGGTCGGCTCTGACGGAAGTGGACGCGGAGGCATCGCGATCGACCGAAGGGGCGGTGGGATGAACCAGGCCGGTTGAGCGATCGTCCGCGACGGGCGATCATGGACCTTGAGGATGAACCGCAACCCGGCGGTGACAGCCCGAACGAGCACGCGGCCGCGCGTCGCGCTGGTCTTCGCCGAGCACACCAAGTCGGCGCTGGTGGGGATCGCGCAATACGTGCGAACCAATCGACCGTGGTCGTTCGCGCTGATCCCGACGGCGGTGGAGGACTCGATGCCGCTGTGGCTGGCCAAGTGGGACTGCGACGGGATCATCGGTCGGATCGTGGACCAGAGGACGGTGGAGGTGTTCCGGTCGATCCGGGTGCCGTTCGTGGACCTGCGTGGGGACTTCCGCGAGTTGGGGATCGCGCTGGTGCACCACGACGACGCGGCGATCGGCCGGGAGGCGGCGGACCACCTGCTGGAGCGGGGCTTCAAGCACTTCGCGTTCTGCGGCTACGAGGGGGTCGTGTGGTCGGGCATGCGGCGGGACTCGTTCCTGGAGCGTACGGAAGAGGCCGGATACACCGCGGCGGTGCTGGAGCTGCCGTTGAAGGACCCGGTGGGCCGGCAGTGGGAGCGTCGGGTCTCGAGCCTGAGCCGGTGGCTGACGGGCCTGCCCAAGCCGGTGGCGGTGATGGCGGCGAACGACGCGCTGGGCCAGCACGTCCTGCTGGCGGCGCAGGACGCGGACCTGGCGGTGCCCGACGTGGTGGCGGTGATCGGCGTGGACAACGACGAGGGCACGTGCGAGGTGTGCGACCCGCCGCTGACCAGCGTGCCGCTGGACCACGTGAGGCAGGGGTACGAGGCGGCGGCGCTGCTCGATCGGCTGATGTTGGGTGAGCAGGTCGAACAGACGCAGGTGTTTCTGCGCCCGCCGCCGATCCGCGTGCGGCAGTCAACGGACGTGCTGGCGATCGACGACCCGTTCATCGTGATGGCGGTGCGTTACATCCGAGAGCACGCGTGCGACGGGATCGGCGTCTCGGACGTGCTGCGAGAGGTGCCGCTGTCGCGGAGCGTGTTGCAGCGTCGGTTCCGGCGACTGTTCGGCAAGACGGTCAACGACGCGATCATCGACGCGCGGCTGAAGCGGGCCAAGGAGCTGCTGACGGCGACGGACCTGTCGCTGCCACGGATCGCGCAGCTCGCTGGTTTCCGTCATCAGCAGTACATGGGCGCGGTGTTCCGCAAGCGGCTGAAGACGAGCCCGGCAAGGTACCGGCGGGAGGTAGCGGCGGCGTCGGGCGGTCATGCCGCGCTCGTGTCGGACTGACCCCCCGCCGGGCGGTGTGGCGCGGGCCGATCGACCGATTCGCTTCAAGATTGTGGATTTATTCGATCGTTGCCCGCCCCGCTCGCGCCGGTTACCCTGCCCTTCGGACACGCGTCAGCACGAACGGCGCGCGTCCGGTCCCGTTCGGCTCGCGCCACTCGAGCGCGGCAGGTCGCGCTTCATTGCGGCCGGGAAGACCCGGCGTGGCTCCGTGGATTCGCTACGGGCCACGCCGTTGTGAGACGACTGGTTATGCGGAAACTCATCACCGCGATTGGTCCCACGGCGGGCGGCGTCGCGCTGGCGGGGCTGGCGTTCGGCGTGGCGCTTTGGGTGCTGGGCTGGATGCTGCGGCCCGACCTGACCCCGCAGCCGGCGCGCTACACGGCCGAGGAGCTGACCCGGGCGCGCGAGGCGCGCGACGTGCGGTTCGACCCCGAATCGCCGGACGAGCTGCCGGTGATCGCGGTGGCGGCGGATTACGGCGAGGGGCGTGGGGCGGCGTGGTGGCCCAAGGGCGAACCGCCGCTGCTGGAGCCGCTGGTCGAGAACGGCGACCTGCCGCCGGTGGCCGATCGCGTCGGGCCCGAGCCGGTGGTGATGCGCGGGGTGGACGGCGTGGGTGAGTACGGCGGGACGTGGCTGCGGATCTCGACCTCGCCGGCGGACGTGCGCGTCATGGATTGGCGGATGAGCTACAGCGCGCTGTTCCGCTGGTCGCCGCTGGGCTACCCGATCGTCCCGCACATCGCCAAGCGCATGCAGGTGTCGGACGACTTCCGCCGGTTCACGGTGCACCTGCGCCGCGGCATCCGCTGGTCGGACGGCGAGCCGTTCACCGCCGACGACATCCTCTACTGGTGGCATTACGAGGAGATCAACGCCGCGGTGGGCGATGGAGCGCCGCCGCCGTGGCTGCGCGTCGCGGGGTCCGCCGGCACGGTCGAGATGATCGACGACCACACCGTCCGCTTCGTGTTCGACGCGCCGGTCGGCAACTTCGATGAGCGCATGGCCTGCTACAGCTACCTGATGACCAACAGCCCGCGGCACTACCTCAGCCGCTACCACCCCGACCTGGGCGACGCCGAGTTTATCCGGCGAGAGATGGACGCCTACGGCATGCCCAGCCCGCGGGCGCTGTACACCTACCTCAAGCACTTCCAGAACCCCGATCACCCGCGCATGTGGCCGTGGGTCTACCGCGCCTACCGCTCGACCGCGCCGCAGGTCTTCGTGCGGAACCCGTACTACTACGCCGTCGATCCGGCCGGCAACCAGCTCCCCTACATCGACCGCGTGCAGTTCGAGGTCGTCAGCGGGCAGATGCTGCCCGTGCAGTTCGCCCGCGGCCGCGTCAGCATGCAGACCCGCTACGTCCAGTACGACAACTACACCGAGCTGATGGCCCAACGCGACGCCTCGGGCACACGCGTCCTGCACTGGTACCCCGCCACCCGCTCGGTCTGGATGATCAACCCCAACAGCAACCGCCTGGTCGTGCCCGGCCGGCCGGCGACGGTCAAGAAAAAACGGCTGCTCGCCGACCCTCGCTTCCGTCAGGCCCTGTCCCTGGCGATCGACCGCGACACGATCATCCGCGCCGAGTACAACAACCAGGTCCGCCCGTCGCAGGTCGAGCCCGGGCCCGAGTCGCCCTACCACCATCCCGAGCTGGCTCACGCGTTCATCGAGCACGACCCCGATCGCGCCAACGCCATGCTCGACGCCCTGGGCCTGGACCAGCGCGACGCCGACGGCATGCGCACCTTCCCCGACGGCTCGACGATGACCTTCTACCTCGACTTCACCCAGTTCACCGGGATCGGGCCGGCCCAGTTCGTCATCGACGACTGGGCGGAGGTCGGCGTGCGCGTGATCGCCCGGGAACGCGCCCGCACGCTCTTCGACATCCAGAACGAGTCGGGCGACTTCGACTTTGCCGTCTGGACCAGCGAGAGCGACTACTTCCCGCTGATCGACCCACGAACGCTGATCCCCAGCGGCGCCAAGTGGGCGCCGCGGTGGAGCCTGTGGTACGCGATGGGCGGGTTTTACGGCCTGCCCGAGGCCGAGCCTTATCAGGAGGAGGCCCCCCCAC
>CAYSIX010000001.1:46252-49159 GCA_964431205.1 uncultured Phycisphaeraceae bacterium
TACCGGGCGATCGAGCTGTACGAGCAGGCGCTCAGCGAGCCGGACTTCCCACGTCGCCGGGCGCTGATGGACGGGGTGATGGACATCGCGGCGGAGAACCTGTGGACGATCAACATCGCCGAGGCCCCCCCGCAGCTCGTGGTGGTCAAGAAGCACTTCCGCAACGTGCCGAGCAACGCGCTGTACGCGGCGCGCACGCTGACGCCGGGCAACGCGGGCATCGAGACGTACTACTTCGAGGACGCGCAGGACTCGCCCGGCGCGATCCGCGAGGCGCGCGAGAGCATCGTCCGGGCGGTCCCGCGCCCACGCAGCGAAGGCTCGGCGGCGCCGACGGAAGACTCGGCCAAGGCCACCACCCCGCCCGGTCGCATCGTCGCCACCGTGCTGCGCTACGCGTTCATCGGCATCGGGGCGGCGCTGCTGCTGATGATCGCGTTCCGTCACCCGTACATCGGTCGGCGTCTGCTGATCATGATCCCGACGCTGCTGGTCATCTCCGTCGTCGTGTTCACGATCATTCAGCTTCCGCCGGGCGATTACCTGACCTCACGGATCATTCAGCTTCGTGAGAGCGGGAACATCGCGGCGATGGACGAGATCGATGACCTCCGCCGGCTGTTCCACTTCGACGATCCGATGTGGCAGCAGTACGTGCGCTGGATGGGGTTCGAGTGGTTCTGGACGTTCGACGGCTCGGACATGGGCCTGCTGCAGGGGCACATGGGCCGGTCGATGGAGACCACCGAGCCGGTGAACCGACTGGTGGGCGATCGGATCCTGCTGACGTTTCTGATCTCGCTGGGGACGATCCTGTTCACGTGGACGGTGGCGATCCCGATCGGGGTGTACTCGGCGGTGCGGCAGTATTCGATCAGCGATTACGTGCTGACGCTGATCGGGTTCGTGGGCATGTCGGTCCCGGGGTTTTTGCTGGCGCTGGTGCTGATGGGGCTGGCGGGGCTGGGCGGCGGATTGTTTTCACCGCAGTTCGCGGCGCAGCCGGAGTGGGACTGGGCGAAGTTCAAGGACATGCTGCGGCACATCTGGGTGCCGGTGGTGGTGCTGGGGGTGGAGGGGACGGCGAGCATGATCCGGATCATGCGGGCGAACCTGCTGGACGAGCTGAACAAGCCGTACGTGACGACGGCGCGGGCCAAGGGCGTGCGTCCGATCAAGCTGCTGTTCAAGTACCCGGTGCGTGTGGCGCTGAACCCGTTCATCTCGGGGATCGGGCACCTGTTTCCGCGGCTGGTCTCGGGCGGGGCGATCGTGGCGGTGGTGCTGGCGCTGCCGACCGTCGGGCCGCTGCTGCTTTCGGCGTTGTTCACCGAGGACATGTACCTGGCCGGGTCGATGCTGATGGTGCTGAGCGTGCTGGCGGTGTTCGGCACGCTGGTCAGCGACATGCTGCTGTTGTGGCTGGACCCGCGGATCCGTTACGAGGGGCCGCGGGCGTGAGCACGACGACGAGCAATCCCGAACTGATCGAGCGACCGCGGCCCGACGCCCCGCCGCCGGCGACGCCCGAGCCGACCCCCCCGCCGCCCGAGAAGCCCACCGGCGAGGTCGACGTCGCCGCCATGAGCCAGTGGCAGCTCATCCGCCTGCGCTTCTCGCGCCACAAGCTCGCCGTCGCCTCGTTGCTGTTCCTGATCTTCATCTACTTCGTCGCCGTCTTCGCCGAGTTCTTCGCCCCCTACCGCCCCCACGCCCGCGACCTGGCCTTCAGCTACTGCCCGCCCCAGCTCGTCCGCTTCAACCTCACCGAAGGCCTGCACGCCCACGCCTTGCAGCAGCAGGTCGACCCGATCACCTTCCGCAAGCGATACATTGAGCGGCCCGACCTGCCCGTGCCCCTCGGCTTCTTCGTCCAGGGCCGCGAGTACCGCCTCTGGGGCCTGATCCCCATGCAGCGGCGGTTCTTCGGCGTCGATCGTGAGGCCTGGCAGCAGACGATCGCCGACGCGCCGGACACCGCCGGAAACGTCACGCCCAGCTTCCACCTGATCGGGGCGGACAAGTACGGCCGGGACATCCTCAGCCGCGCGATCTACGGCGCGCGCGTCTCGCTGTCGGTCGGGCTGATCGGCATCTGCTTCACGTTCCTGCTGGGCATGGCGATCGGCGGGGTCAGCGGCTACGTCGGCGGGCGCGCCGACAACCTGATCCAGCGCGGCATCGAGATCGTCAACTCCTTCCCGCACCTGCCGCTGTGGATCGCCCTGGCCGCGGTCGTCCCCTCCGACTGGTCGGCGCTGCGCGTCTACTTCGCCATCACCGTGCTGTTGAGCCTGCTGAACTGGACGGGCCTGGCGCGCGTCGTGCGCGGCAAGATCATCTCGCTGCGCGAGGAGGACTACGCCGTCGCCGCCCGACTCATCGGCGCCAGCCACGGCCGCATCCTCTTCCGCCACCTGCTGCCCGGGTTCACCAGCCACATCATCGTGGCGCTGACCCTGGCCGTGCCCGGCATGATCCTGGGTGAGACGTCGCTGAGCTTCCTCGGCCTGGGGCTGCGCCCGCCGATCGTGAGCTGGGGCGTGATGCTCCAGGACTGCCTGGACATCAAGGCCGTCCGCTTTTACCCGTGGCTGCTCATGCCCGTGGTGTTCATCGTGACGACCGTGCTCAGCTTCAACTTCCTCGGCGACGGCATGCGCGACGCCGCCGACCCCTACTCCGCCCGGTGACCGAGCCATGACGCAGTTGATGACAGCCCGACCCGACGCCCCCGCCGCGAGCGACGGCCCGCTGCTCGAGGTCGAGGACCTGCACACCCGCTTCTACACCGAGGAGGGCGAGATCCGCGCGGTCGACGGCGTGTCGTTCCGCATGCAGCGCGGGCGCACGCTGGCGCTGGTCGGCGAGTCCGGCTGCGGCAAGAGCGTCACGGCGTACTCGATC
>CAYSIX010000002.1:0-21248 GCA_964431205.1 uncultured Phycisphaeraceae bacterium
ACCTCACGCCCACGCGGCTGGGCCGGTACCGCGTGACGGACCTCGGTCGCGAGCGGCTGTCGCTGCCGATCGGCGAGGTCGAGGCGCACCACCTGCGGCTGCGGTTCGTCGGCCCGTCGCGCGAGATGCGGCCGGAGCTGCACTACTGGTTCGCGGCCGACCCGGCCCTGCGGCACGTGATGGTCCGCCACGAGGGACCCGACGGCGTGCGGTACGAGCTGCGTGCCGTCGAGCGACGCGCCTACTGGCGGCGGTGAGACGTCGCGCCGAGTTTCAAGAGCGCACGCCCGAATCGACCGATAGGGTCAGCGTCCTGTAAGTTCAAGACCCCCAGTGGAAAGGCAGTCATGCGGCGGATCGTGTGCACGATGGCGATGGGGCTGGCGTCGCTGCTGACGGCGCCGGCGATCGGTGCGGAGCTCGAGCACGCGGTGCGGCAGCTCGTCCGCGGGGCGAACCTCGGCGAGACGACCGTCACGGTTTACGTGATGGACCTGGACCGCCGGCAGGTGCTGGCGGACATCGGCGGCAACGACCCGATGATCCCGGCCAGCAACATGAAGCTGCTGACCACCGCCGCGGCGCTGGACCAGCTCGGCCCGGAGTTCATGTTCCGCACGACGCTGGGCCTGGTCGACCCGGCCGACCAGGAGCCCGAGCCGGTGCTCGGCGGGGCGCTCGGCCGCGCCGACGAGCGCCCCGACGCCGCGCCGTCGCTCTACGTGTTCGGCGAGGGCGACCCCGCCTTCGGCGACCCCGTGCTGCTGAACCAGCACGGCTACACCGTCGAGGACCTGCTGGCTCAGTGGGTCCGGGCCGTGCTCGACACCGGCATCGATCGCTTCGCCTCCCTGCTCGTGGATGACCGCGTCTTCGACCGCCGGCTCGTCCACCCCGACTGGCCCGGCAACCAGCTCCACAAGGACTACTGCGCCCAGGTCGCCGGGCTGAACTTCCACCGCAACGTGGTCGACGTGCTGCCGATCCCCACCGCCGCCGGCCAGGCGCCGCGGATCGTGATCTACCCCGAGGCGCCGTTTCTCGAGACGGTCAACAACGCCGTGACCGGCCGCGAGGACCTGTTCACCCTGGACCGACGCTCCGGCGAGCCGACGCTGCTGTTCGGCGGGTCGGTCCGCCACCGCCGGCAGACGCCCTTCCAGGTCACGGTGCACGACCCGCCGGTGTTCTTCGGCCGGCTGCTGGCGCACCGCCTGCGCGAAGCGGGCGTTGCCGTCGAGCGGGTCGAGCGGCTCGCGGAGCGGGCCCCCACGCCGACCTACCGGCCGCTGCACGTGGTGCAGACCACCCTGCCGCTGATCCTGGCCCGGACGAACCAGGACTCGGAGAACCTCTTCGCCGAGGCTTTGTTCAAGCGGCTGGGCTTCGAGGCGACCGGGACGCGCGGCGGCTGGGCCAACGGCGCCGCGGCCGTGCGGCTGTTCCTCCAACGCCGCCTGGGCACGCACGGCGCCGCGGCGCACATCGCCGACGGCAGCGGCATGAGCCGGTCCAACCGCGTCAGCGCCCGCCTGTTCGTCGAGCTGCTCGACGCCATGCACCGCGACCGCCGGCTCGGGCCCCTGTTCCGCCAGAGCCTGTCCGAGGGCGGGATCAACGGCACCCTCGCCCAACGCTTCCGCGGCCTGCGGGGCAAGGTGTACGGCAAGAGCGGGTACCTCAGCGGCGTCTCGTCCCTCTCGGGCTACCTGGTCCTGCCCGCCGGCCACGACTCGCTCCACGACGCCCACGCCTCCCGCACCATCGCCTTCAGCGTCCTGTGCAACGGCTTCAAGCCCCCCCGCGGCAACCGCCACATGAAGGCCCTGCAGGACAGCGTCGTCGCCCTGATCGAGCGGGCCATGACCGGGCCGTGACCGCCCCGTGAACGGCGCTCCCCACGCCCTCACGCCACCCCAGGGCCCTCGCCGCGATTTTCACGCCACGCTCACCCCTGCGCCGATATCACCGGATGGACCCGTTGCAAGGACCTCATGCCGATGCCCCGTCGCGCCCGCCACGAGCACGCCTGCCCCTTCATCGACCGCAACGACCCCCGATGCGCCCACCGCTTCAGCCTCAATCGGATGAACCAGGCCTTCACCGTCTGCCTCAACGAGTATCGGACCTGCCCGATGTACCGCCAGCTCAGCCGCGAACGCGAGGCGCCGCGTGACCCGCAACCCTACACGCTCACCCTGGAGGGCCGACCGCTCGACCGGCTCACGCCCGCGTTCGGCACCGCCGCCCTCGCGCTTCGACCCACCGGTTCGTGAGTTCCTCGGGTTCTGCCGCATCGAGTGCGGCTTCGCCCCCGCCACCCTCCGCGCCTACGCCGCCGACCTCCGCGACCTGACCGACTGGCTCGAAGCACGCGGCCGGACCGACCTCGCCGCCCTCCGCTTCGAGGACCTGATCGAACACCTGCGCAGCCTCGGCGAACGCGGGCTCGAGGTCAGCTCCATCGCCCGACACGTCGCTACCCTCCGCGTCTTCTTCCGCTTCCTCCAGTCCACCGGCCACCTCGACCACGACCCCGCCGAGTTGCTCTCCCAGCCCGCCACCTGGCGACGCCTGCCCAACGTCCTGGCCGCCGAGCAGATCCAACGCCTGCTCGCCGCCCCCCAACCTCAACAGGCCCTGTTCCTCCGCGACGTCGCCCTGCTCGAGCTGCTCTACGCCGCCGGCCTTCGCGCCTCCGAGGCCGCCACCATCCAGACCGACTGGCTCTACTTCGACCTCGGCGTCGCCCGCGTCTTCGGCAAGGGCGGCAAGGAACGCATCGTCCCCGTCGGCCGGCCCGCCCTCCAAGCCCTCCGCCGTTACCTCGACGAGCTTCGCCCCCGACTGCTGCGACCCGACAAGCCCACCGACCGGCTCATCCTCTCCCGCACCGGCTCGCCGATCACCCGCGTCGTCGTCTGGCAGATCGTCAAGCGGCACGCCGTCCGCGCCGGCCTCCGCGACGTCTACCCCCACGTCCTGCGCCACTCCTTCGCCACCCACCTGCTCGCCGGCGGCGCCGACCTCCGCGTCGTCCAGGAGCTGCTCGGGCACGCCAACATCCAGACCACGCAGATCTACACCCACGTCGACGCCTCCCGGCTCAAGCACGTCATCGAGAAGTACCATCCCCACGCCTGACCCGCCCGCCCCGCGTTCGACCGTCATGCCTCCCGACCCCACGCCCCGGCTCGCCCCGATCTCACGTGCGCGCCGCCGACGGGATAAAACGATGACCGAACGCCAGGCGCACCAGCAACGGCGGGCCGTGCCGCGATGGCTGATCATCGTGTCCGTCCTTGTGCTGGCGCTGGCGGCGATCTACGGCGGGTACCGCTGGTCGCTGCAGCGCGCGATCGCGGCCCGGCTCGACGCCATCCGGGCCGACGGCTACCCCGCCACGCTCGCCGAGCTCCAGGCCGCCTACCCCATGCCCCCGCCGGAGGAAAACGCGGCGTTCGTGTATCAGGAGGCGTTCGAGCTGCTCGTCTCCGATCCCGATCTCGAAGCGCGAATCCCGGCGTACGCCAGCGACATTGATTGGTCCAAGTTTGATGGTGACCCGTATGCCGGCGAGGCGTGGCCCGAGCCGTATCCGACCCCCCAGACGAAATGGCCGGCCCCCGGAAAACCTTACCCGGGCGAAATGCTTGACGCGATGACCAGATACGTCGAGTTGAACCAGCCGGCCATCGACAAGCTCCACGAAGCCGCGGCGATGGAGCGATGCCGGTTCCCGGTCGATCTTCTGAGCGGGGACGACATGAAGCTTTTCCATCTCGGCAAGCTGCGTCACAGTGCACGGCTGCTGGCAGTTGCGTCACGACTGCACAACGAAAAAGAGAACAGAGCAGAACATGTTCACTGTTTGCGATCCATTCTCGGCGTAGCGGGTTCTCTGCGTGATGAACCCATTTACGCTTCACAATTGGTACTGATGCAGATTGAAACCATCTTTGCAGAGACGGTCATCGATGCCGTACATCGTACGGCGTTTACGGACTCTCATTGGCGCCATTTGCAGGACACGCTCAAAGTGATCGTCAATTCATCTCGTGCGCGACTCATGCTCATCAGCGAGTTTTGCCTGATTAATCACAGATATACCCATGACCACGAGGCGATCCTAATCCCTGAATCATGGATTCGATTTGCGCAGATCTCCGGTGTAATGGACATCAACCACATCACCTCGCTCAACCTGATGAAGGATCTACTTGAGGCGGCGGAGCTTCCGGGTCCTCAGCGCATTAAACGCGGGCATGAACTTGACGCCGCGATTGATGCACAGCCCGTTCATCAGGCCGTCACACGGTTTCAGCTTGGCGCGCTTGCTGTAACCCTATCCACCGATCTTCAGCACTCAGCGCTCATGCACGCCTCCGATGCCGCGCTTGCCATCGAGCGCTTCCGCCTTGCAGAAGGCCGCCTGCCCGATTCGCTGGACGAGCTGGCGCCGGCGTTCCTCGACGAGGTGCCGGTTGACCCGTTCGACGGCCAGCCGCTGCGATACCGCCGGCTCGACGACGGCTACGTCGTCTATTCGGTAGGCACCGACGGCCAGGACGACGGCGGACAGGACGATGGGCACTCAGGCTCGAACCCGGGCACCGACATCGCCTTCACGGTGAATAGGTGACCGTATCAGCGGCACACGAATACTCGGGCCTGCGCTGGTGCCTCGCTTCGACCCGGCTTTACTCTTGTCTCGATCTCACCTTCAACGCTCGAGTCAATGGTGATGCCACGACTTGGCTTGAAGCCAAGTCGTGATGAAGCGCGTCGGTCATTCCGGTCGCCGTCGCGTGACGATCGAACGTCCAACGCCGTCTGGCACGGCTTGACCTACCGGTCACGCCGTGGCATCAACGAATGTGTTGACCGGAGGATCCATGAACGGGTCAAGACGAGGCATCGACGAATGTGTCAAGAGTGGCATCCAGCCTCGAGGTCCTCAAGCCGTCACGAGATCGTTACCATGCGGGCATGAAACCCATTCTTCCCCTCATCGTCGCAGCGTGCCTGCTCGTCGCCTGCGATCGCGGCCTTCGCACGGAGGCGGTCGATGGCGTGAGCGCCGTCGCATCCGATCGCTCGCCCTTCGCGATCAACGGCCTGACCTACTTCCACCAGCACCACAAGCCCGAGGCCGAGCGCGAGGCCGAGTACGCGACGAGGCTGGAGGCGATGACGGACGCGGGGGTGAAGTACGACCGGCTGGACTTCTGGTGGGGCGCGATCGAGCCGGAGCCGGACCGCTGGGCGTGGGAGCACCCGGACCGGGCGGTGGAGCTGTACCGGCGGCACGGGCTGGGCGTGATGGCGATCCTGTGCTACAACGCGGCGTGGGCCGACCACTCGCCGCACACGCCCGAGGGCGTCGCCGACTACGCCGAGTACGTCCGCAGGATGGTCGAGCGGTACCGCGACGAGATCAAGGTCTGGGAGGTCTGGAACGAGCCGAACATCCCCACGTTCTGGCAAAGCCCGCCGCACAACGGCCCGAACGCCGAGCACTACGTGGCGCTGCTGCGTGCGGCGTACCGGGCGGCGAAGCAGGCGGACCCGACGTGCACGGTCGTCGGCTGCTCGACGAGCCTGACCGACGTCGACTGGCTGATCGAGGTGGGCGAGCTCGGGGGCTTTCGGTACATGGACGCGTTGAGCTTTCACCCGTACTCGCTCTCGGGCGGGCCGGACGAGATGCTGCTCGGCCGACAGATCGAGAACGTGGCGAAGACCGCGGCGCGGTTCGGCCGGCCGGACATGCCCCTGTACATCACGGAGATGGGCTGGCACGCCAAGAACACGGACCGGGCGTCGATGCACAGGCAGGCGGCGTTCCTGGTCCAGTCGTACGCGATCTCGCTGGCCGAGGGCGTCGAGCAGCTTTACTGGTTCTGCCTCAAGAGCTGGCGTGTCGAGGGCCGCGACGACTGGTGGGAGAGCTGGGGCCTGCTCTCGCCCGAGGACGAGCGGAAGATGTCGTTCGACGCGTACCGGGTGATGACGAGCCGGCTCGACGGGGCGGCCTGCCGCGGCTACGTGTACGGCGAGCGAGCGAAGGCGGTCGTGTTCGACCGCGACGACGCGACCCTGGCCGTCGCCTGGGCCGACCCGTACGCCGAGGGCTCGCTCGACCTGCCGGCCGAGGCGCGCGTGTTCGACCTGTACGGCGAGGAACAGGACGGCGCCGCCGGCGAGATCGCGCTGACGGACGTCCCCGTCTACCTCGTGTTCGAAGGACGCGTGGCCTGGCCCGGCCTGAGCGAGCGGCGACGCGACCCGGACAACCTGCTGGCGCGCCACTCGTTCGAGATCATCGAGGCCGACGGCCAGCGCGTGCGCGGGTGGGACCGCGGCAACTTCCACGGCGAGACGCACGGGGACGGCACGTTCCTGCTGGTCGACGACGACGCGGCACACGGCGAGCGCTGCGTCGCGATCGCCGCGGCCAACGACGCGCACTGGCAGTCGTGGCCCGTCCCGGCGATGCCCGGCGAGCGGTTCACCGCCACCGTCCAGGTCAGGGCCTCGGGCGCCACGGGTGAAAGCGGCGTCGCGATCACGTTCATCGACGGCTCGGGCTTCGCGTTCCGCGGCGGGCCGACAAGTGAGCCGATCGCCGGCACGACCGACGGCTGGGTCGAGCTCCGCGTCAGCGGCACGTGCCCGGACGACGCGTCGTGGCTGCGGATCAACCTGTACAGCCGCGGCAACGAGGGCCGCGTGCAGTTCGACGACGTGCGCGTCACGGGGCCGTGACGGCGAGACCGGCGTCGCGCCACCCCGCCAGCGGCGGGCGCGCCGCGTCGCGCGAGGCGGCGGGGCGGGCGCGGGGGTGACGCCACCAAACGCCTCGGGCGATGTTGCGTCCGGTCGACGATTCGTTACGGTTATCGCCATGGCGTCGAGCACGTTCGAGTGCGAGGCATGCGGGCGGTCGTTCGCGTGGAAGCCCAAGCTCGCCGGTCGCGTGGCCAGGTGCCGCTGCGGTCAGAAGGTCCGCGTGCCGGAGCGGGACCCGGCCGAGGCGGCGGGCGACCCGGGCGGCAGCGGGACGATCCCCCTGGCCGAGCCGGAGCCCGGCGCGACGCCGGGTCGCGCCGCCGCGGACGGGGCCTCGGCCGCGCGGTGCGTCAAGTGCAACGCGCCCCTGAAGCCGGGCGCGGTGCTGTGCATCAACTGCGGGACGGACCAGACGACCGGGCGCAAGCTCGACACGAGCGTGGATCCACTGTCGAAGCAGGAGCGAGCGGCGGGGCGCGCCCCGATCCGCGGGCTCAAGCTCGTCCGCGTCGGGCTGTGGTTCAGCCTGGTGGGCATCGTGCTGACCATCGGCGGCATGCTGGGCGCGGCGGCGGTGCCGTTCGCCGGCGTGGCGAGCGACGCGGTGCTGATCGGGCTGGCGATCGCGGTGATGGCCGGGACGGTGGCCCAGGCGATCGGGCCGCTGCTGTGTCTGGGCGTGCCGGGCGAGGCCGCCGCGCGCGGCATCCTGGTCCTGTCCATCGTGCTGCACGTGATCGCCGCCGGCATCGGCGGCGCCGCCGAGGTCCAAGCCCTGCCGGCCTACCTCGGCCTGCCCGCCTCCCTGCTCAGCGTCATCGCCACCATCTGCTTCCTCGCGTTCTTCTACAAGCTCGCCGCCTACCTCGGCTTCGAGCAGGTCGAGCAGCGCGCCGCCAGCGTCATCAAGGCCTTCGTCGTGCTGATCGTCTGCTCGGCGCTCACGGCGATCCCAATGATCGGCTGCTTCGCCGCCCTCGCCGTGCTCGCCGCCGCCGCCTACGCCCTGGTCATGTACATCCTCCTGCTGATCGAGCTGGTGCAGGCCACCTCGTACCACATCGCCGAGCAGCCGTGAACGGCCGCGCGTCCCCGTCCCCCGGCCCCTGACCCCTGCCTCGGCCCCGTGTACCCCGTGGTTCCTCTTGGCGCTCTTGAGGTTTATCCCGCAGCGATCGAGGAGGGCGCCGAACGCACAGGCCTTGCGTCTCCGAGCGCCACCGTGAAATGCGCACCGCCCACGCCCTCGAAGGCGTCCGCGGGCAGGTCTGCCCGCGGCTGCCAGCAATCGAGCCCCAGGGGCGGGGAGTTCAGGTTCGCCAGAAGACACGGCGGCGGGTGAAGGCGCTGACGATGACGGCCAGCAGCAGCGTCTTGGCCAGGGCCCAGACCAGGCGGCTCCAGGGGGTGTCAAAGACGTGCTGGAGGAACAGTTGATCGAGCGAGTCGGGCCCGTCGGCGGCGGAGAAGGGGCGGAGGATCGGGAGGTTGACCAACGGGGCCAGGAGGCTGCGGATGCCGACGTAGGCGATCATGGGGTTTTGGCCGTTGTCGATCAGGAGTCGGAACGGCCGGCGGGCGGGCAGCAGGTCGATCCAGACGACCAGGGAGGCGAGCAGGAGGATGGACAGGCCGGTGGAGACGAAGTAGTAGCTGAGGGTGACGGGCGGTCCCTTGGTGATGCCGTAGTGGTCGAAGGGCAGGAGGGCGAGGTACTCGTTGAGGTCGAGGGCGAGCCCGAGGAGCAGCGTGGCGGCGCCCCAGGCGGCGAGGGCGGCGACGAGTCGCGCGTCGGCGTGTCGGGGCCGGTCGAGGGCGAGGGCGGCGAGGGCGAGCAGGGGCAGGGCCAGGGCGGCGGCGAGCCAGGGGGTGCGCAGGGCGACGGGCCCGAGGGCGGCGACGGCGTGGCCGTGGTGCTGGAGGCCGACGAGCACGGCCAGGACGACGGCGAGCAGCAGGCCGGCGACGGCGGCGAGGCGTGCGGCGCCCACGGGTTTGGGCGGATCGGGCGCCGCGTCGTCACTGGAGGCGTCGCGGTCGGCGGGCCGCCGCATCCAGCGGAGCAGCAGGTCACCGACGATGGTGCCCGGGATGACGATGAACAGGAACTTGGTGAAGGTGAAGTCGTACCAGTGGGAGAGGTCGAGAACGGGGGTGTCGACGATCCAGGTGAGGTTCAGGGCGCGTTCGGGCCAGTGCAGCAGCGGGTCGAAGACGGGCCACTGCCATTCGCCGCGTGCGAGCTGGTGGCCGACGAGGGGGATGGCGAGGGTGAGCAGACGCCAGTACGGGTGATGGCGTGTGAGCAGCCAGATGAGCGAGCCCCAGACGGCGAGGTTGGCGAGGATGAGGATGATGATGTCGGTGCGTGACCATCGGAAGCCGGTGCCGTCGGCGAAGTCGAGGCCGGCGAGGAGGCAGACGGCGGCGGAGACGCCGGCGCTGCGCAGGCCGAGGCGCCAGCGGAAGCTCCAGTCGGCGGGCAAGCGTGTGAGGACGGGGAAAAGCAGGAGGAAGCCGAAGAGGGCGATGAGCCAGGCGCCCAGGGCGGGCGGGTCCTGGATGGCGCCGGGGGTGATGTGCTGGACGTAGGCGGCGAAGAGCACGAGCAGGACGCCGCGGCCGAGGACGGCCAGGACGAGGCGCCGGCGCGAGGCGCCGCGCTGGAGGCGTCGGGAGAGGGCGAAGGGGAAGGCGGCGCCCATGGCGAAGAGGAACATGGGGAAGACCCAGTCGACCCAGGTGAAGCTGGCCCATTCGGGTCGGTGGGTCCAGGGGTCGGCGACGGGCTGCCAGTTGCCGGCGGCGTCGGGGAGGAAGCGGGGGTAGTAGCCGTGGTACATCCAGTTGGGCAGGTGGTTGGGCACGAGGCCGGAGAGGCACATCATGAGGATGGCCAGGCCGCGGAGGGCGTCGAGGGCGAGGCAGCGGCGCTCGGGGGCGTCGAGGGCGAGGGAGGTGGCCGGCGAGGTCGGTGCGGTGGTCGTGGCGGTGCTCACGCGGGCAATCTATCAGGGGAGGCGTGCCGTGGCAGGCGGGGGCGGGCGATCCCGGCGAAGGCCGGTCGCGGAACGCGGCGGGCAGGCCCGCCGGCTAAACGGGGGCGCCGCTCAGACCTCCGGCTCGTCGCCGTCGAGGAACGCGTCGATCTCGATCGGCTCGTCGAACTGGACGCCGACCTCGTGGATGCGCTGCTCGACGTGTCGGCACCACTGAACGCGGGCGTCGATCACGGCGCCCTTGCCGTCGGGTCGCGGGAGGATGACCTGGCAGACGGTTCGCGGGTGGACGTAGGCGCCGTGGAAGAACCCGAGCCCGCCGCGGCTGAGGTTGCGGCTGTAGACGATAAAGTTTTGCGGCTCCTTGGCGCCGGGCTGTTGAGCACGAAGGATGCAGCGGATGCGTTTTTCGTAGCGCTTGCGTTCGTGGTGGCGTTTTTCGGCCGGGTTCTGGCCCTGGGCAGCGGCCTCGCGGACGCGCCGGGTCAGGTCGGCCCACTTCTGGTCGTCGAGCTTGAGCGTGTCGATGGCGGCCGCGGCGGAGGGGCGCCTGGACGGGTCGGCGGCGTGCTGGTTCACGGCGAGTCTCCGGAAGGGCCAGGGGCGAGCGGAAAGGTGCCGTAAGGTCATCGTACAGCAAAACACCGCCCCGGCGAAGGGCCGGGGCGGTGTCGCAAGTCGGCTGGATGTCGAGCGGCGCGGCCGGGGGTCGTAACTCCTGGCCGAGGCCGCGGTTGCAGAAGGCTCAGGCGGTGCGGCGACGCGCCAGGGCCACGAGGCCGCCGAGGCCGAGCAGGGCCACGGAAGCGGGTTCGGGCACGGCGTCGAACATGACGGCCGCGGACCGCATCGAGACGAAGCTGTTCGAGCCGGCCTCTTGGCTGAGCGTGTAGGTCCGCGCGGCGTCGAGGTTGACCGACCCGAGCAGGACCCACTCGTCGCCCAAGCCGTTCTGATCGAGCGAGACGTTCAGCAGCTCGTTGGCCATGTCGTCGGTCAGGACGAAGGTGGTGTTGCCGCCGCTGACGTTCTCGGTGAAGGGCCAGGTGGCGTAGACGTTGTAGGGGCCGGAGCCGCCGGCGGTCAGGCCGGAGGCGGTGTCGCCGTCGTCGTTGAGCGCGGTGCCGGCGGTGAGGGCGAGGTTGTCGCCGTCGACGTCGAGGTCGTAGGTGTACAGGTAGGTGTCGGGCTCGGCATCGCCGTCGCCGCCGAAGATGCTGTCGCCGCCGGTCAGGCCGACGGCCGCGCTGGCGGCGCTCTGGCTGGCGGTGGTGGTGTCGCCGCCGAAGCCGAAGTTCGGGCTGAACGTCAGCACGCCGTCGTCGGCGCCGTCGGTGTCGATCTCGACGACGAACGCGGCGTGGGCCGTCGCGCCGGTCCAGACAAGGGCGGCACAGGTCAGGGTCGTGATCCAGGTTCGCATGGGTTTCTCCTCCAAAGCTCGAAAAACGGAAAGTGGCGAGTTCCGAAAAGGGCCCGTCGCGGAGTTGGCCGGGACGGGCCGGAGAGATTCGGTTTCCGCGTCGCGTACGCCGCGGCGCGGTCACGTTCGCGCATCGATCAGGCGGTGCGACGGCGCGCCAGGGCGGCCAGGCCACCGAGGCCGAGCAACGCCAGCGACGCCGGCTCGGGCACGCCCTTGACGTAGAAGCTCAGCGTGCCGCTGGTGCCGATCGTCGGATTGGGCACGTTGGCGGCCTGGAACGTCGTCAGGCGAACCCACCGGGTCGGGTCGTCGTCGATGAACTCGAACTGCACCTCGAGCGACTGGCTGCCGGACTGGGCCATGGCGTCGGTGACGGCCGAGACGTTGAAGTCCTCGGTGAGGCTGCCCGCCGTCGAGCCGGAGAACCGCGGCTCCTGGAACATGACCTCGTCGCCGATCGCGTTGGCCTCGAAGTCGGCCAGGACGAAGTTGGCCGCGCCGTCGTTGAAGGTCACATCGTCGATCCAGAGCGTGATGGGCCCGGTGAACCCGCCGCTGCGGATGTTGATGTGCTCGAGCACGCCCTTGCCGTCGGTGCCACCGTCGAGGACGCCGTCGGCGGTGGCGCCGGCGAAGGCGGTGATCGCCGCGGTGTCCAGGTCGATCGTGACGAGCTGCCAGGTGTTGTCGAGCGTGACGCTGTGGACGTCACGATCGACGAACTCGATGCCGCCGGAGAACCCGCCGTCGGCGCCGATCGCCGCGTCGGTCTCGGTCTCGCGGACGCCGATGCCCAGGTCGAGCGACTGGGCCAGCGCCGGCGACGCGACCATCATGGCCGCGCCGGCCATCGTCAGAAACTTGAACCCTCGTGTCATATATGTCCCTCCTTCGTTGAGACTGGAGCGGCCACGAGCCGCGACGTGAGATCTAACTTCCTCCATGGGCCACGGTGGCCCGAAAGGGTCGCGTCGGCGGCTGGCCGGCGCGACCCGGGGATTGTAAACGAATCAGCGGCGGCGACGAAGCGTCGCCAGGGCGCCCAGACCGATCAGGGCCAGGCTGGCCGGCTCGGGCACGGCCGCGCCGTCGAGGCCCGTGCCGAAGTTGATCTGCCAGATGCCCAGGTCGAACGCGTCGACGTCGCCGTCGGCGTCGAAGTCGGCGCTCAGGCCCTCGCCGGTCTGGCCGAACTGGGTCTGCCAGAGGCCCAGGTCGAAGGCGTCGACGTCACCGTCGCCGTCGGCATCGCCGGGCACGGCCGTGGCGGCCTCGATGACCTCGACAAGGATGTTGTCGAAGTGGCCGGCACCAGAACCAGGTACGTCAGGATCACCCAAGGAAGAAAAATCACCCGGAGTACCGAATCGCACCTCAGTAAAGCCGTTCTCAGAAGTGATCGCCGCGACCGTCCGCGTCGCGTCGATGTCGCCGTCAGCGAACAGGTCGAAGCTGATCTCGATTTCCTCGGGCTTGATGACCGCCATCCAGCGGTGCCAGCCCTCCTGAGTTCGGTTCACGTTGACCTCGATCATCTCGGTCCCGGCGTCGGGGTCCTCGGGATCGATGGGCACCTCGATCATCTCCGTGCCCATGTCGAAGAAGTCCCACCCGCCGCCACCGCCGACGTCCGGGACTTCCGAGCCGGCATCAAACAGGATCGTGCGGAAGGAGTACGGAGGAAACCCTGCGGGGTCTTCAGTCGAAAACGCGTTCCAGTGGCCGAGCTCGAGCAGGTTCTGCCCCAATTCGAAGTTGCGGAGCCCCAGTGTCACTCGCTTGTTGGATGTAATTCCTTCGTCGAAGATGTCCACTGAAACTTTGATCCATTCTTCCTCAGTTGGAACGATCGGCGCATCGAACTCCCGAAAATTCAGCCCATCGCCGGGGTGAAGAACGGATTGACCAGGGTTGCCAAAGTCTGTCACCAACTCCGGCAACGGATCTGTTTCTTGCCTCGTAGAGGTATCAGGATTCCAGACGGCCTCGAAGTCGCCGGTGCTGTTGTAGGACTCAAAGTCTTCCTGAACGACGACGCCGATCTCGGCGATCGCCGGCGAGGCGATCAGGGCCGCCGCCAGGGCGCTGCAGGTGCTGATTCTTCGTGTCATCCCAATTTCCTCCTGAGCCGTAGAAAAGTTGATCCTGTCACTCCATCACCGCAGACGTAATGGCTGACGGACCCATCGCGAGGCACGGGTCGTCCGGCAGCCGGGTTGGTCACGGGCGCTTCCCCCCTGCCCGCGATGAGTCGGTCCTCCGCCCCTACTTATAGACCACCGAAGCGTGGATCGCAAGCGTTTTTATCGATTGTGCTAGGAAAATCTGTTGTGGCGCCCGACGGCACCGATCACCGCCCGGCGCCGCCGACGGCCCGCTCCACCCAGCCTCACCATCCCTCGCAGCTTCGCCCCCCCCGCCGGACCGGCCGTCGGCCTCGGCCAGCCATCGCCGGCACCCGTCTGTTAAGCTGGTCGGGGGGGCACGTCGACCAAGGAGCGCCGATGCGCGGGTGGCAACGAATGAGGGTCGCCGGGGAAGCGCGGCGGAGCGGCCCGGTCGCCGGCGCGCTGCTCCTCCTGCTCGCCTGCCACGCCGCGCTGGCCGGGCGACCCGAGGCTTCGTTCCCCGAACGCCGGCCGACCGACGGCAACTTCAACCGGCCGGCGGCCGGCGCCGTCGTGGACCTGACGCCGCCGGGCTTCTGCTGGTGGCGCGCCGGGCCACGCGACGCGGTCTTCTATCGCCTGACGATCGAGGACGCGGGGGCGAGCGAGGTGTACCGCTCGCCGATCCTGCGTGATCCGGTGCACGTGCCGGATCGGGCCTTGCCGCCGGGCCGTTACACCTGGACGGTCGAGGCCACGAACGAGGCCGGCGCCACGCTGGCGCGGCGGGCGCCCGAGTCGTTCACGATCGCTGACGATCCGCTGGAGCTGCCGTGGGTCGAGCCGACGGAGCTGCTCGAGCGCATCCCGCGTGAGCACCCGCGGCTGCTGTTTCCCGCGGCGGAGCTCGACGGCGTGCGCGCCACGCTGAGCACGACGCGTCGGGCGGCCTACGAGGACCTGCGTCGCGCCGCCGACGAGGCGCTGTCGCTCGAGCCGATGCCCAGGCCCGACTTCGACCGGTTCGACAAGGAAACCGAGTACGCCCGGCGGCGCACGGCGTACCGCGCGTCGTACCAGCAGTTCACGCGCGTGTACCACCGCGGCGCCGTGCCGATGGCGCTGATGTACCTGCTCAGCGGGGACGAGCGCTACGGCGAGGCGGCCAAGCGGCACGTGCTGCAACTGACCGAGTGGGAGACCGACGGGATCGCCTCGCTCGAAGAGGGTTTCGACGAGATCGGCCTGCGCATCTGCCGCGTGCTGCCGCAATGCTACGACTGGCTGTACCCGCTGTTCACCGAGGACGAGCGGCAGCGGGTGCGCACGGCGCTGATCGAGCACGGCAACCGGATGCTGGCGCGGCTGGAGCGGCGTGACTTTCTCAACTACTCGGCGTACAGCCACGACGGCCGCCTGCCGGGGTACCTGTGCGAGTTCGCGATCGTGATGGCCGATGAGCCCGAGGCCGAGCGCTGGCTGGACTACGCGCTGCGCGCCCTGCTGACGGTGTTCCCGCACTGGGCGGGCAAGGACGGCGGATGGGCCGAGGGCGTCAGCTACGCCCTGTCCTACAACGAGCGGTTCATCACGCCGATGGAGTCGCTGGTCCGCGCGACCGGGTACGACCTGTGGAAGAAAGCGTACTTCCGGAACATGCGGCACTTCCTGACCGCGTGCGTGGCGCCGAACGGGGAGATCATGCCGTTCGGCGACGGCGAGCACGGCCGCGTGGCGACGCGCGCCGACGGGCTGCGCTCGATCCTGCACTTCCACGCCCTGAAGTACCAAGATCCGGTGACACGGTGGTGGATCGAGCAGTTGCCGTCGCGGGACGACGCCTGGAGCCGCGTCGGCCCGGTGCACCGGCTGATCCTGCCCGACACGCTCGAGCCGCGCCGCCCCGACGACGTGCCGCCCGACCGCGCGTTCTTCGGCGTGGGCTGGGCCGCGCTGCACAGCGACCCGACCGACCCGCCACGCGACCTGATGCTGCTGTTCAAGAGCTCGCCGTTCGGCGCCGTCAGCCACAGCCACGCCGACCAGAACAGCTTCGCGATCCTGCACGGCGGCCGGGCGCTGGCCGGGCCCGGCGCCGACCGCTTCCCCCAGCACGGCTCACCGTTCCACACCGAATACGCCCAGCACACCGTCGCCCACAACGCCCTGCTGATCGACGGCCGCGGCCAGATCAACCGCGACGCGCACGCCACCGGCCGGCTCACCGACTTCAAGAGCCTGCCCGGCCTCGGCTACGTCGCCGGCCAGGCCGCCGACTGCTACGGCGAGCCCGTCCGCACCTACACCCGCCACGCCCTGATGATCCGCCCCGACCTGATCGTCCTCGTCGACGACCTCGCGACCGACAAGCCCGTCTCGATCGACTGGCTCATGCACGCCCGTGAGCAGATCGCGATCAACGAATCCACCCAACGCCTCGGCGTCACCCGCGGCCCGTCCACCATGGCCGTCCAACTGCTCACGCCCGGCGGGTTCACGTTCACCCAGACCGACCAGTGGCCCATCCCGCCCAAGCAGGACTATCCCATGGCCCCGGCGCCCGAGCCGCCTCGCTGGTGGCACTTCTCCGCCACGGCCAACAACCAGCGCAGTCACCACCGCGTCGCCGCGATCATGCACGTCACCGAGTCCCGACCCAGCGACGTGCCCGACCTGGCGCCGCTCAACGCCGACGACACGCTGCGCCTCGAGCTCGACCGCCCCGCCGGTCGGCTCACCCTGCGCATCAGCCTCGACCCCGACTCGGACGAACCGCTGATCGACGCACGCCTGACGCCGCCCGAAGGCGACGAGCAGCGTGTCACGGTCTCGCCCGAGGGTGCGCTGATCGCGGATCCGCTTGAGCGCGAGCAGGGCCGCCCGACCGACTCAGACTGACCCGCGGCCGGCGGGCCGATCGGGTGTAGTCCATAACTTGGGCGGTCTTGCCGGGTCAGGTGGGACCGGCGTCCCGCCGGTCGGTCTCTTCGCCGCTGCGCGGCGATGACAGGCCCGACGCCTGTCCCACCGACGAACAAGCCAAGTGCGCTCGCCGTCGCGGGTGCCCCACTTTTGGACTACACCCGGTCGATCGCACCGCGACCGCGCCGCTTCCCGGCTCACGACGGGTCGGCTACGATCCATTCCATGCTGCTGCACCGGATCATCCCGTGCCTGGACGTGCACGAAGGCCGCGTGGTCAAGGGCGTGAACTTCGTGAACCTGCGCGACGCCGGCGACCCGGTGCAGATCGCCCGCGCCTACGACCAGGCCGGCGCCGACGAGCTGGTGTTTCTGGACATCACCGCCAGCCACGAGAAACGCGGGATCATGCTCGACGTGGTCCGCCGGGTCGCCGAGCAGTGCTTCATGCCCTTCACCGTCGGCGGGGGGATCCGCACGATCGACGACGTGACCGAGCTGGTCCGCGCCGGGGCGGAGAAGGTGAGCATCAACACGGCGGCGGTGGAGGATCCGGACGTCGTGCGCCAGACGGCCAGGCGATTCGGGCGCTGCGCGACGGTGGTGAACATCGACCCCAAGCGGGTGCCGATGGAGGAGTTTTCGTCGCGGTTTCGTCGCGACGTGGGGATGGCGGACTCGACGCCGCGGCCGTACGCCTTCGAGGTGCACACGCACGGCGGGCGGACGCCGACGGGCCTGGAGGCGGTGGCGTGGGCGCGGCGGGTGGTGGAGCTGGGCGCCGGGGAGATCGTGCTGACGAGCATGGATGCCGACGGGACGAAGGACGGCTACGACGTGGAGCTGACGAAGCTGGTCGCCGACGCGGTGGACGTGCCGGTGGTGGCCTCGGGCGGGTGCGGGAGCCCGGAGCACATGCGGCGGGTGCTGACCGAGACGCGTGCGGACGCGGTGCTGGCGGCGAGCATCTTCCACTACGGCCAGTACACGATCGGGCAGGCCAAGCGGTACCTGGCGGAGGCGGGCCTGCCGGTGCGGCTGGGCGGTGCGGCGGCGAAGGCGGGCTGAGCGCCGAACGACGTGTGGGGCGGGCGGGTCAGCGGGCGCGCGCCGGTCGTGGATCCGTGCGAATCGGCGGGGCGGGCGCCGCGCCCGCCGTATCGCCTCGAGGCGGCCGCGGCGGTGCTGCGCAGGACCCGCGGCCGACGGTTACAATGCCCCGCTCGGGCCGGTCTGGACGGCCCGGACCAACCCAGGACGGGCGGGTGAGCACCGGTGGGCGAGCGCGTCGCCCCCGGGCCGGGCACGGCGACGGACCGTGAAGCCGACCCCCCGCCTTCATCCACAACCCAGAGGGCTTGACGTGAGCGAACTGACCCTGCACGACACGACGGCGCCGATCGACCACATCGAGGAGCGGCGGTCCCTGGCCGACACCCCCCTTCGCAAGTTCTTCGAGGCCTGCGTCAAGTTCGAGGCCTCCGACCTGCTGATGCGCGGCGGCCAGCCCCCGCAGCTGCGCCTCCGCGGCGCCCTCAAGGCCGTCAACACCCCGCCCATCGACGAGGTCGAGTTCGAGAAGTGGGTCGAGTCCGGGCTCAGCGAGACGCAGTGGAAGCACTACACCGAGCTCGGCTCGATCGACATGGCCATGGACCTCGACGACGATCAGCGCTTCCGCGTCAACGTCTTCCGCACCCGCGGGCGCAGCGCCATCGCCGCCCGACGCGTCGACAACGTGATCCTCGACTTCGAGCAGCTCTACCTGCCGCCGGTCTGCCGCGACATCGCCGAGCTGCGCCAGGGCCTGATCCTGATCTGCGGGATCACCGGCAGCGGCAAGAGCACGACCATCGCCTCGATGCTCAACCACATCAACAAGAACCGCCCCTGCCACATCCTCACCATCGAGGACCCGATCGAGTTCATGTTCAAGGACGAGAAGGCGATCGTGAACCAGCGGGAGGTCGGCATCGACGTGCCCTCGTTCGCGATGGGCCTGCGCGCGATGGTGCGTGAGAACCCGGACGTGATCCTGATCGGCGAGATGCGCGACCGCGAGACGTTCGAGTCGGCGCTCCGCGCCGCCGAGACCGGGCACCTGGTCTTCGGCACGATCCACGCCTCCAGCGCCTCCCAGGCGTTCGGGCGCATCTACGACCTGTTCCCGCAGGAGGAGCGCGAGGCGATCCGCAACCTGCTGGCGTTCCAGATGCAGGCGTTCATCTATCAGAAGCTGCTGCCGACGATCAAGGACGACGTGCCGCGCGTCCCCGCGGTCGAGGTGCTCCTGCAGAGCCCGCCGACGCGCAAGTACATCCTCGAGGGGCGCGAGACCGAGCTGAACGAGGTGATCAAGGGCGCGAAGAACTCGGGCATGCAGACGTTCACCGACAGCCTCGTGGAGCTGGTGGAGAAACAGTTCATCCACCCGCGGACGGCGCAGGAGGCGGCCTTCTCACCCGAGGAGGTCAAGATGCGCCTGCGGGGGATCAAGTCGTGAGATTGGCGATTGGCGATTGGCGATTGGCGATTGGCGATTGGCGATTGGCGATTGGTGATTGGTGATTGGTGACTGAGTTGTTGTGGCGAACCCTTACGAGGCGGATTCGATGACCCGGCAGGAGCAGATGTGCGATCGAACTCGGCGGTTTGCCCTGCGCGGGATTCGCCTGGTCCGCCACCTGCCCAGGACGGCGGAAGCCGAGATCATCGGCAAGCAACTGCTGCGATGCATGACCTCGGTCGGCGCCAACTACCGGGCAGCCTGCCGCGCCCGTTCCAAGGCGGAGTTCGCCGCCAAGGTCGGGCTCGTCGAGGAAGAGGCCGACGAGAGCGCCTACTGGATGCAATTGATCATTGACGCCGAGTTGCTGGCATCGGAGCGGGTCGGCCCCTTGCTGCAGGAAGCCACGGAGTTGACTAAGATCATGGCTTGCTCGCGGATGACCGCGAGGGGTCGCGGGCCAGGCCGCGACGGCCAGGCCAGCCAAGCGATCGACAATAGGCAATCCTCAATCGGCAATCCCCAATGATGCTCTCCGCCGCCGATCCCGTGTTTCTGATGAGCTGGTTCAAGCCGCTGGTGTTCCTGGCGGTGCTGATCGGGTGGGCGTGGGCGGTGAGCCGGCTGGACAAGGACGCGGCGTTCTTCTACCTGCCGCGGCAGTGGTGGAACCTGGCGCAGCTCGGCTGCGGGGTGATCGGGTTCGGGCTGATGCTGCTGATCCCGATCTTCTCGCTGGGGCTGCTGATCGGGGTGGTGGTGCTGCTGGGGGGGCTGCTGGGCTACGCCTATTACCGCAACAGCCGCGTGCCCGAGAAGATGCAGTGGTCGCTGTCGCTGGACTCGATCACGCAGATGATCCAGGCCCAGCAGACGGCGCGCGCCCAGAGCCGCGCCACGCTGACGCTGCTGTCCCAGGACGAGTCGCGGATCGACGTGCCCAGCGGCAGCGACCCCCGCGCCGAGGCCCACGCGGCGCTGGAGCGGGTCCTGGACTACGCCCTGCCCCGCGGCGCCGACCGGATCGACCTGGCCGTCGACTCCAAGAAGGCGTCGATGTCGGTGCGGATCGACGGCGTGCGCTACCCGCAGGATCAGCTCGACCCGCAGTTGGCGATGGGCCTGATCGACTACGTCAAGGAGGCGGCCGGGCTCGACGCCGAGGACCGCCGCAAGAAACAGAGCGGCAGCTTCAAGATCGACCTGGAGGGCGATCGGCACACGCTGGACGTCACCTCGTCTGGCTCGACGCGGGGGTACACGCTGGCGATCGAGATCGACGCCGGCCGCCGGGCGCAGATGCCGCTGACCCACCTGGGGCTGCTGGATCAGCAGAAGGAGCAGCTCAAGAAGGTCATCCAGTCGCGGGGCAAGGTAGTGCTCGTGGCGGCGCCGCCACGCCACGGGGGCACGACGACCCTCTACAGCCTGCTCCAGGAGGAGGACCCGTACACGGCCAGCGTCGTGACGCTGGAGGACGAGAAGGTCTTCGAGCTCGAGGGCGTCAGCCACAACGTGATGCCCGACGGGTTCTCGGCGGCGCAGTTCAACGAGAAGCTGAGCGTGCTGCTGCGAAGCGACCCGCAGGTGATGCTGGTCAGCCGGCTGGTGGACCAGCAGACGGCGAAGCTGGCGGCGCAGGCGGCCGACGAGGTGCGGTTCTACATCCCGATCCCGCGGGACGACACGTTCGCGGGCTTGAAGATGTGGGTGAAGGTGGTCGGCGACGCGCGTCAGGCCGCCCAGGGCCTGGGCGCGATCGTCTCCCAGCGGCTGGTGCGCAAGCTGTGCACGACCTGCCGCACGCCGTACAAGCCCGAGGCCGCGGCGCTGAAGAAGCTCAACCTCTCGCCGGAGAAGGTCAGCCAGTTCTACCACGCCTCGGGGCAGGTGGTGGTCAAGGGCAAGCCGCAGCCGTGCCCGGCGTGCCTGGGGCTGGGCTACCGCGGGCGGACCGGCGTGTTCGAGCTCATGGTCCTGGACGACCAGGCGCGCAAGCACATCGCCGCCGGCGAGACCGACAAGCTGCGGACGTACCTGCGCAAGCGAAAGATGCTCTGGCTGCAGGAGGCGGGCCTGGCCAAGGTCGTCGAGGGCGTGACCGACATCAAGGAAGTCACACGGGCCCTGGCGGAGAAGGGCGACGCCGGGCCCACATCGTCCACGCGAAGCAAGAGCGCCGGGTCCACCCCGCGCAGCGGCACGCCCGTCAAGGCCGATTGATCCACAACCCGACTCAACCCCAAGACGTCCCATGATCACCAACATCGCCCTCATCGCCTTCCTGCTCGCCATGGCCTACATGTGGTCGATGTACGGCCTGTTCTCGGCGGTCATCCACCTGGGCGTGGTCATCGTCGCCGGGTCCATCGCCTTCGCCGTCTGGGAGCCGCTGACGCTGACCTGGCTGATCGGCCGCATGCCCCAGTACGCGTGGACCGTCGGGCTGCTCGGCCCGTTCATCTGGGGCCGCGCACTCGACCTGGGCGAGGATG
>CAYSIX010000002.1:21258-26171 GCA_964431205.1 uncultured Phycisphaeraceae bacterium
CGATCGGCTCGTCCGCGGCAACGCTCAGTTTCACAAGATCACCGGCGCGATCGGCGGCGCCGTCGTCGGGTTCGTCAGCGCCACGCTGACCGCGGGGATCACCCTCATCGGCCTGGGGTTCATGCCCCTGACCGCCGACCTGGGCGGGTATCAGCCCTACACCGTCGACGCCCAGGGTCAGGTTCAGACGTCCGATGACGGGCTCTGGCTCGTCCAGGCCGACCGCATCGCCGACCGCTTCTTCGCCGCCCTCTCCGACGGCGCGTTTTCGCCCTGGAGCGGCGCTTCGCTGGCACGCTACCACCCGGACCTGGCCCGCCAGGCCGGCATCATCCGCCTGCGCACCGACGACCGCGCCTCGATCGTCGCCTCCCCCGACGCCGTCGAGCTCGTCCAGGCCTACAAGCACCCGACCCCCGTGCCAGATCTGCCCCTGGACATCGCCGCCGCCCTCGGCGACGACGCCAAGCAAGCCGGCCACCAGCTCGTCTTCGTCGATACCCAGTGGCGACCGGAGGGCGCTCAGGACGCCGACCGCGCCATCCGCGTCGCGCCCACCCAGATCCGCCTGGTCACCCGCACCGTCGAACCGCGCCTGGGCACCCAGATCGCCCTGCACGCGCCCGTCGCCGGCACCCGCGTCGACCCGGCGACCAACCAGCGCACCCTCCGCCTGTTCGACACCGACCGCGCCGACCTGCGCGGCAACGCCCAGCAGGAGCAGTTCGGCTGGGTCTTCATCGTCCCCGCCGACGCCGACCCCGCCCGCCTCCTGGCCCGAAACCTGCGACTCGAACTCGGCGAGGAAACCGACTTCGAACGCAGCGCCGAACCCCTCGCCGCCGCCCTCGGCCAGCTCGCGACACCCGAGCAGGACGAGGCCACCGACGCCGAGACCGCCACCGGCTCCAGCCGCGCCGGCGACCGCACCGGGGCCTCCACCGGCGCCCTGGCCGACGTCATCGACACCACCGCCGCCCTGCCCCGCTCCTTCAACGCCAACTTCGCCGTCGGCCTGGAACACAACGGCCAGGGCGCCGTCACCCACGGCTCGGCCACCGTCGAACGCGCCGGCGGCGGCAGCACCCGCACCCGCCTCGACCGCGTCTTCGTCCCCGACCACCTCGTCCCCGTCCGCGTCCACCTCAACCGCGAGCGGGCCAACATCTTCATCGGCCAGGCGCGACAGATGGCCGGCGCCTTCAGCGGCGTCTTCCTCACCGACGAGAACGGCAACACCTACTACCCCTTCGCCTACGTCCTGGCCAAGGCCTCCAACGAGATGAAGGTCCGGGTCATGGAGGTCGGCCAGTTCCGCTCCGGCGGCGAGCTGCCCATCCGTGAGATGACCGAGGACGACGAGCTGTACCTCTACTTTTCGGTCACGCCCAACGTTGTGCTGACCAGCTACAACATCGGCCAGACCCAGCAGGCGATCGACCCGCCGCTGGTCGCCGAGCGCCAGTGAGCCTCGCACGCCGCCCTCGCCACGGGGAACCGCGCCGCGGCCCGCGGCGGCGTCGCCGCCGCGCTTCGTCTACGGGTTGAGCAACTCCGGCGCTTCGTGCGGGCGCAGGAAGTGCGGCAGGAACTCGAGCAGGCCGCTCATCGTCCGCGTCGTGTGCAGCATGTGCAGCACCAGGCCGTGCAGCCGCGCGGGCGACTGGCACGATCGGCCCGCGCAGGCGTCCAGGTATCGCCGCTCGGCGGCGCGCCAGTCGGTCCAGAGGCGCGTGAAGATCGCGGCGGTCTCGGCGGCGGTGAGCACGGGGCTCAGCCGGACGCGGCCCCGGCACAGCTCGGGCATCAACGGGTCCAGGGCGCGCAGGTGCAGGCGGTAGGCGCTTCGCCAGGCGCCGTTCGGGCGGGTGGCGCGCTGGTGAAACCATCGGGCCAGGGCGTCGGGACGGGGGGTCGGGTCCGCGCCGACGCTCTCGGGCGGCGCCTGACCGAGCTGCTGGCTCAGGGCGGTCACCGCGGCGGCGGGCGCCAGCTCGACGCAGGCGGCGGCGCCGGCCTCGAGCCACGCAAGGTCCGCCTCGAGCCGGCCCAGCTCCGCCTGGATCGCGCTGATCAGACGCGGCGACGCCGGCTCGGGCGCCGCCGTCATCGCCGGCGGCGGGTCGATCGGCTGCGGGCCCACGCCGGCGAAGTCCACGACCAGCGCGGTGACGTTGTCCGGCCCGCCCCGCTCGTTGGCCAGGTCAACCAACCGCTGCGCGGCGCGCGGCGGTGACGGCTCGCGGTCAAGCGCCTCCGTCACCGCCCGCTCGGTCACCGGGTCGGTCAGCCCGTCGGTGCACAGCAGCAGCCGATCGCCCCGTCGCAGCCGCACCCGCCGCACGTCCGCACGCATCGCCGCCTTCATCCCCACGAACTGGATGAGCAGGCGTTTGTGACGTCGCTCGGCCTCGGCCGGGTCGCCGCCGTCGTTCGGCTCACGTTGGCGATGGCGCACGTGGTCGTCGGTCAGCCGACGCAGTTCGCCGTCGCGGAGCAGGTAGGCGCGGCTGTCGCCGGCGTGCAGGACGAAGGCGGTGCTTCGATCGATGACGGCCGCCGCGAGGGTGGCGCCCATGCGGCGAAGGGCGGCGGTGCGCTGGGCGTGGTGGTACATCGCCGCGCTGAGCTCGGCGATGGCGGTGGCGAGCAGGGCCTCGAAGCCGTCGGCGTCGATCTGTTGGCGCGGCCGCAGGTGCCGACGGATCACGTGCCCCAGGCTCGCCGCCACGAGCTGCGACGCCGCCTCGCCCGACGGCTGGCCGCCGATCCCGTCGCACACCGCGAACAGGCCCATGACCGGGTCGGCGCAGAACGCGTCCTCGTTGGCCAGCCGCCGCCGACCCGCGTCCGTCGCCCCCGCCCAGCTCAGCTTCGACCGCATCCTGCTCATGCCGGCGACGGGTGACCCTCCCTGACACGCCGCGAACGTCGCGGCCCGTCGTCGCGATTCTACACCCGCCGGCCTATGATCTTCCTGTCGACCGCGATCCGCTTCCCGACCGCCCCGCCACGCTTCCGTCGCCACCCGTCGAGCCCCGTCATGAGCCGCCGCCCCGACCGATCGATCGTCTCTCGCCCGCGCTCGACTGTCTCGCTCGCCGCCGCGACGCTGCTCGGCCTGCTCCTCGCCGTGGCCGCGCACGGCCAGGCCCACGATCAGGCGGTCGCGATCGGCCCGGGGATCGCCCCGCCCGACCTGGTGTTCGCCGGCGACGCTCTGGACAACCACCTCAAGTTCACCGACGCGCGGGCCGACGACGTGCTCTTTCCCGTCATGGTGAACAACTGGTGGGGGCACATGAACCAGCGCGGCCGGCTCGTCGTGTTTCCCCAGTTCGAGTGGACCGATCACTCGTACGAGGGATTCGCCCGGGCGGTGATCGACGGCAAGACGGGTTTTTTGCTGGGCAATGGTCAATGGCGGATCGACCCGGTGTTCCCTTACGCGGACCGTTTCGCCGAGGGGTACGCGGTCGTGGGCGATCCGGACGCGGGCCGATACGGTTTCATTCACAAGAGCGACCGCGCCCTGACGCCGCTGCGTTTCGACGGGGCGCTTCGGTTCAAGGAGGGCTACGCCGCGGTGCGTGTGGGTGAGGGCTGCGGGTTCATCGACACGCGTGGGCGGATCGTGATCGAGCCGCGGTTCGTGCGGGTGCGGTCGTTCCACGAGGGGTTTGCGATGGTGGAGCTGCCGGGCGAGGCCGACGCCGCGGGGCCGCTGGGCTACATCAACAAGCGCGGCCGCTTCGTGATGGTGGATCGCCAGGGGCGGTTCGAGGAATTGGGCGACTTCGAGGACGGCTACGCCCGAGCGAAGGCGAACGGCGGGTGGGGCTACATCGACCGGGGGATGGCGTGGCGGATCGAGCCACGCTTCGAGGATGCGCGGGACTTCACGAACGGCGCGGCGGCGGTGAAGATCGACGGCGCGTGGGGCTACATCGACAAGCGGGGCCGAGTCATCATCGAGCCGCGGTTCGACGGGGCGGACGACTTCGACGACACGCTGGCGATGGTGCGGCAGGGCGAGCGGTACGGCTTTGTGGACCGGGGCGGGCGGATGATCCTGGCGGCGGCGTACGAGCGCGCCGAGCCGGTGTTCCGCAACTACGCGCGGATCGCGCTGGAACCGGCGTTCGGGTACGCGACGGTGTCGGGCAAGCTGATCTGGGACCCGGTCCGTGCCGAGCGGGGATTCGTGAACACGACGGCGCGGGAACGCGCGAGCGTCGTGCAGCGGCGTCATCACACGCACAACCGGATCATCCCGCCGCCGGAGCCGCGCTCGCCCACGCCGCCTCCCTATCCGCCGGAATACCTGTACGAAGAGGAGCTGCGCGTGCCGCGAGAGCCGGCCACGGAGGGCGGCGCGCCCCCGGATGCGGCCGGGGACGCCGACGGGGCTCGGCCGTAGAATCCGTCAGCGATGAACGGTGAGCTGTACTTTGCGTACGGGTGCAACATCGAGCCGGGGCACGTGGCGCGGTTGTGCCCGACCGCGCGGGCGGTGAGCGGGGCGAGGCTGGCGGATCACCGCCTGACGTTCCCGCTGCGGTGCGCGTCGTGGGGCGGAGCGGTGGCGAGCATCGAGCCGTCGCCCGCGGCGGAGGTGTGGGGCGTGCTGTGGGAGGTGGACGGCGATTCGTTGGCGGCGCTGGACGCGTACGAGGAGGTGGCCGAGGGCATGTACCGTCGGGTGCGCGTTGAGGTGGAGTCGAACGGCGGGCGCCGGCCGTGCTGGAGCTACGTCGCGCGGCCGGACGAGGTCGCGCCGGGCCCGCCGTCGCGACGGTACATGGCGGCGTTGATCGGCGGGGCGAGGCACTTCGGCCTGCCCGAGCAGTACGTGGCGACGTTGGAGGCGGTGCAGACGCGGTAGAGGGACGCGGACGCGTGGGTCGTGAAGA
>CAYSIX010000002.1:26271-47975 GCA_964431205.1 uncultured Phycisphaeraceae bacterium
CGTGGATCGCGAAGACGTGGATCGCGAAGACGTGGATCGCGAAGACGTGGATCGCGAAGACGTGGATCGCTGAAGCGACCACGCCGGGCGACCACGCCAGGCGACCGCGCCGGGCGACCACACCATGGGAATAAACAGGAGATACGATCGTGATCAAACTGGTTTGGGTATTCGCGGCGATGCTGGCGTTGCTGGGGCTGGGGTTCTACGTGGGCACGGGGATGGAAAGCGCCACGGCGCTGATCCCCCTGCTGCCGGCGGTGCTGCTGGCGATCTGCGCCGCCCTGGCGGCGGCGCGGCCCGACTGGCACAAGCACGCGATGCACGCGGCGATGGTCGTGGCGCTGCTCGGCGTGCTCGCCTCGGGCATGGGATGGGTACAACTGGCCCGCTGGGTCGGCGGCACCCCGCCGGATCGGCCCGCCGCGGTCGCGGAAGCGGCGGCGATGGGGCTGATCTGCCTGCTCCTGCTGATCCTGGGCGTGCGTTCGTTCATCGCCGCCCGCCGCGCCCCGTCCGATCAGCCCAGCGGTTGAGCGGCCCCGCCCGGCATCGCGTGCCCACGGCCCCGGCGAGGCGCAGAAAAAGGCCCGCGGAAGGCTGGGGCAACGCTTCCGCGGGCTCGAGGGGGTGGCCTGAAATTCAGTGCCCGGCCTGACGTCGCCGCGTCGTCCCGGGTCCGCACGCTGAACCGCAGCCCCAAGGCGATTATTCCGCCGCGGCCGAGATTCGTGACCATTTTCTCGCTGCACGCTCCAACGCCTCCCGATAAGGTGCTCACCGGGCCGTGGCCCCGCCCGGACTTCTCGACCCCGGCTGAGCACACCACGCGATGAGCAGCGGACGCGGCCGATCAATCCGAACCCGACCCCGACGCCGCCCCGCCTCCGCGCGGCGACGCGCCTGGGTGCGCTATCGCGACGAGCGCCTGCTGGACATGCGCCTGTGCGACCTGGACCTGCAGATCCGCCGCACCTGGCTCGAGCCCTGCATCAAACGCCTCTACCGCGACCTCGAGCGCCGCGGCATCACCTTCCGCCCCCACGTCTGGCTCAGCAGCGAGTGGTTCAGCCCCGACGGCGTGCCGGGCATCGCCATCCCCTTCTTCCTCGCCCACCCGCGGCTGATGAAGCTGGAAGAGAAACAGATGCTCCAGGTCGAGGGCGGGACCAAGGCCTCGTGCTTGCGGATCCTGCGCCACGAGGCGGGCCACTGCATCGACACGGCCTACCGGCTTCACTTCCGCAAGGTCTGGCGGGAGCACTTCGGCTCGTTCGCCGAGCCGTACCCGGAGTACTACCGGCCCAAGCCGCGAAGCCGACGCTTCGTCCTGCACCTGGACTGGTGGTACGCCCAGGCCCACCCGGCCGAGGACTTCGCCGAGACGTTCGCGGTCTGGCTGACCCCGCACAGCCAGTGGCGTCAGGTGTACCGGGACTGGCCGGCGATGCGCAAGCTCGAGTGCGTGGACGCGCTGATGAAGCAGGTCGCCGGTCAGCCGCCACGGGTCCGCAGCCGGCGGGAGGTCGAGCCGCTCTCGGAGCTGCGCCAGACGCTGCGCGAGTACTACACCGACAAGCGGATGAAGTACCTCGACGACTGGCCCGAGTTCTTCGACGGCGAGCTGCGGAAGCTGTTCTCGGCCGACCCGCGCTACCGGGACCGGCCGACGGCGGCGGGGTTCCTCCGCCGGATCCGCCCCGAGATCCGCCCCATCGTCGCCCGGTGGACCGGCACGCACCCCTACACCATCGACCAGGTGCTCCGCGACATGATCGACCGCTGCAAGGAGCTGCGCCTGCGGCTGACCAAGCCCGAGGCCGCCTCCCGCCGCGAGGCCATGATCATGCTCACCGTCCAGACGATGAACTACATCCACAGCGGTCACCACCGCGTGGCCGTGTGAGCGAGCCGCCCATGCCCAGGAAGCTGCGCATCATCGTCCTCATGCACGAAGACCTGGTTCCCCCGGAGTCGGTCGAGGGCATGACCGACGAGCAGATCGAGCCGTTCAAGACCGAGTACGACGTGACCGTCACGCTCGAGGAGATGGGCCACGAGGTGCACCCGCTCGGGGTTTCATCGGACCTGGGCGTGATCCGCCAGGCGGTCGAGCAGTTCCGCCCGCACATCGCGTTCAACCTGCTCGAGGAGTTCGACGGGGTGGGCGTGTACGACGCGCACGTGGTCAGCTTCCTCGAGCTGATCCGCCAGCCGTTCACCGGGTGCAACCCGCGCGGGCTGATGCTGGCGCACGACAAGGCGCTGAGCAAGATGATCTGCCGGTATCACCGCATCGCGGTGCCGCGCTTTCACGTGTTCCCCATCGAACGCAAGGTGGTCAAGCCCGCGCGCCTGAGCTACCCGCTGATCATCAAGTCGCTGACCGAGGAGGGCTCGGTCGGGATCTCCCAGGCGTCGGTGGTCTACAGCGACGAGGAGCTGCGCGACCGCGTCGCCTTCATCCACCGCCGGCTCGAGACCGACGCGATCGCCGAGCAGTTCATCGAGGGCCGCGAGCTGTACGTCGGCGTGATGGGCAACGAGCGGCTGCAGACGTTCCCCATCTGGGAGCTGAAGTTCTCGAAGCTCCGCGAGGACGCGCCCAACATCGCCACCGGCCGGGTCAAGTGGGACGAGAAGTACCGCCAGCGCGTCGGCGTCAGCAGCGGCCCGGCCGAGGACCTCTCCGAACCGATCCGCCGCCGCATCGTCCACGAGTGCAAGCGCATCTACCGCGCCCTGTCGCTGTCCGGGTACGCCCGCATGGACCTGCGCCTCACGCCCGACGGCCGCGTCTTCCTGCTCGAGGCCAACCCCAACCCCGGCCTCTCCTACGGCGAGGACTTCCCCGAGTCTGCCGAGATGATCGGCATCGGCTACGAGCAACTGCTCCAGCGGATCGTCAACCTCGGCCTGCGCTACCGGCTGCGCGGCCAGGGCTGAGCACCCGCGACGCGCGGGCCCCGCACGCCCCCGCACGCCTGCCCGTCGCCGATCATCCGGGTTACACTGCCGCAGACCTGTCGGCACGGGAGCGCGCCATGGCCTCGACACTGCGTTTCGGCATCCTCGGCACGGGCAACATCGCGCAGCAGTTCGCCGAGGGCGTCGCCGGCGCCGAGCGCAGCGTCGTGACCGCCGTCGGCTCGCGCCGCCGCGACACCGCCGAGACGTTCGCCAAGGCCCACGCTGTCCCACGCGCCCACGGCGACTACGAGACGCTGCTGAACGACGCCGACGTCGACGCGGTGTACCTCTCCCTGCCCAACTCGATGCACCACGAGTGGACGCTGCGCGCCCTTCGCGCCGGCAAGCACGTGCTGTGTGAGAAACCGTTGTCCGTCACCGCCGCCGAGGCCGAAGAGATGTTCGACGAGGCCCGGCGGCAGGGCCGGCTGCTGGTCGAGGCGTTCATGTACCGCAGCCACCCGCAGACGCGGCGGATCGTGGAGCTGGTGCGCGGCGGGGCGATCGGCGAGCTGCGGCTGATCCGCACGAGCTTCTGCTTCCGCGTGCGCAAGACGGAGGGGAACATCCGCTTCAGCGTGCCGCTGGCCGGCGGGGCGTTGATGGACATCGGTTGCTACTGCGTGAGCCTGTCGCGTCTGATCGCCGGCGGGGAGCCGACGGCGGTGCACGGCGTGGGCAGCCTGCACGAGTCGGGCGTGGACGACTACGCGGCGGGTGTGCTGCGATTTGACGGCGGGGTGCTGGCGAGCTTCACCTGCGGGATGACGGTGCAGGCGGACAACACGGCGCAGGTCTGCGGCAGCGAGGGGTATCTGTCGGTGCCCTGGCCGTGGAAGCCGGCGGGCCCGCGGGTCGAGTTCACGCTGGATCGGCAGGTCCCGCCGCGTCAGGACGGCGACGGGGGCGGCCAGCCGCCGCGGGAGACGCACGCGGTCGAGGTGGACCGCCCGCTGTACGCGCTCGAGGCCGACGACTTCGCCGCCGCGGTGCTCGACGGCGCGCCGCCGAGCGTGACGCGGCAGGACAGCGTCGGCAACATGCGGGTCGTCGAGCAACTGCGCCAACAGGTCGGCGTGCCGTTCTGATCGATCCGGACGCGGCGGCTCGGGCCGCGGCGAACCCGTGGAACTTACTGCGAGGACGAGCGATGGATCTGAACGATCGAGTGATGGTGATCACGGGCGCGAGCAGCGGGATCGGCGCGGCGACGGCGGAGCTGCTGCGCGAGGCGGGCATGAGGCTGGTGATCAACGGCCGGCGGGCGCAACCGCTCGAGGAGCTGGCCGAGCGACTGGGCGAGACGGTGGCGATCGCCGGCGACGTGACGGACCCGGCGTTGCCGCAGCGGCTGATCGACGCGGCGGTCGAGCGGTTCGGCCGGTGCGACGCGGTGTTCAACAACGCCGGCGTGCTGCACGTCGAGCCGTTCGACGACGTGGACATCGAGAAGGTCTGCCGTATGGTGCGGATCAACGTGGAGGCGGCGTTCCGGATGGTGTACGTGGCGCTGAAGCACTTCAAGGCGCAGGGCTACGGCGAGCTGATCAACACCTCGAGCATCCTGGGCACGAAGGTGCGGGCCACGGCCGGGTGGTACGGCGGAACCAAGTGGGCCCTGGAGGGGCTGTGCGAGGCGCTGCGGATGGAGTTCGCCGGGACGGACATCCGCATCAGCGCGATCGAGCCGGGCCTGGTCGTGACGGGTCTGCATCGCGACTGGGGCGAGCCGGCGGCGCAGCGGCTGAACATCAAGGACCCGCTGACGCCGCGGGACATCGCCGGCATGGTGCGTTACCTGCTGGAGCAACCGAAGCACGTGCGCATCCCGCGGCTGATGGTCCTGCCGGGCGAGCAGCCGCTCTGAGACGCGGCGGGCATCGCCCGAGCGGCGCGGCTCAGCGCGGCGCCCCGATCCCGCTTCTGATGCCATGGACATCCGACCGGTCAGCGTCGAGTCGATCCTGGACCTGCGCCACGCGGTGCTGCGCGCCGGCCTGCCACGCTCGACGGCTCGCTTCGAGGGCGACGACGATCCGGGCACGATCCACCTGGCCGCGATCGAGGCCGATCGCGTGGTCGGGTGCGTCACGCTGATCGAGCGCCCGCTCGAGGGCGCCGCGGCGTGGCAGCTCCGCGGCATGGCGGTCGCCCCGGACCGGCGCGGGGCCGGCGTCGGGCGGGCGCTGCTCGAGGCGGTGCGCCGCGAGCTGGCGCGGCGCGGCGACGATCGGCCGGTCTGGTGCCACGCGCGCGTGCCGGCGATCGCGTTCTACGAGGCGCACGGCTGGCGGTGCGTCTCGGGCGTGTTTGACGTCCCGACCGCCGGGCCGCACCGACGCATGCGCTGGGTCGATCGTGCGCGCGGGTCACGGCCGAACCCGGGGGACGCGAAGCCGTAGAATGAAGCCGATGTTCGACCCCGACGCCCTGCCGGTGCCCGACCTCGGTTTCGCGTGCCCGGACTGCGGGTACCCGTTGGCCGGCCTGACCGAGCACCGCTGCCCGGAGTGCGGTCGGCCGTTTGAGCTGGAGCAGTTCATCCCGGCGGGCGAGTTTCCGCCGCTGATCGCGGGGGGCCGGTTCGTGACGGCGACGGACGACGTGTTGATGCTGATGCGGACGTATCAGATCCCGGTGGTGGAGCTGCGCAGCGCGGTGCGGACGGTGTTCGGGGGATTGATGCCGGGGGGTCACGAAGGGGTTCGGATCGCCGTGCCGCGAAGCCGGTATCTCGAAGCGATCGACCTGATCCGTCGGATGGAGCAGTACGAGCCGCTGCCCCCGCCGCCGGACGCCGCCGCGGGCGCCGACTCGCCGTGGGTATGCGACTTCTGCGGAGAAGAAAACCCCCCGACGTTCGGTCTGTGCTGGAACTGCGAGGGTGAACGCGGCGAACCGGCCGGGGGCTTGTGACGGTCGCCACCGGTCTCCTATAACCTTGCCTCTGCGCCGGCGGTCATCGCGACCGATCGAGTGCGCCACCCTCCGCGCATTTAAGTAAACGGGTCACACCGTCGATAGACAGAGCATGGCTGGGGGCGACACCACGCCCGTCTCATGTCCGAGAACGATCTGGCGTCTGACGCGGCGGCAATCGACATGACTGAGAGAGGCATGAGCACGGAGCAAGACCCACCATCCTTGCCGGGCGTGTTGCCGACGGGTTTATCAGACGGTGGGGCAGACGAGCTTCTGGCCGGGCTGCCCTGTGCGGTCTGGCTGGCGGACCGTCACGGCCGCATCACCTACGAGAACGATCGCTGCCGAGCGTTGACCGGGTCGGCGGCGCCTTCGGGCGCCTGGCCGGACCGGCTGCACCCCGAGGACCGTGAGACGGTGGTCGAGGCGCTCCGCGACGCCGCCCGCGGGGCCAGGCCGGTCGAGCTGACCTGCCGCCTCCAGGCCGAGGGCGACGGTTACCGGCCGATCACCTTCCGCGCCGCGCCCCACGTCAGCCGCCACGGCGAGAGCCCGGGGCTGATCGGCACGATCATCGAGCCGTCCCCGCCGGCCCTGCCCGACGGCCAGCCCGCCCTGACCTGCGGCAGCTTCGACCCCCTCACCGGGCTGCCCGGCCGCGACCCGCTGCGACGCGAGCTCGCCCACGCCATCGACCGCGCCCGCCACGACCGCCGGCTCACCTTCGCCCTGCTCCTGATCGACCTCGACCGCTTCAGCGTCGTCAACGACAGCCTCGGGCCCGGCGTCGGCGACCTCATGATCGAAGCCACCGCCCACCGCCTCCAGGACGTCCTGGGCGAACGCGCCTTCCTCGCGCGACCCGGCGGCGACGAGTTCGCCGTCCTCCTGCACCGCTGCCGCGGCCTCGACGAGGCCACCGACGTGGCCCACCAGATCATCTCCCTGCTCAGCACGCCACTGGTCGTCGCCGGCCAGACCCTCGTCTGCACCGCCAGCGTCGGCGTCGTCTGGGGCAACCTCGGCTACGATCGCCCCGAGCACGTCCTCCGCGACGCCGACATCGCCATGTACCGCGCCAAGGCCGAGCACCGCGCCACCGCCGTCGTCTTCGACCCGGCCATGCACGTCGCCGCCGTCCAACGCCTGGAGCTCGAGTGCGACCTGCGCAACGCCCTCCAGCAAAACCAGTTCACACTCGCCTACCAGCCCATCGTCCGGCTCAGCGACGGCGCCGTCAGCGGCTTCGAGGCCCTGCTCCGATGGCACCACCCCACCCACGGTCCGATCAGCCCCGACCGATACATCCCCCTGGCCGAAGAGACCGGCCTGATCCTGCCCATCGGCGACTGGGTCCTCGAACAGGCCGCCCGCCAGCTCAACGCGTGGCGACAGTCCCGGCCCGAATACGAGCACCTGACCGTCAACGTCAACGTCTCGCGACGACAACTGGTCAAGCCCGGCGCCGCCGAGCGCTTCCAGCAGATCGTCCGCGACCAGGGCGTCGAGCCCGACCGCGTCAAGCTCGAGATCACCGAGAGCGCGATCATGGACGATCGCGATCGGTTGCTGCCCCTCCTCCGTGCGCTGCGCGACGCCGGGTTCCGCCTGGCCATGGACGACTTCGGCACCGGCCACTCCTCGTTGAGCTGCCTGCACCGCTTCCCCATCGACGTGCTCAAGATCGATCGTTCCTTCGTGCGCAACCTCGACGAACGCATCGAGTTCGCCGCCGTCATCCAGGCGATCGTCACCCTTGCGCACACGCTCAGGGTCGAGGTCGTCGCCGAGGGCATCGAGACCGAGGGCCAGCTCACCCAGCTCCAGGCGCTCGACTGCGATTGCGCCCAGGGCTACTACTTCGCCCGTGCCATGGCCGTCGATCAGGCCGAGACCTACCTGCTCGAGCGCCACGACGTGCGTCGCATCGCGTAGGAGGAATCGGCGGCGCGGCCGCCCGCCGGGGTCGCGCCCGACGGCTCAGGCGGCGTAGCCCATCTGCTCGAGGAACGGCGCCAGCCGGCGCGACGCCCGTCGCCGCTGATCGGCCGTCATGTCCTGGCGAAACCGTCCGACCACGGCCCGGTTGACCATCATCAGGTGCCGCTGCTTCTCGGGCGCGCGGTCGCGATCGAAACGCTCGACGACCCGCTCGACGCAGCGGTCGTCGCAGGCCAGGCCCAGGTGCGTGCGGACGCGGCCGAGCGTGGCGACGGCGTCGGCCAGCAGGTCCTCGTACCGCAGGCAGAGCACGCCGGGGCAGCGGCTCCAGCGGGGCCAGGTGGCGCGGAGCTGATCGCGCATGTAGGCGACCGCGTCCTCGACGCTGTGCAGGCGGGTCAGGTCGAGTCGGCCGCCGCGCTGGCGCGCCCGCTCGCCGTGGTCGAGCGCCGACAGGGCCGCGTCGCGCGGGTCGCGGTAGATGTAGGTGGCCCGGGCGACGCCGCGGCCAAGCAGCAGACGCAGGCTCCGCGACGGGGCGAAGTGGGTCTTGACCAGGATCGCCTCGCCGCGGGCGTGCGGCCAGAGCAGCCGGGCCAGCTTCGCCGGCGCCGGGTAGCCCAGCTCGTTGGAGAACCCGGGCAGCAGCCGCTCGAGCCGATAACGCCGGCGGACCGACTCGGCGCTGTCATGGCCGGACGCGACCAGCAGCGCGTCGGTCATCTTGTAAAGCCACGTGCTGCCGGACTTCGGCAGGCTCCCGCTGACGACGATCATCGCGCACGCATCTCCGCAGGCCGGGCGGCGTCGAGCATCGGCTCAACGCTCGGCCGCGACTGCCATTCGTATCGGCGACGCGCGACGCCGCAGCGCACGCCGACCCGGCGACCCGGCCGATAACGCGCCGCGGCGCGACGCGGACGATCCATCACTTGCACGGCTCGAGACGACTCAGCACGTCCTCACGCCGCAGGCCGACCACGGTCGTGTTCTCGTCGGCGGCGCCGCAGTACACGTGCAGCAGGTCGCCGCGTTCGACCACGGCGGTGGGGAAGACGACGTTGGGCACGAAGCCGTGCTTCTCGAACGGCTCGACGGGCCGGAGGATCGGTTCGGGCGTGCGGGCGATGACGCGGTGCGGCTCGTGCAGGTCGAGCAGCAGCGCGCCGGCGGTGTAGGTGCCGGCGCCGGGCTGGTCGGGGAGTCGTTCGCTGCCGTGATAGAGGGTGAGCCAGCCCTCGGCGGAGCGGAGCGGGGGCGTGCCGCCGCCGATGCGGTTGCTCTGCCAGTCGTCCCCGCCGCCGAAGAGCTGGCGGTGGGCGCCCCAGTGGACCATGTCCGGCGAGCGGGCGATCCACATCTCGGGGGCCTGGAAGCGGAGGGCGGGGACGGGCCGGTGCAGCGCGACCGCGTGGCCGTCGATCCGCTCGGGGAACAGGACCACGTCCTTGTTCTCGGGGCAGAAGGCGACGCCGCGGCGTTCGAAGCGTTGGAAGTCGCGGGTCGTCATGAGGCAGGTGCACACGCCGTGCCGGGAGACGGCGACGTAGGTAAACCAGTACGTCCCTTCGAGGAAGGTGAGGCGCGGGTCTTCGATGCCGTACTCCTCGTACTCGCCCTCGGGCCAGATGGCGGGGCCGTCGAAGGCGTCGATCGAGCGGCCGTCGCGGCTGCGCAGGACCTTGAGGTAGGAGATGAAGCGCAGGCGGGCGCAGTTGGTCGGGCGATGGCGCAGCTCGCGGGGGTCGGAGGTGTCGGTGTCGCACTCGGCGAGCCAGTCGATCACGATCCGGCCGGACTCGGTGACGCGTGGCGAGGCGACGAACCCGGCGCGGCGTTCGACCGGGGCCTCGGCGACGCGGACGATCAGGACGACGCCGTCGTCGGTCTCGATGGCGGCGGGGTTGAACGTGCCGACGATCTTCATGTGCGGGGCCGAGGGCGTCAGGTCGCCCGGGCGGACGAGACATTGTGTAAAAACCCGTGGGATCAAGGGGCGCTCCTTTGGTCGTCGAGGTCCGGTAATGCCGGCGATGGGGTCAAGATAGGGAAAATCGGGCCGGAAAACGAGCCGGCGCGGCGCGAATAAAGTGGACGGCCGAGCGGGCGCGGCTAGGATTGAACAGTTGATCGTGGCCTCGGCAGGGAAGACGACGGCCGGGTTTGTGCGACCCGCGGCGAAGTCCACACCGGGGGGATCGGTGCTGGCCACGGCGAGGCGGTGACCGCCCTCACGTCTCCCGTTCCCGCGGATGACAATCGGATTGGAAAGGGATCTGCCATGAGACGAGCTTATGGATCGAGTGGTCGGTGCGCGCTGGCGGCGGCCGGCCTGCTGGTTGGCTCCGTGACGTCCGCGCCGGCGTTCGCGGCGATGAGCGTGTCGGGCGACATCGCGATCAGCCAGGTCGCGCCGCCGACGATCGTCTCGTCCCCCGTGGGCGGTCTGGCCCCCGTGGCCGCGCCGCCGCCCACCGTCCCGCGCCTGGCCAGCAACGAGCGCGCCTTCCTCCTGCGCGAGCGGACCGCCGCCGTGCTCAGCGACGACCTGCACGTCGACGTCAACCGCCCCGGGTTTTACCGCCTGCGCAGCGACCTGATCGACGCCGGCGGGATCGTCGAGGCCGGCACCGTCGTCAACAGCTACCTCATCCACGCCGACGCCGTCGCCGACCGCGCCCCGACCCTGCGCGGCACCATCGTCTTCGATCAGCCGGTCGTCGGCATCATCCTTCAGACCGGCTCGTTCACCGCGTCCGATCAGATGCTCGGCGCCGACGGGACGCACTACATGGATTTCACCGCGCGCGGGCTGGAGCTGCGCCGCCCCGGCGAGCCGCGCGCCGCCGGCCGACGCGACGCGTTCCGCCTCGAGCCCGACCGCCGCACGCTGCACGTGAAGCTCAACGTCGCCGGCTGGACCGACAGCATCCGCGTGCTGACCAGCGAGGGGGCGCCGATCCCCGAACCGGCCACCGCCACGCTGGCGCTGCTCGGCGTCGCCGCCCTGGCGCGGCGCGGCGGGCGGGCGCATCGCCGGCTTCGCCCCTGTGCATGACCCCGGCCCCACGCGGGGCACACCCGGCGCTGCTGCGCGCCGGATCCGTCACGTGCCGCCGGCGGCCGTGCCGACCGGCCGCTCCAGCAACCGGTCCACGTCGAGGTCCCACGACACCCGCCCGCCGCCATAGTGCGCCAGAAACCGTTCCGTGTCGTCGGCGAGGTCCTCGACGCACCACTCGAGGGTTACGCGGTCCCACCGCGTGTCGAGTTGCAGCGGCTTGCGCAGCAAGCGCATCGCCTGCCGCTTCACACCGCGAGGCACGATCCGATTGACCGCGTGTCCCAGCCCGGTGTGCCGCACGGCGGCCAGCAACGCCCGGTCCTGCTCCTTGGTGTCGCGCGCGTTGTACACCCGGCCGAGCGCCGGCACCGGCTTGTCCGGATCAAGGCCCAGAAACGCGTAACACGCCTTCATCGTGCCGACCGGATCGGACTTCAGGTCATCCAGAAACATCACGTGAAGCTGGTCATCCGAAAAGAGCCGCCGGTATCGCTGAATCTGTTTCCAGTAGAGACTGCCGTCGACGTAGACACGGCGTTCCCGCATCGTGCGATTGAACTCCGGCAGGTCGAACCCGTTCGACACGTCCTGAGCGTAGTGGGAAACCAGTCGCTCGATGGGGTGTCGGACGATGTAGACGAGCCGAACCTCGGGGAGTGTCTCACGGATCAGCCGCGGCGTGTCGGGGCAGATCACGCTGAGCGTGTATTCGGGGCTGCCGTCGCCGATCGCGAGCTTGCCCTCGGCCTCCTGGAAATGAGAGAGGTACCAGTCCCAGCCCAGGTGGTGACGGAAGCTGAAATATCGCAACTCCTTCGGGCGCGACATGAACCCGTCGGGGTGCTCGCCGATCAGGCGGGAGACCGTGGTCGAGCCGGCCTTGGCTGCGCCAATCACCAGGTAGTTCGGCACCGGCATCGAACGCCCTCCTCACTACACACCGCGACACGGGGCGTCGCGTGAGCAGGGGACGCGCGCCCCAGCCGAGCCCGGCTTCACGCCGGCTCGAGCGGGCTGAAGCGGGAGCCGGCCAGCGGCACACGCCGGTTCGGGTCCTCACCCTTGGGCAGCATCGGCGCCAGCAGCGCCCCGACCGTCGCCGCCGCGATGTTCACCAGCGCAAACGCCCACCACGACCTGATCCCGAGGTAGATCAGCACGCCCGAGGCGACCGTCACCGTCAGCGTCAGCGGGATCAGCCCCTGCCACGCCAGCCGCATGAGCTGGTCGAAGCGGAACCGCGGCAGCGTCCAGCGGATCCACATCATCACGAACAGCAGGAACACCACCTTGAGCACAAAGACGTGGAACTTGATCAGCACCATCGCCAGCCCGAGCAGGCCGCCCTCGACGATCGGCAGCTCGCCGACGAACGGCAGGATGTCCCACCCGCCCAGGAACAGCACGCAGAAGAACGCGCTGCCCGTGATCATGTGCATGTACTCGCCCAGGAAGAACAGCGCCCACTTCATCGAGCTGTACTCGGTGTGGTACCCGCCGACGAGCTCGCTCTCGGCCTCGGCCAGGTCGAACGGGGCGCGGTTGCACTCGGCCAGGACGCAGGTGAAGAAGATCGCCGCCAGCAGCGGGTGCGCGAACAGCCCCCACGCGCCGGCCTCGCCCCAGCCGGCCTGAAGGTTCACCATCAGCCCCGCGTCGGCGGTCTGCATCGTCAGGATCATCGCCAGCACGCACACGCCCATCGGGATCTCGTAGCTGACCATCTGCGCCGTCGCCCGCACCCCACCAAAAAACGAGTACTTGTTGTTCGACGCGTACGCGCCCAGCACCACCCCGTACACCGCCAGCGAGCTGATCGCCAGGATGTAGATCAGCCCGATGCTGATCGGGGCGACCGCGAAGCTGACGACGCCGGGCGCGACCAGGTCGAACCCGCCGATCGTGATCGCCGGGAACAGGTAGCTGCCGCCCCAGGGGATCACCGCCCAGCCGATCATCGCCGGGATCACGACGAAGACGGGCGCGAGGTTGAACAGGCCCTTGTCCACGCGCGGGGGGTTGTAGTCCTCCTTGAACATGAGCTTGATGCCGTCGGCCAGGGCCTGGCCGAGGCCCCAGAACCCGAATCGGTTCATGACGTCAAGGCCCAGGGCGCGCCAGAGGTTGTCCTGTCCGAAGGAGAAGCCGGTGCGGTTGGGCCCGATGCGGTCCTGGCACCAGGCGCAGACCTTGCGTTCGAGGAAGATCAAATACGCGCAGCCGATCAGGATCAGGTGCAGGACGACGGCGATGACGATCAGGCTGGCGACGAGCTGGGCGCTGAGCGGGAAGATCGCGTCGAGGAGATTCTGGATCATGGGGCGTCGCGTGTGAGGGTCGAAAGCCGGGCCGACCGCGGCGGCGCGCCCCGAGCGACGCCGATACAATCCCGCGACCACCCTCGGCATAGACTAGGATTCGCTGCGCTGTGAATCAAACCGACCCCCGCCCCGCCGACCGACCCGACGAGACGCTCAAGGAGACGTTGGAGTCGATCGTGATCGCGTTCGTCCTGGCGTTCGTGTTCCGGGCGTACGTGGTCGAGGCGTTCGTGATCCCCACGGGCTCGATGGCGCCGACGCTGCTGGGCCGACACCTGGACATCACCTGCGAGCAGTGCGGCTACGCCTACGACGTGGACGTGCCCGAGGGGGCGAGGCGGTCGGTGCTGTGCCCGATGTGCCGGTACGACAACTCGATCGAGTCCGGCACGCGGCCGCGGGGCGGCGACCGCATCCTCGTGCACAAGTTCGTCTACAGCCTCACCGAGCCGCGGCGGTGGGACGTGGTCGTCTTCAAGGCCCCCCACCGCCCCCGCGACAACTTCATCAAGCGGCTGGTCGGCCTGCCCGGCGAGCAGATCAACATCCTCGACGGCAACGTTTACGTCCGTGCCGACGGCGCCGCCGCCTGGCCCATCGCCCGCAAGACCGAACGCCCCAGGGTCCAGAACGCCGTCTGGCAGCCGATCTACCACAGCCAGTACGTGCCGCTCGACGGCGGCGACCCGACCACCGCCGGCTCCGGCCGACGCTACGCCTGGGCCCCGCCCTGGGTCCCGAACAACCCCGACGCCTGGGACCTGCGCGACCCGCGTCGCTACCGCTTCACCGGCACCGCCCCCGATCAGCTCCAGTTCGACTTCCAGCGCATGGGCGCCCAGCACCAGTCCTCGATGTACCCCTACAACCAGCTCAAGGGCGCCGACTTCGACGACGCCGTCGAGGACATCCGCCTGCTCGTCCGCGTGCGCCCCGAGCAGGCCGACGCCACCGTCACGCTCTCGACGACCTGCCGCCTCGACGACCCGACCGCCCCGCCGCAGCGCGTCGAGCTGTCGGTCAACCCCTCGGGCAGCGTGATCCTCTCGGCGACGGACCCGCAAACGCTGGCCACGCGGCGCCTGGCCGAGGCGGAGGTCGAGCCGCTGGCCGCCGGCGAGCTGGCCGAGCTGGAGCTGTGGGTCGTGGACCAGGAGGTGAGCTTCTGGCTGCGGGGTCGGCGGGTGCTGATCTTCCGCTACGGCGACGACTGGACGCGGGAGCAGCTCACCGGCCGCCCCCCGCCCGACCGCCTGCCGCGGGTCGGCATCGAGCTGGCCGGCTGCCCGATCACGCTGCACCGTCTCGAGCTGGACCGCGACCTGTACTACGCCAGCCACCGCGGCGACCTGGTCGCCCGCGGCGGGGTGGCGCGCACGCACGACGGCGTGGAGGTCGGGCCCCCGCTGATCCTGCGCCCGCACGAGTTCTTCGTCCTCGGCGACAACAGCCCCCTCAGCGACGACGGCCGATACTGGCTGCCCGACGACAACGACCGCGCCCGGGCCCACGGCGACGCGTTGTGGGTGCGATACCGCTACTTCGACGGGCGGCTGCGCGACGGCGTGGTCCCGCGGGACCTGATGATGGGCCGCGCGTTCTTCGTGTACTTCCCGGCGATGTACCCGATGCGCCAAGGCCCCGGCGTGCCGCGGTACGCCCTGCCGGGGGTGGTGCCGAACTTCGGCGACATGCGTTTCATCCACTGATCACGCACCGGACCGGCGCGCAGCGCGGCCGGCCGCCGGCGGGCAGATCGTTGTAAGACACCGATTCACGGGCATTTAACAATTCGTCGCGGCGACGGGTTTTCCACAATCCGTATTTGGCAAGTGGGGGTGGATCCCGGCCGACCACGCTCGCCGGCCTCACGGGGCCACGATCGGGGCCGATCCCCGCGATACGCCATAAACACATGTATTCAAAAACCTTACACCGCATCACCCGCCGCGGCGTCGCCGCGTTCCCTCGGCCGCCCGATCCCCCGCGCACCGTGGGAATCCGCCCCGATCCCGGCTTGAACGATATTCACGTGTTTTCCACAACGCCCCGCGCCCCGCGAACCGTCCCGATCCCGGACCGATCCACCTGAAAATGCCGCACAACCCCGCCGGCTCGCTCGGCGCGAACCAACCCGCCTCCCCGGTATGATGTCGCCATGAACGAGGCCCACGAGAATCTGCGTCACGTCATCGCCGCCCTGGTCACCAACGAGCCCGGCGTGCTCGCCCAGGTCGCCGGCATGTTCGCCGCCCGCGGGTTCAACATCGACTCGCTGGTCGTCGGCCGCACCGAGAACCCCGAGCTGTCGCGCATGACCATCGTGGTCAACGGCAACACCGCCGTGCTCGAGCAGGTCCGCAAGCAGCTTCAGAAGCTGGTCCCGGTGGTCAAGGTCGTGGACTACCTGGACGTGGACTTCGTCGAGCGCGACCTGATGCTGGTGCAGGTCTCGACGCGGACCGAGGCCGGCGACGCCGACAAACGCGAGGAGATCATCACGCTGGCGAACCTGTTCCGCGCCAAGGTGGTCGACGTCTCGCCCGACACGCTGATGATCGAGCTGGCGGGCACGGAGAGCAAGCTCGAGGCGTTCATCGAACTGGTGGCGCCGTACGGGATCGTCGAGCTGGCGCGAACCGGCGTGATCGCGATGCCGCGCGGCGGCGAGCGGGCGCGCACCGGGCGGCGGGCGCCGGCGCGTGCCGCGGCGGGCGAGGGCGATCGGCCCAACATCGACGAGAGCGACCTGCCCCCCGGCTGACCGTGCCGCACACGCTCTCGACGCCCTGCCGAGCGCACGGCCACCGCGTCAGGGCCCCGACGACGCGACGGGCCCGCCCGGGTGAAGCCCAAAAGTAGGGCGGGGGGCCTCGCCCGGCCCACCGCAGAGAAAGCCAGGTGCGCTCCCCGTCGGGGAGGCCCTGCTTCTGGACGGCTCCCTCCCGCCACGCGCCCGACCGATCCCGGTCGAACGCCCGCCGCAGGCCCGATACACTGTCCGCTTCGCACCCGCCGCGGGCGCCCGACCGTTCGCCACGACGGCGGCGCCGCAGCACGCGAACCGGCACGGACGGCCACGATCAGAGCCAAGCCTATGAACGTGATCATCTGCGGCGCCGGGGAAGTGGGCCGACACGCGGCCGAGGTCCTCGCCGCCGAAGCGCACGACATCACGATCCTCGACCTCTCGGCCGAGAAGCTCGAAGACCTCGACGAGTCGCTGGACGTGCGCAGCATGGTCGGCAGCGGCACCCGCTCCGACGTGCTCAGCGAGGTCGGCATCGCCGACGCCGACCTGTTCATCGCCGCGACCAACGTCGACGAGGTCAACCTCCTGTCCGCCTCGGTCGCCAAGGGCCTGGGCGCCCGGCTGTGCATCGCACGGGTGCATCACTCGGCCTACTTCGAGCGAAAGAAGTTCGACTACGCCGGTCACCTGCGGATCGACCACCTGGTCTGCCCCGAGTACAGCACCGCCCTGGCGATCGCCGCGGCCCTGCGCAGCCCCGGCGCCCTGGCCATCGAACGCTTCGCCCAGGGCAAGATCGAGCTGCAGCAGCTTCCGGTCAGCAAGGGCGCCCCGGCCGTCGGCGTGCCCCTGCGCGAGCTGAAGCTGCCCGGCCCGGCGCGCCTGGCGGCGATCGAACGCGCCGGCCGCGCCTTCCTCCCCGAGGCCGAGTCCGTCCTCCAGCCCGACGACGTGGTCACCCTCGTCGGTGAGTCCAGCTACTTCGAGAAGGCCCGTCGGCTGTTTCACAACGAGACCGACAAGCTCCGCCGCGTCATGATTCTCGGCGGGACCGGCCAGGGCGTCTGGCTCTGCCGCACGCTGCGCGACCGCGGCTTCTCCGTGCGCCTCTTCGAGGCCAACGAGGCCCGCGCCATCGAGCTGTCGGAGAAGCTGGAGTGGGTGACGGTCATCCACGGCGACGCGATCCACGGCGACGTGCTCAAGGAGGAGCGGGTCGACCAGGTCGACGCGTTCGTGGCGCTGACCGACGACGACGAGCGCAACATCCTCGCGGCGGCGCGTGCCAAGGCGATGGGCGCGACCACGGCCATCGCCGTGCTTCAGCGCGGCACGTACCTGCACCTGCTCGACTACGTGGGGATCGACAAGGCGTTCAGCCCGCGGGTGACGGCGGTGACGGAGATCACGCGGCTGCTGATGACGGGGCACGTCCGGCAGTTGGCGTCGCTGGCCGAGGGCATCGCCGACGTGTTCGAGGTGACGGTGACGCCGTCGGCCGGCGCGGTGATCGGCAAGCCGCTGCGGGAGCTGACCTTCCCCTCGCGATGCATCGTCGTGGCGATCCAGCGTGGGCCAGGCGAGGTGTTCGTGCCCGGCGCCGAGAGCACGATCGAAGCGGGCGACTCGCTGGTGGTGATCGGCCCGGCAGAGATCCGCAAGGGGCTGCGCAAGCTGTTCGGGGGCTGAGGGGGCGGCGGCGCGTCGCGTGAGGCGGCCCGCCGGTCGACCGGCGCGACAGGGGACAGACACGGCCATGAACTTCCGCTACGTGCTGGGGCAACTCGGTCTGCTGCTGGTCGTGCTCAGCGGGTGCATGCTGCTGGTGACGGCGTGGGCGGCGTGGCTGCTGATGCGCGGGGACACGGAGGAGTTCCTCGCGATCCTGTCGCTGGTGATCGCGGCGGTGCTGGGCGGGGCGGTCGGCGGGGTCATGTGGCTGGCCGGTCGGCGGGGGCACATCGAGCAGCTCGGCCGACGCGAGGCCCTGCTCCTGGTCGCGCTGAGCTGGTTCGTCGGCGCGGCGCTGTCCGCCACGCCGTTTTTCTTCTGGGCCCACCTGCACGAGGGCCACTTTCCGGGTGAAACCGTCGTACCGGCCGCGAGCCAGCCCGCGACGCTCGACGCCGAGGGCCCCGTCCGCCTCACGCCCGCCCCGCTCGTCGTCCGTCACGACCACCCGTTCCTCGCCTTCGCGAGCTGCTACTTCGAGGCCATGAGCGGCCTGACCACCACCGGCGCCACCGTCCTTGCCGACATCGACGCCGTCCCCGCCGGCCTGCTGCTGTGGCGCGCCACCACCCACTGGCTCGGCGGCCTGGGCATCGTCGTGCTCTTCGTCGCCGTCCTGCCCACCCTCGGCATCGGCGGCAAACGCCTATTCCAGCTCGAGACCCCAGGGCCCAAAAAGAGCGGCGTCCGACCACGCATCACCGAAACCGCACGCGTGCTCTGGATGATCTACCTGGTCATGACCCTCGCCGCCGTCCTCTGCCTCCGCCTGGCCGGCATGAGCTGGTTCGACAGCGTCTGCCACAGCTTCTCCATGGTCTCCACCGGCGGGCTCAGCACCCGCGACGCCAGCATCGGCCATTTCGATTCGGTCGCCATCGACCTGGTCTGCATCGTGTTCATGCTCCTGGCCGGCGTCAGCTTCACCCTCTTCTTCGAGCTGACCCGCGGCCGGTACCGCAACGTCTGGCGCGACGTCGAGCTGCGCGTTTACCTGGGCCTGAAGGTCATCGTCCTGCTGGTCGTCGCCGCCAACCTCATGGGCACGCGCATCGTCACCACCGCCGGCGACACCCTCGACGCCACCGTCGGCCAGGCCCTGCGCTACGCCACCTTTCAGACCGTCGCCCTGCACACCGGCACCGGCTTCGTCACCGCCGACTACGACCCCTGGCCCTTCCTCAGCCGAACCCTCCTGGTCGGGCTCATGTTCGTCGGCGGCTGCGCCGGCTCCACCGCCGGCGGCATCAAGGTCATCCGCTTCTGGATCGCCCTCAAGGTCATCATCGGCTCCCTCGAGCACGCCTTCCGACCCCAGGTCGTCCGACCCCTGCGCGTCGGCGGCGGCGTCGTCGACAACGACATGAAGCTCGGCGCCATGACCTACTTCCTGACCATGATCGGCCTGTTCGGCGTCGGCGCCGCCGGCATCGGCCTGCTCGAAGGCCGCGGCGGCAACCTCGACTTCCTGAGCGCCAGCATCTCCACCCTCTGCAACGTCGGGCCCGGCCTCCGCGGCGTCGGCGCCACCCAGAACTACGGCTGGTTCTCACACGAGAGCCTCGTGCTCATGTCCGTGCTCATGGCCCTCGGCCGGCTCGAGGTCTACGCCATCCTCGCCCTGCTCCTGCCCGCCTACTGGAAACAGGACTGAGCCGGCCAACCGCCCCGCCCACGGCACGACGCCCCGGGCACCCGCCGCTATAATCCCCCGCTATGCCGATCGCTGAACAGGACATCGTCGTCGTCGACCTGCCCCCCATGGGGCCCGCCGAGTCGTTCTACCTGCCCGAGGTCTTCAAGGGCCTGGGCACCACGCTCAAGCACATGGCCGGCACCATCGGCGGCGGCCGACGCCGCAAGAGCCTCCAGTACCCCGAAGAACGCCGCGAGCACAAGCCCGTCGAGGAAGGCGGCCAGCACGTGGGCAACTTCCGCGGCGTGCACCGGCTCAACCGCGACGAGGACGGCCGGGTCAAGTGCGTCGCCTGCTTCATGTGCTCGACCGCCTGCCCCGCTCACTGCATCCACATCGAGGGCGCCGAGGCCCCCTGGGACGACCGCGAGAAGTACCCCATCAAGTTCGACCTCGACGAGCTGCGCTGCATCTTCTGCGGCATGTGCGAGGAGGCCTGCCCCGTCGACGCCATCGAGCTGACCCAGGCCTACGACATCGTCGGCCTCTCACGACAGGAGATGATCTTCGACAAGGAGAAGCTCCTGGCCGTCTACGACGCGACCATCGAAGGCAAGCCCATGTAGGTCGGCTGCTGGCGCCGCTGACAGGTGGGTCGCTCCGCCCCTTCCATTGTGCCGCCGCGATCTGGGCAGCGTGTGCTCACCGGCCACCGGCAATTGCGTCTGGCGCAGCGCTCGAAGTACCGAGGCGGCTCAGTACGCTCGCCCGCGATGCACGATCTCAATCACGTACACGACGCGGGCGCTCTGCTCGATCCGGTAGATCACGCGCCAGTCACCCACGCGATACCGCCAATAGCCCGCCAGCCCGTGCCTCAACGGCCTCGCGTTCGGGTGGGATTGAGGATCCCGTTCCAACTGCTCAAAGCAACGGGCGAGTTTCCGGGCCAGCGAACGGTCGGCCCGTTCATATTCAGTTCGTGCCGCCCGGGTCAGCCGAACCTCATACGTCATCCCGGACCTCTCGCCAGCTCACCGTCTCGCCGGCGTCGATCGCCCGCTCGGCGGCGCGGACCCGCTCGGCCAGCCCCGGATCGCTCAGCAGCTCCGTCGTCGCCTCTTCGCACTCCAGGTCCCGCAGGTAGCGCAGAAAGTCGGCTGCCACAAGCAGACGCCGATCCGAAAGCTCGTCCACGGCCCGCTTGATGTCGTTACGGATCTCGGTCGGTGACATGGCTCCTGTCCCTGGCTTACATGCTCCACACAGAGTATAGCGTGGCGCTTTCGATTCCGGACCGATCGGTGACCTCGCTAAGTCACTGAAAACGCGTCAGTTCTTGTCGCAGGACACGCGCCCACGCCGCGTTCGTGCGCACAAAGCCGCCGGTTCGCCCTCCTATGAAGGGCGCGTGCGGACGCGCCCGCTACGGTGTCGCCGCGGGCCGTCGGACAAGGCGGTCGCGGCCGAATCGAAAGGGGCTGGCCATGGCCAGGTGGTACGACGTGGAGGGACAGCTCAGGGAGTTGAGGCGTCTGATGGCGCCGGGGCACGACGAGACGGGGACGGCGGCGCGGCGCGCGGCGGACCCGTGGTCGCGGGTGGTGATTCGGCCGCGACGAGGCGGCGGGCGCGGTCGGGTGCTGCGTTGGGTGCGCACGGCGGCGCAGCAGGGGGCGTTGCGATCGGGCGATGAGCTGCCCTCGGAGCGGGACCTGGCCCGGAAGCTGGAGGTCGGCCGCACAGCGGTGCGCAACGCCCTGGCGGAGCTGACACGCCTGGGGCTGATCGAACCGGCCGACGCGACCCGGCGCCGCCGCATGCGGTGAGAACAATGCACAAGGCGGAATGCACAAGGCTCAAGGATGCATGTCGATCCGGAACCGGTCACTGGCTCAGCGGCCACGTATCCCCAACTGGTCACGTTTGGACAAGCGCGCCTTCGAAAGCGGACCAGTTTCCCGACCAGTTCGAGACCAGTTTGCCGACCCGCGCGGAAGGTGGCCGTGGGAGGGCGGACGCCGCTTGGCGGGTGGCACGAAGTGCCCCTCGGGGTCGGCCGAGGGAGTTGGTCGGTCGGACGGACGGGGTCGGGTTACGATGCGGCGGCGCGGGGCATGGGCGGACGGAGCGTGGCACGATGTCGGACGGGCTGGTGTTTCCGGGTCGGCGGGTGGAAGGGGAGGTGATGGACCGGCCGGGGCTGAACCCGGCGGCGCACGCTCAGGCGTTGCGTGGCCTGGCGCGGATCAACGCGATCAGCGGGGTGGTGCCGCGGCTGGCGCGACGGCTGGCGCGGGGCGCGGGCGGTTGCGGGTCGGCGGCGAGGTCGGCGGGTTCGGGCCGGCCGCTTCGGGTGCTGGACGT
>CAYSIX010000003.1:0-46093 GCA_964431205.1 uncultured Phycisphaeraceae bacterium
TGGAGCAGGTCGGTCGGGCGCTGGAGGAGGCGCGGCCGAGCGAGCAGCCGTTCGATTGCGTCGTGTGCCTGCAACGGCACGAGCCACCGACGCGCGCCTGGCGGCGGGAGGGTGCGGCGCCGTCGCCCGGCCTGAACGAGAACGCGGTCGTCTGCTGGGCGTGCGTCCGTCTGGCGGCGAAGACCTACCACAAGGACAAGGGCGTGGACTTTCGTTGGGACCCGTCGGACTATCCGGCGGCGTAGGGAGCACCGCTTGCTCGCTGCGCTCAGGCTGCGGGCGCGTTCAGTCGATCGGCCAGGCGCTGCGCGGCGGCGTAGTTGGGGTTGATGCGCAGCGCGTGGCCGATCGCCGTGGCGGCCCGATCCGTCTGGTTCAGGGCAGCGCAGGCGTTGGCGAGGTGGAACTGAGCGTCGGCACGCTGCGGGTGGCGTTCAACGGCGCGCCGCAACTTGGCCTCGGCTCGACGCATCGCGTCCGTCAGCGGATCGCGACCCGAGCCACGCGCGCGACAGGCGCCAGAGCCCGGCGTGTCGGCCGCGCAGGTCCAGGTCAGCGGCCACAGGTGCAGCCAGGCGTCGGCGAAGGTCTGCCGGAACCCGAAGTCGTCGTCCTGCAGGGCACGGCGACGCGCCTGTCGGGCAAGGCATGGTCGCCCGCACGCCACCGCGCACGCCGCGAGCCCGACCCACGCCGTGACTCGGTGGCGGGGCACCGTCGCCTGCCCCGCCGCGCGACGCCAGGCACGGGCGGCCTTGTCAGGCCGATCGGCGTGCATCAGCGCGATCGCCAGCCCGTGCCACGCCGACGCGCGTTGCTCGGCGGTGCGCGACCGTGCCACCGCGGCGGTGAGACGCTCGCACGCCCGTGCCGTTTCGCCGAGCTCGTCCGCCAGGCGGCCGGCTTCGAGCCAGACCCTCGCGTCGTCAGGCTCGCCCGAGAGCATCGCCGCGTACGCATCCTCCGCGTCCCGCAGCCGTCCGTCGGCTGCCAGCCGGCGCGCACGCTCGAGCGACCGCTCGTGATCGCGGGCCGTACCCTCGCGCGGTTGAAGCTGATCGCTCATGCCGCGGCCTCCCGCTGCGCCCGCTGCCGCAGCATCGCCGCACGCACGTCGGGGTAGGTCGGAAACCGCGCCGCTACCCGGCTCAACGTGCTCATCGTCAGCTCATCAGGCCGGACGTCCCGGTCCAGCTCGTTCGCGCGGACCAGCCGCAGGGCCAACGTCGCCGAGTACGGGTTCAGCGACAGACCGCGCACGGCCCACCGCCGCGCGTCGCTCGCTTCGCCGCTCAGCAGCGCCAACTGCGACAACGCCTCGCAGCAGATCAGCAGCGTGTCGGTCTCGACCGTCACCGCCGCCACCCGCGCGATCGCCCGTCGCAGCAGCTCGATCGACTCGGACTCGGGCTCGTATGTCTCGGCGGCGACCAGCGTGGGGATCAGCTCCGTCGCCTCGCGGAGCGCCTCGGCGAACCGCCGCACCGCCGCGGGGTGCAGGTCCACGCCCGACGGATGGACCCGCCCGTCCAGCACGTCCAGCCAGAGGGCGATCGGATCGTGCTGGCTCCACAGCGCGCGGAGCGAGGCGAGGGCGTCGGCGGTCAGGTCCTCCTCGCCGCGCAGGATCGCCAGACACGCGCGGGTGCGCAGCTCGGCCGGATCGGTGGCGGAGACGGCGTGTCGGGCGGCGTGATCCAGGACCTCGGCCGCGTGCTCGAGCTCACCGCGTCGGGCCAGCAGCGTCGCGAGCAGCGCCCGCGCCGCCGCCGGCGCGTGCGGCTGCATGGCCCATTCCTGCAGCTCCAGCTCGACCGCAGCGAGTTGGCCAGCACACGCCCGCTCGCGCAGCTCGGCGAACGGATCGCGCGGCGACGTGTCGGGCACGACCGGGTTGGAGCGGCTGCGGCGCAAGGGATCGTCTCGGTCCGGCCGGAATGGCCGTATCGCCTGCATCGGTGATGCGGATCGTGAGCTTGAGCGCGATTGTTCTGACGCCGGGCAAGTCGCGGCATATCAGACCGCGGCTATTCCATGGCGACGGTGGTGGGCTGCTCGCGCGGCGGCAACCATGACTTGCCGTTATCGGCATCGGTGGCCACGCGGCGAAACTCGTCCTCCACGGCCAGGAAGGCTTCGACGACCGCCGGGTCGAACTGCGTGCCCGAGGCCTCGACGATCATCTGTCGGACGCGTTCGTGCGTCATCGCGTCCTTGTAGCGTCGCTGGCTGGTCAGGGCGTCGTACACGTCGGCCAGGGCGACGATCCGGGCCGGCAGCGGGATGTTTTCGCCGGCCAGGCCGAACGGGTAGCCCGTGCCGTCCCACCGCTCGTGGTGGCCCAGGCAGATCTGGCTCGCGGTGACGAGGAACAGGTCCTCCTCGCCCCAGCGGCGCTTGAGCTCCAGCAGCGTGTCGCCACCGATGAACGGGTGTTTCTCAATGATCCGCCGCTCCTGCTCGGTGAGCTTGTCGGGCTTGTGCAGCACCGCGTCGGGCACGCCGACCTTGCCGATGTCGTGCAGCGCGGAGGTGGTCACCAGCGTGTTGAGCCACTCGCCGTCGAGCGACGGATCGCGACGCGCCACCTCCCGACCGAGCAGGCGGACGTACCGGCGGATGCGGTCGAGGTGCTCACCCGTCTCGCCGTCGCGGGACTCGGCGAGCATCGCCAGCCCGAAGATCACCGCCTCGCGGCTCTGGACCAGCGAGCGCGTCCGCTGCTCGACCTTGCGTTCCAGCTCGGCGTTGATCGTCGCCAGCCGGTTGTTGTACTGCCGGATGATCCCGTAGCTGATCGCCGCCGTGAACGCCACGAGCACGACCGTCACCACCGCACCCACCGCCCGGACCCAGAACGCGTACTGACCCACGGCCGCGCGCATCCCCGCCTCCGGCTGATGAACCAGCAACTGAACGCCCAGGCTCGGGATCCGCCGCACGGTCAGCAGCTCGGTGCCATCATCGAGCCTGATCCAGCCCGCGTCGACCGCCGTCCCCGCTGCGCCGAGCTCACGCAGCGTCGTTCGCCGACCGTCGTGACGGACGATCAGATCGCCCAGCGCCCGGTTCGCCAGCTCCGGGTCCTGCGCCAGGCCTGGATGACACAACACCCGCGTCGACGCCTCGTCGATCACGCAGAGAAATCCGCCGTTCGGCAGCGTCGTCTGCTCCACCAGTCGCTGCAGCCTCTCCCACCCCGGGGAGCCCACACGCACGCCATCGAGCTCCATCTGCTCGATCAGCCGGCTGATCTGCACCGCGAACTGCCGGTTCGCCTCGAGGATCCGTTCCCGCACCATCGACGCCAGCCGCCCCTCGATCCACTGCCCGAACCAGAAGACCCCGCCCAGCAGCATCACCAGTTGCGCCACGAGCAGCGTGACCACCAGCAGACTCGGCTTCGTGATCCGATGTCTCACCGTTCCGCCTCGCGCTGAATACGCGTGCCGCGATGAACGGCACGCTTGCCGAACCGGGCTGTGATGCCATCCAGCGCCGCATCCAGCCGACGCTGCCGCTCGCGTCCGGGCTGAGCAAACAGCGCGAGCTGGTCCTCACCGCGGCCAAGACGACCGGCCTGCACGCCGATCAGCCGCACCGGCCGAAAACCCGCGGCCGCCCAGCGGTCGAACAGCTCCGCCGCCGCCCGCCACAGCTCTGCGGTCACGTCCGTCGGTCGGGGTAACGTGGTCGCACGCGTGATTGTTTCGAACTCGCCGAATCGGACCTTGAGCGTCACGGCACGCGCCGCCAACCCCTGCCGCCGCAGCCGCCTCGCCACCTGCTCGACCTGCTCGAGCAAGACGGCCCGGACCGCGGACGGATCGACCAGGTCCTGCCCGAATGTCTGCTCGTGACCGATCGACTTGGCGCGGTGGTCGGGCGTGACGGATCGATCGTCGAGACCCCGGGCCAGGCGATAGAACCGCTCGCCCATCGCGCCGAAGCGCCGGCGCAACTGGGCCTCGCTGAGCCGGCGCAGGTCGCCGATCGTCCGAACGCCCTCGCGCTCCAGCCGCGCGGCCGCCTTGCCGCCCAGTCCCCAGATAGCTCCGACGGGCAAGGGCAGGAGCACCTCGTCGATCCGCTCGTCGCTGATCACCGTCAGCCCGTCGGGCTTGTCCAGGTCGGAGGCGAGCTTGGCGAGGAACTTGTTGCCCGCCACGCCGATCGACGCGGTCAAACCCGTTGTTTCGAGGATGCGCCGCTTCAGCCGTCGGGCGATCGTCTCGCCGTCGCCGGGACAGCCGGTTACGTCGAGGAAAGCCTCGTCGATGCTCAGCGGTTCCACCACGGGCGTGGCGGTTTCGAGCAGCTCGAAGACCTGCCGCGAGACCCGGCGGTATCGCTCACCCCGGACGGGCACGATTACCGCGTGCGGACAGAGCCGCTGGGCGACCGCCATGGGCTGGGCCGAGTGGCAGCCGAACGGTCGAGCCTCATACGAAGCGGTGGTGACGACGCCGCGGGGCCCGTCGTGGCCGACGAGCACGGGCCGGCCGCGCAGCTCCGGGCGGTCGAGCTGTTCGATCGCCGCGAAGAACGCGTCCATGTCCACGTGCAGGATGCACGGTCGCTGCGCCACGCCCGGATTGTACCCGGGCACCGCCGCCGGGCCGCGTCGCGACGCGTCGGCGGCCGGGTCAGGCGGCGTTGTCCTTCAGGAACGTGAGCACGTCACCGACGGTCGTGAACGCCAAACACGTCACCGTGTCCGCCCCGCCGTAGTAGATCGCCAGCCGCCCGGTCGGCTCATCGTGCAGCGCCGCACACGGAAACGCGACGTTCGGGACGTCACCGACGCACTCGTACTCGCGCTGTGGCGAAAGCAGGTATGGCGCACCGCGGCGGATCACCTTCCACGGCTCGTCGAGGTCGAGCAGGGCCGCCCCGAAGCTGTAGACGTACCCGTTGCAGGAGGTCAGCACGCCGTGATGGAAGATCAGCCAGCCCTGCTCGGTCTCGATCGGCGTGGGCCCGGCGCCGATCTTGGTCCGCTCCCAGGGTTGCTGCGGCGACATGACGTGGCGGTGTCGGCCCCAGTGGATCATGTCCGGGCTGTGGCTGAGGAAGATGTCGCCGAAGGGCGTGTGGCCGTTGTCGCTCGGGCGGCTGAGCATCACGTACTGGCCGTTGATCTTGCGCGGGAACAGCACGCCGTTGCGGTTGAACGGCAGGAAGGCGTTCTCGAGCTGGTCGAACCGTTTGAAGTCGCGGGTCCAGGCCACGCCGATGGTCGGCCCGTGATAGCCGTTGCACCACGTGACGTAGTAGCGGTCCTCGATCCAGCAGACGCGGGGGTCGTAACCGTACACGAACCGGCCGACCTCGGGGTCGTCGCACTCGAATCGGATCGGTTCGGGATCGAGCCTCCAGTCGATGGCGTTGTCGCTGTGGCCGGCGTGCAGGCGCATGAGCCGACGCCTGTCGTCGGCGCGAAAGACACCGGCGAACCGCCCCTCGAACGGGACGACGGCGCTGTTGAAGATGCTGTTGGCGCAGGGGATCGCGTCGCGGGGAATGATCGGGTTGGCCGAGTACCGCCAGACCACGTCTTCGCAGCCGGCCGGCCGATCCTCCCACGGCATGTTGGGAACGCCTGTCTTCTCCCGTCGCGTCAGTGTGGCGCTGTCTGCCATCGCGTCGCTTCTCCGTATCAAACAGTTCAGTCGGATTCGGGCGGATCGGGTGGCTCCCCACCGGGTGGCTCGAGCCTGTCAAGTGTCTCGGCGACGTTCATCACGGCGCGAACGGTGTGATACGCCGCCTTCCACCTCGTGGCCTTTTCCCGGCCGTGAAGCACCCGTCCGTCACGGGTTAAATGAGCGTACCACCCGCCGTGCAGGTCGTCGACCTGGTGCTGCACGATGAAGTCCCATTGCCGCCCGAACGCGTGCCAGTACCGCGGCGTCTCGCCGCCGAACCGCTCATGCATCAGCAGCAGCGCGTTGAGTCCCTCGGCCTGGGTCCACCAGACCTTGGAGGTGTCGAACGGGTCGCCGAAGGCCTGACCGCGCTCGAAGAATCCGCCGTATTCGCGGTCCCATCCCGCCACCAGCGCATGGTCGATCAGCTGTCGCGCGCGTCGCCAGGTGACGGGATCGTCCGGCATGCCTAGCGCCGTCGCCGCTTCGACGAGCAGGTACGCCGTCTCGACGTCGTGACCAAACGAGTCGTGCATCGGCAGCGCTCGCCAATCCGGCGTGAACAGCAGGTTCAGGCAGCCCGGCTCGACCGCGATGCGATCGCGAACGATCGTGAGCAGCTCCTCCAGGCGATCGCGCAGGGTCGCGTCGGGCCAGACGTGGTACAGCTCGGCGAAGGCCTCGAGCAGGTGGATGTGCCCGTTCATCGACTTGTAGCCGAAGGGGTGGCCGATCGCGTCGAGGATCGGCGTCTCTTCGCTGTGTCGCGCATCCGACGGCGGCGCCGGTCGGGGCGTGCCCGCACGATCGAGCGACTCGAAGTAGCCGCCGTGCTCGGGATCGTGTGCGTGCCGATCGAGCCAGGCGAACCATTGCTTGGCCAGCTCGAGCGGCTCGTCGTCACCGGTGGCCTCGTGGACGGCGGCGGCGGCGTAGATGGCGAACGCGATGCCGTAGGCGTGCTTGTCCGTGCCGTACTCGGTGGTCGGGCGGCCGTCCAGGTCGGTCGCAAAGAACAGCCCGCCGTGCTCGGCGTCCCGAAGCACGTCGCGCAGGGCGACCAGCCCGTGCCGCGCCGCCTGGAGGTACATCTCGCGCCGCCGCGGGTCGATCGCCGCCGCCTTCGCCGCCACCCACGTCATCCGCGCCTGGTACACGAGGAAGCGGTCCTCATCCGGCAGGACCGTCCAGTCTCGGCCGAGGTTCTGATGAAACCCGCCGTGCTCGTAGTCGATCGACGCGGGGTACCAGTGCGCCAGCATGTCCTCGTGCAGCATGCGCCGAGCCTGTTGGGCGAGCGAGTCCGACGCGCGGGTGGGCGGGGAGCCCGCCCCTGCACTCGTCATCGCTTGGGCCACGACGCCCGTGGCGGTCGGCGTCGTGCCCGGCGACACGCGAAACAGCTTCGCCGCCAGGTCGTCGTGGATCATCGGCACCCGCAGGGTCAGCCCGTCCCCCGTTGCGGCAACGATCTGCTCGCCCACGACACGCCCGTCAGCGGTATCCCACCATTCGATGTGGTAATTCCCCTGCTCGAACCCGGAGAGCGTCAGGCGCGTCGGGTCGACGGCCGCCGGGATATCGCCCAGCTCACGCCGCGACCACGTGAACGCGCGGTCGCGCACGCGCCAGATCGCCGCCAGCTCGCCCTCGGGCGCGTCGGCACGCCACAGGCCGGTGAGCGTCAGCGGCGCTCGGTCCTCGCCGATGAAGTCCGGCAGCTCGTACGCCAGCTCGATCCAGTCCGCCCCGTCGTTCGACACGCGGATGCGATGCCGCCCGGCCGGCACGTGTACCGCGTAGTCGCCGTCGTAGCGATGAATGGTCTGCGTCGAGTCGCTGTTCTCGTCAGGGAAGGTGCGCTCGAGCACAACCTGGCCGTCCAGCTCGACGCGCAGGTTCGCCCCGCCGTGACCGGAGACCCCCAGCACGCGGACGACGAACTCGCCCGGCCGATCGAAAGTCACGTCGAAGGTCTGCGGGTTCGTCCATTCCGGGTGATTGCCCGTGCCGTGGAGAAAGCTCGAGAGCAGCTCGGCGTCCGAGACCGAGCCGTCCGGATGGATCGTGAACGTGCGCGGCTCGTTCATCGGGTGCTTCTGCCACTGCGCGCCGTGCCCCTCGATCAACACGGTCGCCCGTCGCGGGGTGCGCGGCGGCGCGACGTACTCGAACGCAGCGCTCTCGATGGGCTGCATCCCGACGCGATGCAAAGGCAGGCCGTCGACGAATCGCGCCAGCGGATCGAACAGGCGATACAGGCCGTTCGGGTCCACGTAGCTGTCCCACCACCAGATCATCGCGCCGCCCGCGGAGCCCGCCATCAGGCTCGCCCACATCGCGTTGTGCATGTGCACGCCGACGGGATCGACGCTCGCGCCCCGCCCGGACGTGCTGATGCCGAACTCGCCGAACAGGTGCGGCTTGCCGTACTTCTCGATCTTCCGCCGAGTGTAGCGCGTGACCACCTCCGACAGGTCCTGCGCGCCGTAGTGGTGCGTCTGAACGAAGTCGATCTCGGGCAGGGAATCGACGGCCTCGTCGCCTTCATGAATCCAGAAGCTGGTCGTCACGGGGTGGCCGTAGGGGTCGAGCGACTTGAGGTAGGCCGCCATCTCCCGATGCCAGGACGCGGAAGCCGCGCTGTCGTAGCCGTCGATCCCGTTGGCCTCGTTCCACAACTCCCAGGCATGAATCGCGGTGCTGTGGCCCCAGCGCGCGACGATGTAGCGCAGGCGTCGCTTGAACAGCTCTTTGGCGCTCGGATCGGTCAGGAAGCGGAACGTGTCGGCGAGCGGGCCGCCATGCCGGATGTTGTAGGGCGACTCGGGCCAGTTTCGCGGCGGGCCGGAGTCCCGAAAACCGCTGAACGACTCGATCGCCGGCATCACCCGGATGCCGCGCCGCGCCGCCTCACGCAGCAGATGGTCGACCCGCCACGCGGCTTCGAGATCGATCCACCCCAGCCCGGCGTCGCTCACCTCACTCGCCTCGCTCGGCATCACCTCCAGCGACATGTTGTGGAACGTCGGGCCGAGCCAGACACGCACGAAGTTGCCCCCGTGCGACGCGATCCGCTCCAGGTAGTGGTCGTACTCGTACGTGCCGCCCCGGCTCGACCAGCCCACGTTCAACCCGATCGGAAAGAACAGCTCACCGTTCTCCAACGCGAAATAGAGCGGGTTGTCATCACTGATCCGCACAAACCCGGGGGCATCCGACGCGACGGCGTGGACCTCGAAAGGCTCGCTCTCGGCCCGGCTTTCGCCGTCATCCAGCACGATGCGCCCGACGTGGCGGCCCGGCTCCGTCGGCGCGAACCGCACACGCCAGCCCTCAACACCCGTCGGCTCGAGCACCTCGCGGCCCTCGACCCGGGCACGGCTGAAGTCCCGCAGGTAAAAGCCCGGCACCCGCAGCTCCCGACCGCTGGGCGTGCGGATCACCGCGTCCACCTGCACGTCCGCGGGATCGAACGGGTTCACCCATTCACCGTCGCACTCGATGGCCAGCTCCGCCTCGCCGTACACCGGCGTCGCCTCGCTCGGCACGCGGACGCTCGTGACCCGCGCCGGCCCGTCACTTCGCATGGCGGCGCGGAACCGGTCACGGTCCGCCAGGGCCGCGTCCCGCCGTCGCAACATCTCCAGGTACGACACACGCTCGAGCTGGAACGTCGCTTCGACGGCGTCGCGACCGTCCACGGCCGACGCCTCGGCGATCCGCCAGCCCGCCACGAAGCCGGACCTCGCATCACGTTCATCGGCGACGCGCAGCGGGGTGGCCTCGGGAGTCTGGGGGGTGATCACCACGTAGCCGGTCTCGGACGACCGGATCGCCAGCCAGGCGGCGCCCTGGGCGTGGAGCAGGTCGGTCGCGTCCTCGCCGGGATCGCGAAACGTGCCGCCCTGCCAGGTGTCGATGGACGCGGCCACCCAGTCCCGTCGATCGTCGTCGCGCTCATCCCCTCACCGGAACGTCTTGCGCGGTTCGAGCCACAGCTCGTCACGCGACCACGGCTGTTCAAACTCGAGACGAACGGAGACCTGGGCCCCCTTGGACATGGGCGTTTGACGCCACATCACGTCGGCGCGGAGGCCATCGGCGTTCGTGATCGCGGTCCGCACCTCGTGTCGGGCCCAGTTGGAATGTCCCGCGGCGGCGGGGTCGTCGAGGATCGCGACGGGCGCCCACCGGTGGGCATCGCCCTGTCGGAAGCCGGCGAGAAGCGGGAGCGGCCGGGGCGGCGTGAATGCCCGTTCAGCACCGGTCTTGGCCGGTGTCGCCGCGAGGAGCGTGGCGGGCATGAGCGACGTCATGGTGATGGACGCGACGAGGGAGAGTGACTGCATCGGTCGATCCTGCAACGAGTTAAGGGTTGATCTGAGCAAGGGCACATGGTGTGGCGGCTCACGGGACCGGATTTTTTCGCCAGCGCTTCGTCACGGGGCCTTGACAAGGCCGACGGGACCCCTTTATACTTGCAATCGTTTCCAAGTGCAAACGTTTCTTTGCGTTTGAGCCGCGTCTCGGAGCCTCCTTTCGATGCCCGCCACCATCGCACAGATCGCCAAAGAGGCCGGGGTGTCCATCGGGACGGTCTCGCGCATTCTCAACGGGAAGAACAAGGAAAACCGCCCCGCCGTGGCGCGACGCAGCGAAAGGGTTCGACGCTTGGCCCGCAAATACGGCTACCGGCCCAACCAGGCCGCCCGCACCGTCCGCAGCGGACGATTCGGCGCCGTCGCCTTCCTCAGTTGCTCCGACCCGGGCGCCGACGTCTTCGAGATCCCGCTGCTCCACGGCATTCAGTCCGAGCTGGCCGCGATCAACTCCCGCCTGATGATGTGCGAGATGCCCCAGGAGGGCTTTGAGCAGCCCGAAGCGATCCCGCAGGTGCTCAATGAGTACTCGGTCGACGGCCTGCTGATCGACTACGACTTCGACCTGACCGACGCCGTGATGGACCTGATCGATTCCAGCCACGTGCCGTACGTCTGGCTGAACGCCAAGCGGGACCGAAACTGCGTCTACCCCGACGACTTCGAGGGAGCGCGCAAAGCGACCCAGCACCTGATCCGGCTCGGGCATCGGAAGCTGGCCTTCGTGAGTTACCACGACCGGGAGCAGTGGACGCACTACAGCGTGCACGACCGGCACGCCGGCTTCAACGCCGCGCTGGCCGAGGCCGGCCTCGAGCCCGTGACCACGCATCTGCGCGGCGGGTTCGTTTACGGCGAAGCGCTGGCGCACGCGCGGGAGCTGCTCCAGAGCGACGATCGCCCCACCGCCGTGGTTTGTTACGAGAAGCACGAGGCGGTGGCGGTGTGGATGGCCGCGATTGGCTTGGGGCTGCGGCTGCCGGAGGACCTCTCGATGATCGCGTTCAACTCGGACCTGATCCGCAACCAGACGGGCCTGCCGGTCACGACCATGCGCGTGCCTTTCGCCCAGGTCGGCAAGGTGGCGGTGCAGCTGCTTCACGAGGCCATCGAGTCCGAGGGTGACGATCAGCCGGCGCAGGTTGTCTCATACAGCATCGAAGAGGAAGAAGCGAGCTGTCGCCCACCTTTAACCAAGAGCGCATCGACTCAGAGCAAGCGTGCGTGATCGATCGGTTTGATCCGTATCTTTCGCGGCTCGTTCGAGCCAGGGTTTGACCAGGATGTCCGTGAGGCGTTTGAATCGCGAACGAGGGTGTCGACGGCCGGGCGTCACGGTCCGGAAGCTGATACATTGCCTGATCGGCCGGAGCCGGGGGGATCGCGTCGCTGGAGGAGCGGAGAGCCGCACAACTGATGGATTTGACCAGGAGGGTCGGATAACGCGTGGAACGAGCGTCACGTTCCTTATCCGAACCTGTCTATCCAAGTCTGCCATAGGAGGAGACCAAGTCATGAGAGGACGGAGATTGACCATTTCGATGACCGCGTTGGCGTCCCTGGTTCTGGCTGCCGGATCGGCCCAGGGCCAGTTGCTGTTCTCATTCGAGGACGGTTTGGAGAACTGGGGCACGTCGGGGTTCGGCAACGGGACGGAGTTTGTGGAGCTGAGCACGATCGGCGCCACCGACGGTTCGAGCTCGCTGGCCTTCGGGCACGACAGCGGCGGGTTCAGTTGGGACGCGTCCTGGGTCTCGGGCGACGTGAATGATCCGGTATACCAGGCGTTGTCGGCCGCGGCGGCGGACCCCGCCGGCAAGACGATCGATTTCGATCTGACCTGGCGTGCCAACGACCTGCCCACGCTGACCAGCTTCGCGAACATCTCGTTCTCGCTTCAGAGCGACGCGGGGTTCAAGCAGGTCGACGGTTTGGCGGGGATCGGCAGTCAGCAGGACGTGACGATCCCGATCTCGATCCCGCTGGACAGCGGCAACCTGGCGGGCACGACGACGGAGTCGAGCTTCTACCGGCTGACGATCGCCGTGAACACCAACGAGGGCCGCGGCACGACGACGGCGTACGTGGACAACATCCGGATTATCCCCGAGCCGGCGACCCTCGCCCTGCTCGGGCTGGGTGGACTGGCCGCCGTCCGTCGTCGCCGACGGTGAGTGGATAACCCGAACCTGCGCCGCGGCCGGTTGACCCCGGCCCCGGCGATTCGCCCGCGACGGCGTGGCCCCGTTCACGCCCAGAACGCGATGTCTCAGAAGGAGCTGTCACCATGCGAACCACACGAGCCTTCACCCTCATCGAGCTGCTCGTGGTCATCTCGATCATCGGCCTGTTGATCGCCATCCTGCTGCCCGCGCTGGGCAAGGCACGCACGCAGGCCGGTCGCGTCGAAGATCTGAGCAACCTGCGTCAGTTCGTCCTCGCTCACTACGCATTCGCCGTCGACAACGGCGGTGACCTGCCGTACACGGGTTCGAACTTCCAACCGACCACGAACCTGCCGGAGTCTTTCGACACCGGCTACTTCGCCATCACCGGCTGGTACAACCTGCTGCTCGCCCAGACCCTGCACAAGGACTACGGCCTGCCCGCCGAGGCCTTCGGGTGCATCAGCTACTCACCCATCACGACCGAGTCGATCACCGATCCACCCCAGGCCAACGTCAACGAGAACAAGCTGTGGGTCCATTGGACGTTCTACGCCGGGCTGCCGGACAACGGCCAGCCGACCAACAACCCGGCGATTCAGCGCGACCCGATCCGCAACGAGGACGTGCGCTTTCCCAGCTCCATCGAGGACGCCGCCGCCACGAACCAGACCATCGCCACCTGCAGCCACGCCTTCGTCAACGGCGTAAGCTGGTCCTCCTGGTTCCCCCACGTCAACGGCAGCAACAACAAACTCGACGGCTCCGACGTCAGGATCCAGATCCCCCTGACCCGTCTGAACCGGCTTGCGAAAGACCTCCGCCCCGACGGCGTGAACATGGGCTACATCGACGGCTCGGCCCGGTGGGTGGACATGGATGACGCCAGCGGTTTTTATCCCCGCGGCCAGTCATCCGGGAACGGCTACCTCTATGACCCCGATCGCGACCTGTAAGCGCGGCCCAGGCCGGGTATTCCCAGAGGCATGGCACGCCACGAAACCGACCCGCTAAGCCGCTGATCACCCATCGCCCGCCCATGGACTGTCTGACACCTCGTCCGACCCGACGCATGGCCTCAGCGAATCGGAGCCCGCACATGAGCCAACCGACCCGACACCACGGTTTCACCCTCATCGAGCTGCTCGTGGTCATTTCCGTCATCGCGCTGTTGATCGGCATCCTCCTGCCCGCGCTGGGCGCGGCGAGGAACTCCGCGCGGCGGGCCGCCGACCTGAGCAACCTCCGGCAGTTCGTCCTCGCCAACACGAGCTGGGCCGTGGACCACGACGGCGTCTACCCGATGGCCATGACCTATATCAACCAGAGCCCCGGTCGCTCGGAATCGACCACCGCGGGCAGCGCCTCGGCCATCGTGCTCGACTGGAACAGCTACCTCTGGGCCCGCGAGCTCGCCGATGACTACGGCCTGCCGCTGGTCTCACTGGAGGGGTGCAACACCTACGAGTCGATCCTGATTCAGGAAGACATCTCGACCCGGGACCCGAATTACCGTCGCGCCTCGGTTGTCGATCGTGGCGAGAATCAGATCTGGCTCAACTGGAACTTCTACGCCAACATCGTTGACGGACGCGACCTCCAGGCCGAATCCGAAGAGGATGAGACCGTCAAGTTTCCGCGAACGCTGGAAGACGCGGCCGACACGGAGATGATCGCGAGCTGCGCGTTCGCGGTGATGACGTCGCAGTGGGGCTCGTACCTGCCGCACCTGCCGGGACACAACGCGCTGAACCGTTACGGCGGCGCGAACGGTCAGCCGGTCGATACCGGCATCCGCCTCGGCGTGCGCCGCGGCGAGGTGCTCTGGGATCGCGCCGGCCGGGGGCTGACCCCCGAGGGGATCGGCATCGGGTACCGTGACGGATCCGTCGTTTTCAGGAACGTCAACGACCTGCACACGTTCCTTCCCGGCGCCGAATCCAACCGGCATTACCTGTATGACCCGCAACGATGAACCCGTTCCGCCGTACGGCGGCCACGCTCAGAAGAAAGTTCGTCCACCCAGGAGAGAGTGAAAGGAGAGTTGAAGTGAAACGGCAGACCATCACACCACTCATGCTGACCCTCGTGTCGGGAGCGAGTCTCGCCATCGCCCCGGTCGCGACGGCTCAGGTGTTCTCACCCACCCAGGACGACCTGCTCAACGTCATGGACGTCACGGTCGACTTCGGAGGCGGCGGGTCGTTGTTCGACGCGTCACTCGACGGCGACGGTGTCCTCTACGACATGGACTTCGCCCCCGGAACCGACGACATCAGTCGCGTCGTCCTCGAGAACAACAGCCCGAGCTTCACCGACCTCGCCGGGTTCAGCGCATTCGACATCATCTTCGAGCCGCAGACCTTCGGCCTCGGCGTCAAGACGTTTCTCCGCACCGGCGACACGGGGTTCTTCGAGTCCAACAACGGCAACATCCAGCAGGTCTCCGTCGATACACCCACTCGTGTCGAACTCGACCTTGCGGGAATCCCCGACCTCAACGACGTGCGTGGCTTCGGCATCCAGATCTTCGATCCGTCCAACGGCACGTCCTTCGCCACCCTCGCGAAGGCGACCCCGGCGGGGCCACGGCCCATCGTCGTCGAAGACCGCATCTTCTCCTTCGAGACCGGCTTGGAGAACTGGGGCCCTTCGTTCCAGGGCTTCACGAGCCACGCGCTGAACACCAACCCGGCCCTCGCGTCGCACGGGTCGCAGTCCCTCGAGATCAACCGCACCGACGCCGACACCGCCTTCAGTTGGGGTACCGAGTTCTACCTTAACACCGATCCCGAGAACGATGATTTGGCCGCGACCGATGAACGCCCGATCGTCAACGCCACCATTGAAGAGGTTGAGGAGTTCGCCGAGCAATTCGAAGGCCCCTCCCGTCTCGCGTTCGACGTGGTCATCGACCCGTCCCTCCTGACGATGGATCCGGATCGCGATGAGACCGACCCCTTCTATGGCTTCAACATATTCCTCAACGACGCCTCCGGCGCGTTCTGGCAGGGCGACCAGCAGTTCACGGGCGGGGTGATCGATTTCTCGCTGATGGAGCCGCAGGTGTTCACGTTCGAGACCGGGCTCAGCGCGCTGATGGCCGCCGGCACCGGCGCCGACCCGAACAACCCCGAGTTCACCATGTTTACGGACGGCACCGACGTGCTGCGCATGGGCATCTCGACCAACACGAACATGCTCGGGCCGGTGTTCCTGGACAACATCCGGTTGATCACGGAGGTGTTCAGTGTGCCCGGTGACGCGGACGGCGACGGCGACGTGGACGCGTTCGACCTCGGGCTGTGGCAGACGCAGTTCGGCCAGACCGGCGAAGGCTTGAGCGCGGACTTCGACATGGACGGCGACGTGGACGCGTTCGACCTGGGCATCTGGCAGATCAACTTCGGCACGGGCGTCGGCGCCGCGGTGCCGGAGCCGGCGAGCGTGGCGATGATCGGTGCGGGCCTTCTGATGGTCGTCGGCCGCCGGCGCCGCGCCTGACGAGTCGGGTGGTTTTTCAAGCGGAGGATGAGGCGTGCGGGTGACCGTGCTGCTGATGTGGATGCTCGGTGCGGCGTGCGCTGTGACGCCAGCGCGCGCCGCGCCGCAGCGCTACGAGCCGGGCGTCGATCCGAGCGTGGGGTTCAACCTGATCTCGTGGTGGAACTTCGGCGCGACCGGTGAGAGCGTGTGGACCGATGCCGTGCAGGACCTGTACGACCACGGCGTTCGCGAGGTTTCGATCAGCCCGGTACGGTTCGTGGACACGAGCACGGGCGAGATCGCCGGGTCGTCGGGCCAGGGACCGGAGTTGGCGCACATCGCCGCGGGGGTGCAACACGCCAAGTCGCTGGGCATGCGGGTCACGCTCAACCCCTTCGTCGAGCCGGAGGGGTTTTCGTTCTGGCGTGGCCAGTACAACCCAACGCCGGGCAGCGACGCCGCGGATCGTTTCTGGTCCGACTACCGCCGCTATCTGGTGGACGTCGCCGAGCTCGCCCGAGACACCGGCGCCGACGCGCTGACCGTCGGCACCGAGCTGAAGGCGATCACGGCCGACAGCGGGCACAACACGAGCTGGAGCGCGGTGATCAACTCGGTGGACGCCGTGTTCGACGGCGCCCTCGGCTACGCCGCCAACTGGGACCACTTTACGAACGCGAACCTGACGCACGCGATCTGGGAGAACCCGGCGATCGACTTTCTCGGGATCGACGCGTACTTCCGTGTGCTCAGCGCAGGTGAGGCGGCGGGCGTCACGGAGGATCCGGACGAGGGGCTGCTCGACCTGCTGCACCAGCGGTGGACCGACGTGATCGAACAGGAGATCCTGCCGTTCGCCGACGCGCGTCAGAACGGGGCCGGCCTGCCGGTGGTGTTCACGGAGTACGGGCTTTCACCGTTCGATCGCACGATCACACAGAACGCCAACGCCTCGCTCGTGGACACGGCCGAGCAGCGCATGGGGTTTCAGGCCCTGCTCGAGTCGCTGGACGGTCGGGCCGAGGATTTGCCCGCGGTGCACTTCTGGCAGTGGGGCATGCCCGGGGCCGAGGGGAGCTGGTTTTTCCTCGACCCGGACCTGAGCCAGAACATCGGCGGGGGGTTCGACGAGTCGTTGAATGCGACGGCGGCGTCCTGGATCGTCGAGTTTCTCGCGACGGGGACCGCCGTGCCGGGTGACTTCGACGGCGATGGCGACGTGGACGCGTTCGACCTGGGGATCTGGCAGAGCGGGTTCGGCCTGGCGCAGGGGGCCGCGGCGGCCGATGGCGACGCGGACGGCGACGGCGATGTGGACGCGTTCGACCTGGGCATCTGGCAGGTCAACTTCGGAGCCGGTGCCGCGCTCGACGTACCCGAACCGGTGCTCGCCGGACTGTACCTAGGCGGTCTGGTGATGGCCGGCCTGAGCCGATCCCGGCGCCGGTGGCGGCCCAGCCCGCTCGACAACCACGGCCAAACAGCCGATTAGCTCACGAGACGGGAACAAGCACGGCCTTCTCGCCGTATAATGTTCGAGCATCATGAGCTGGCTCGGTCCGCTAACTCGACTCCTCCTGGTAGCCACGGTCGCGGCCTTACCGCTGCGGCCGTGCTGCTGTGGCGGTCCCGCCGAGGCCGCCGCCGCTGATTTCGTCGCGGCACCGGCCAAGAACGACCAGAGCTCGTCGAAGCACGGCTGTTGTCGGACCGAAGGCGTTCAACCCGACGAGCCCATCCCCGCGACGCCGAGCCCCGCGCCCTGCTCCGGGTGCGATGCCTGCTCGCTGACCGTTCCGCACGAGGCCTCAAGCGGCACGATCGCCATGATCGACGGCGGTTACGCGCCGGCCACCGCGCTGCCGCCGACGCCCGTCGCGTTCGCGCCCGCCGCCGAGAGGTCGGCCCTGCGCTGGCCCACGCCCGCACGCCCCGATCACTTCCACGGGGATTCGCTGCGCGCCCTGTCCTGTCTCCTGACGATTTGATACCCGGTCTCGCAATCCGCTTCGCCCGCTGACCGCCCTCGACGGGCTGGCCGCGGCCGGTTTGGCACGCGCACCACCTATCCGTTTACCCGGTCGGCACCGCGATCGTGAAGCGGCGCGGCGATGACGGTCCCCCGACGCCCCGCCGGCTTCATTAGTCCTGACCGACGTTGCTCTTCATTGTGTTTTCATTCATACAGGAGACGCACCATGCGTTTGAACACGACATGCCACACCATTCTCGCTTCCGCGACCCTTGTCCTTCTGGTCAGTGGTATCCCCATTCTTCCAGGCGCGGTCGCTCACGAAGACCGCCACCATCGTCCGACCTCGGCACCAGACACGACGGACCGGGACGCCTGGCCCGGCGACCCCTACGCCCTGCCGCACGACCCGGTCACCGGCGAGCCGCTCGCCGAGCACGACAAACACATCGTGCTCCTGCACGACGGCCGCGAGATCCGCTTCGTCAACGAAGAGAACGCCGAGCTGTTCAAGGCCAACACCCGCGGTTACCTCCGCCGAATCGATCAGCGGATGATCGAGCAGCAGAAGCCGCGTTACCCGCTGGACACCTGCCCGGTCTCTGACGAACCCGTCGACCACGAGGGTCAGCCCGTGGACGTGGTCTATCGCAACCGGCTGGTGCGGTTCTGCTGCGTCGGGTGCGAGGCCGACTTCCTTGCCAATCCGGGGCCGGTGATCGAGAAGCTCGACCGAGCCGTGATCGAGGCCCAGAAGGCGAGCTATCCGGCCACGGCGTGTCCGGTGACCGGCATGGCGCTCGGGAGCATGGGGGAGCCGGTGAACGTGGTGGTCGCCAATCGTCTGGTGCGGTTCTGTTGTGACGGTTGTCTGTCGTCGTTCGCGGAGAACCCGCAGCGGATCTTCGAGAAGCTGGATGCGGCGGCCGAAGCGTCGTCGGACACAAAGGTCACGCCATGATCCGGAGCACGTCATGATGCGATTGATACGGGCCGGGACAACCTGTGCGGTGCTGGCCGTGGTGGGCGGCTGCGCCTCTCCCTTTGCGGATCACCCGTACGCCGACTGGATTCACGGTGAGCCGTCGCGATGGTCGCTGGGCGCGGACCAGCCGACGCATCGACACGCAACGCTCCGGACGGCACCGGCAGAGGCGGCCAACGACAGCGCCGAGCTGCCCGAAGAGCCGGGGCCGCAGGACTACGTACGTCTGGCGCTGCGTCGTAACCCGTCGATTCGCGCAGCGGAGCTGCGGGTCCAGCGTCTGTCCGAACGTGTGCCGCAGGTCACGAGCCTCGAGGACCCGATGTTCACCGTGGCGCCGATCGGTGAGATGGCCGAGACGGCCGAGGGCCGGGTCGAGCTGATGACGACGCTGAGTCAGAAGCTGCCGACGCCGGGCAAGCTGGCCGCGCGCGGGCGGATCGCCGAGGGCGAGGCGGCGATGGCCGCGGAGGACCTGTTGCGGACGAGGCTCCGCGTGGCGTCCGACGTGCGCCGGGCGTACTGGGCGCGGTACCGCGCGGCACGAACGCTGGAGGTGATCGACCGGCAGGAGAACCTGCTGCGGCGTCTGCGCGGCGCAGCGGAGGCGCGCTACGAAGCCGGCCAGGCCTCCCAGCAGGAAGTCGTGCGCGCCACCGTCGAGGTCACCGAACTAGAAGCGCAACGCCTCGAAGCCCGGCAGCAACAGGACGCGGCGACGGCGATGCTCAACCGTCTGATGGACCGCCCGATCGACGCCGAACTGCCCCTGCCCCGCACCATTGACCCCCAGGGGCTCGAACTCTCGCTGGACACGCTGCTGGCCCGGGCGTCGCTGGACAACCCGGACCTGCGTCGGACCCGCCAACAGATCGACGTGTACCGCCAGCGGCTTCGGCTCGCGCGGCTCGACCGCTGGCCCGACCTGACCACGGCGGTTTCCTACAACGCCGTGGACGACGGGGGCACGGCGACGTCCGCGACCGGTGACGACCAGTGGTGGCTGAGCTTCGGCATCAACCTGCCCGTGTGGCAGGGCCGACGCGACGCCGCCGAACGCGAAGCCATCAAAGGCATCTTCGAGAGCCTGTCCGAGCTGACCGGCCGGCGCAACGAGGTCGCCTTCCGCGTACAGGATGCGCTCAGCCGCATCGAGGCCCAGCAACGCACCGTCGCGTTGTTCCGCGATCGGGTCCTGCCCCAGACCCGCCAGGCGCTGGACGCGGCGGAGCGCGGTTACCGCGTCGGTTCGGCCGACTACCTCGACGTGATGGACAGCGCGCGGCAACTGCTCGCGTACGAGCTGCTGTACCACGCCAGCGTCGCGCAGCTCGAGCAGGACTTCGCCGACCTTCAGCTCGTGGTCGGCCGGGAGCTGAGCCGCGACGGCGCGATCGTCCCGCCGGCCGGCGTCGCGGCCGAGACCGATGCCGCCGCGGCCTCTTCTTCAACCAACGAGGATCCCTCGCCATGAACGCTCCCAACCAGCACAAGCCCACGCCGACCGGCGCCGGCACCGGTGAAGCGGTGAGCAGACCACGGAGCGTGAAACCGCCGCGGCGCTCGGGCCTCATGGTGTGGCTGATCGCCGTGGGGGTCGTCGGCGTGGTCGGCTTCGCGCTGGGTCGGTTCCTCTCGATCCACGACCATCGCGAAGCCGACGCCACCACGGACGCGTCGGCGGCGGAGGCCGCGGGTCCCGACACCGACGTTCAGATGTACACCTGTTCGATGCACCCGCAGTATCAGTCACCCGATCCTGATGACCACTGCCCCTACTGCGGCATGGAGCTGATCCCGGTTCCGCAGGACAAGGAGGATGCCGAGGAGAACGACGGCGAGCGTCCGCGGCTGCGACTGACGGAGCGGGCGGCGGCGCTGATGCAGGTGTCGGTGCAGCCGGCGACACGCCGCGATGTCCGCGTGCCCGTGGCCTTGTACGGCCGGATTCAATACGATGAAACCCGCCTGCGCGACGTCACCGTCAAGGCCTCGGGCTGGATCACGAAGCTGCACGCGGACTTCGTGGGCGCCGCGGTCCGCAAGGGCGATCCGCTGTTCGACCTGTACTCGCCCGAGCTTTACGCGGCCCAGGAGGAGTACCTCATCGCGTGGCGACGCAGCCGAAGCGGCGCCGCGTCGGGCGACGCCGACCTGCTCGAATCCGCCCGGACCCGCCTGACCTACTTCGACATCACCGAGGCGCAGGTCGCCGAGCTGGAAGCGCGGGGCGCCGCGCACCAGACCATCACCATCGTCAGCCCGCACGACGGCGTGGTCATCGAACGGCAGGCGTACGAGGGGATGCGCGTGGAGCCGAACACCCGGACCTACCGGCTCGCCGATCTGTCCCGCCTGTGGGTGCAGTTCGAGGCGTACGAGTCGGACCTGCCCTGGATCGAGCCGGGCCGGCCCGTGACGTTCACCACGCAGACCCGGCCCGGTGAGTCGTTCGAGGGCCGCGTCGTGTTCATCGACCCCATGATCGACGAACGCAAGCGCACCGCTCGGGTGCGCCTCGAGGTCGACAACGCCGAGGGATGGTTGAAACCGGGGATGTTCGTCGAAGGCCAGATCCAGGGATCGCTGGGCGACACACCGCTGGTCGTGCCGGCGTCCGCGCCGCTGATCACGGGGCGGCGGGCGGTGGTGTACGTGCAGTTGCCCGAGCGAGACAGGCCGACGTACGAGCCGCGCCGGGTCACGCTCGGCCCCCGCGCGGGTGACTGGTACGTGGTGCGCGACGGGCTGCGCGAGGGCGAGCTGGTCGTGACGCACGGCGCGTTCAAGATCGACAGCGAGCTGCAGATCCGCGGACGCCCGAGCATGATGCAGCCGGCGGGCGGCCCGTCGCCGAGTCACGATCACGGCCGCGCCGCCACCACGGTCGATCCCGATGACGACCACGACACGTCTCACGATCACGCCATCGTCCGCGCCACGGACGACGAGGTCGCCGCGTACCCGCTGGATACGTGCGTGGTGTCGGGGCTGGCGCTCGACTCGATGGGCGGGCCCGTGCGGATCGAACACGACGGCCAGGCGGTGCTGTTCTGCTGCGACGCGTGCCTGCCGCAGTTTGAGGCCGATCCGCAGCGATACCTCGACACGATCGACGCGGCCCGAGAAGCCGGGAACGAGAACCCATGAACGATCGACCCTCGACCCTGGACCGCGTGCTGCGTTTCTGCCTGGGGCAGAAGCTGGTGGTCGTGCTGCTGACGCTGTGGATCGTGGTGTGGGGCGTGGCGGTGGCGCCGTTCGACTGGGAGATCGACTGGCTGCCGCGGGATCCGGTGCCGGTGGACGCGATCCCGAACCTGGGTGAGAACCAGCAGATCGTGTTCACCGAGTGGGCGGGCCGATCGCCGCAGGACGTGGAGGACCAGGTGACGTACCCGCTGACGGTGTCGCTGCTGGGCGTCCCGGGCGTGAAGGAGGTGCGAAGCAGCTCATACCTCGGCTTCTCGATGATCTTCCTGATCTTCGAGGAGGACGTGGAGTTCTACTGGTCGCGTTCGCGGATTCTCGAGAAGCTCAACAGCCTGCCGGCGGGCCTGCTGCCCGAAGGCGTGCAGCCGACGCTGGGCCCGGACGCCACCGCGCTCGGCCAGGTGTATTGGTACACGCTGGAGGGTCGCGACCCGGACGGCCGGCCGGTCGGCGGATGGGACCTGCACGAGCTGCGCAGTGTGCAGGACTGGTACGTGCGTTATGGGCTTCAGAGCGCCGAGGGCATCAGCGAGATCGCGTCGATCGGGGGATACGTGCAGGAGTATCAGGTCGACGTGAATCCCGAGGCGATGCGTGCTGCGGGCGTCACCCTGCGACAGGTCTTCGAGGCGATCCGCGCAAGCAACCTGGACGTCGGCGCGGGGGTGACGGAGATCAACCGGGTTGAGTATCTGGTGCGCGGCGTGGGGTTCATCGAGAAGCTGGCCGACCTGGAGCAGGCGGTGGTGCGCACAGGGCCGGACCATGCCCCGATTCGCGTGCGCGACGTGGCGACGGTGCGTCTGGGGCCGGCGCCGCGACGTGGCGCCCTGACCAGCAGCGGCGCGGAGGCGGTGGGTGGCGTGGTGGTGGTGCGGGAGAACTACAACCCCCTTCGGGCGATCCAGAACGTCAAGGCGAAGATCGCGGAGGTCTCGCCCGGGTTGCCGGCCAAAGCCGTCGTGGACTGGTCGCAAACCGACCGCTCGGCCGTCGAGCATTTCGCCGTCGAGCACGGCTTCGAAGCCTTCGCCTCCGTCGAGCTGAACCACGACGCCTGGCTGAAGTGGCTGCGCTCGACCGATCGCGATCGCTGGCCCGACTGGGTCACGATCAGCCAACTCGAGATCGTGCCGTTCTACGACCGGACCGCGCTGATCTACGAGACGCTGGGCACGCTCAACGACGCGCTGGTGCAGCAGATCCTCGTGACCGTGCTGGTCGTGATCGTGATGCTGTTGCACCTGCGCACGGCCCTGGTGGTCAGCGCGACGCTGCCGCTGGCGGTCCTGTTCGGTTTCATCCTGATGAAGGTGGTCGGCGTGGACGCGAACGTCGTGGCCCTGGCGGGGATCGCGATCGCCATCGGCACGATCGTGGACATGGGCGTCATCGTGACCGAGAACATCCTGCGGCACCTGCGCGATGCCTCGGCGGACGAGCCCCGCCTCGAGGTTGTCTTTCGCGGCACGCGGGAGGTCGGCTCGGCGATCCTCACGGCCATCAGCACGACGGTCGTCAGCTTCCTGCCGGTCTTCGCCATGACGGGTGATGAGGGCAAGATGTTCATCCCGCTGGCGTTCACCAAGACCTTCGTGCTGATCGGCGCGATCGTGCTGGCGTTGACCGTCGTCCCGGCGGCGACGCACGTGTTCATCGCCGGCCGCGACCGCGGATTGCCTCGACTTTTCAGGCGATCGCTGCTGTTCGGCCTGGGCGCCGCGGCGATCGCCTGTGGCGCGTGGACGATCCGTGCCGGATGGGCGTCGGCGACGCTGGCGAGCCTGCTGCTGCTCGGCGTGGTCGTGTATCACCTGCTGGAAGTCGAGCTGCCCGCAATCGCGCGGCGGTTCGTACCGCGATGGGCTGGCCCGCTTGAGCGGATGGCCCGGACGCTGCGTCGCCTGGCGCCGTGGCTGGCCAGTGTGGTCGCGGTGGCGGTTGTCGGCGTCATCCTCGCCCGGGTGTGGGAGCCGCTCGGCCCCGAACGCGGGTTCGCGCGCAACCTCATCTTCCTGGCCCTGCTGTTCGGCGGCGTGCTCGGCACGTTCGTGCTCTTTCAGCTCGTGTACCGGCCGATCCTGCGCTTCTGCCTGAACCACAAGGCCTTGTTCCTCTCCTTTCCGCTGCTGCTGGTGTGCGTCGGGGCGAGTGTCTGGCTTGGGTTCGACCGAGTGTTTGGCTTCATCCCCGCCGCGGCGGAGCGCGTCGGGATCGATCCGCAGGCGATCCGACTCAGTCGCCCGTGGGTGTGGGCGGCCCACGAGTTCCCGGGACTCGGCCGCGAGTTGAAGCCCCCGTTCGACGAGGGCTCGTTCCTCTGGATGCCCACGACCAGCGCGCACGCCTCGATCGGAGAAGCGCTCGAGGTGTTGAAGTACCAGGACATGGCGATCGCGGCCATACCCGAGGTCGAGAGCGTCACCGGCAAGATCGGTCGCGTGGACTCGGCTCTGGACCCCGCCCCCATCTCCATGATCGAGACGGTCGTCCACTACAAGCCCGAGTACATCACCGACGACGACGGCCGGCGCATCAACTTCCGGTACGATCAGGACGCCGACGAGTTTTTCCGCGACGAGCAAGGCGAGCTGATCCGCGACACGACCGGCGGGGGGCGGCCCTACCGGCAGTGGCGTGATCACATCCGCAGCCCGCAGGACATCTGGAACGAGATCGCCGACGCCGCGCACATTCCCGGCACGACCAGCGCGCCCAAGCTCCAGCCGATCGAAACACGGCTCGTCATGCTCCAGACCGGGATGCGATCGGACATGGGCGTCAAGGTCCGTGCCCCGGACCTGGAGACGCTGGACCGCGTCGCCCGGGAGCTGGAGCGTCACCTGCGGGACGTGCCGGCAATCCGCCCGGAGACCGTCACCGCGGACCGTGTCGTCGGCAAGCCGTACCTGGAGATCGAGATCGACCGCGACGCGATCGCGCGCTATGGGCTGAGTATCACGGACGTGCAGCAGGTGATCGGCGTGGCGATCGGGGGGATGAAGATCACTACGACGGTCGAAGGGCGGGAGCGTTACCCGGTGCGTGTCCGGTATCCGCGCGAGAGGCGGGGTGAGATCGAGGACATGGAGCGCGTGCTGGTCGCCGCACCCGATGGCACGCAAATCCCGCTGGGGGAGTTGGCGACGGTCCAGTACACGCGCGGCCCGCAGATGATCCGCAGCGAAGACACGTTCCCGACGGCGTACGTGATCTTCAGCAGTCGGCCGGGCGTCGCCGAGGTCGACGCCGTCGAGCAGGCCCGGGCTTACCTTCGCGCGCGGATCGACGCCGGCGAGCTGAACGTCCCGCCGGGCGTGAGCTGGCGGTTCGCGGGCGACTACGAGAACCAGGTCCGAGCGGCGGCGACGCTGCGCGTCGTCCTGCCGGCCGCGATGGCGATCATCTTCCTGATCCTCTACTTCCAGTTCCGCTCGACGACCACGACGGCGATCGTCTTCAGCGGGATCGCCGTCGCCTGGGCCGGCGGCTTCCTGCTCCTCTACCTCTACGCTCAGCCGTGGTTCGCCAACTTCTCGGTCTTCGGTGTGCCCATGCGCGAACTGTTCCAGATGGAGACGATCAACCTGAGCGTGGCCGTGTGGGTCGGGTTCCTGGCGTTGTTCGGCATCGCGGTGGACGACGGGGTGGTGATGGCGACGTACCTGACCCAGAGCTTCAACGAGCGACGAACCGCGACGGTGCCCGAGCTGCGTGCCGCGACCGTGGCCGCGGGGATGCGCCGCGTACGCCCCTGCCTGATCACCAGCGCCACGACCATCCTCGCCCTCCTGCCCGTGCTGACCAGCACCGGCCGCGGCGCCGACATCATGATCCCCATGGCCATCCCCAGCGTCGGCGGGATGACGCTGGTGCTGCTGACGATGTTCACCGTCCCGGTGCTCTTCTGCCTCGCCGAGGAGGTCAAGCTCAAGCTGCGCGTGGGCGAGTATCGGGACGTCCCGCGGCCGTGAGTCCTCCCGGTCGCGACCGCGGCGTGGTCTTGTCCCCCGACCCCCGCGGCCGTACGATCATGCTCACCTGAGAGGAGCTTTCATGGCGGTGGTCCAGACACGCATCAGCAGCCCGCCCCGGCCGGCGAAGCGACTGCCTTCGCCCGAGGCCGCGAAGCGCGCCCTGGCTCGCCTCGGCCAGGAGTTCCACCGCCGCGGCTGGTCCCTGGCCACCAGCAGCAACTACAGCCTCGTGGTCCAACGCGATCCGCTTCGCCTGCTCATCACCGCCAGCGGCAAGGACAAGGGCCGGCTCAGCCCGGCTGACTTCGTCGAGGTCGACGAGACCGGCGCGACCGTCTCGCCCGGGCCCGAGCGACCCTCGGCCGAGACGCTGCTGCACACCGCGATCGTTCGCCACACCGGCGCCGGCGCGGTGCTGCACACCCACTCGGTCTGGGGCACCGTTCTCTCCGACGTGTTCGCCCGGCCCGAGGGCGACGGGGAGCTGCCCCTCGACGACCTGGAGATGCTCAAGGCCCTGGCCGGCGTGCCGAGCCACGAGCAGGCCGTGGCCGTCCCGATCTTCGACAACACGCAGGACATGGCCGCTCTCGCCAAGCGGCTGGAGCGGCGGTTCGCCGAGGGACAAGGCCCGTCGCACGGCTTTCTGCTGCGACACCACGGGCTGTACACGTGGGGGCGCGACCTGGCCGAGGCCCGCCGCCACGTCGAGGCGCTCGAGTTTCTCTTCGAGGTTACCGGCCGCAAGCGTAGCCTTCTGGGCACGGGCGGCTAATATGCGGGCGAGCCGTGCCGCGGTGACCAGCCCGAGCATGGCGCACGGAATCGACGTGCTGGCAATCACACGGGAGCAACACCATGGCCGTCGTCACCGTCCCCGAACACGACCGCACCATCACCGACGCGGACGAGGTCGCCGCGTTCCTTGAGCCGTACGGCATCCACTACGAGCGCTGGCCCCTCGAAGACCGTGTGGATCCGGACGCCTCGGACGAGCAGATCCTCACCGCCTACGAGCCCGAGCTGGAGCAGGTGATGCGCGCGGGTGGTTACGTCACGGCCGACGTGATCAACGTCCATCCCGAAACGCCGAACCTCGACGCCCTGCTCGAGAAGTTCAACAAGGAGCACACGCACACCGAGGACGAGGTGCGTTTCATCCTCAAGGGCCGCGGTATCTTCCACATCCACCCCGACAACGAGCCGGTCTTCACGATCGAGACGGTCGCGGGCGACATGATCAACGTCCCGCGTGGCACGCGGCACTGGTTCAACCTCTGCGAGGACCGCACCGTGCGAGCGATCCGCCTGTTCCAGGACAAATCGGGTTGGACGCCGCACTACGTCGAGGGTGGCGAGCACGGCCGATTCCTGCCGGTCTGCTGGGGCCCACAATGGGTCGCGCCACGCCAGACCGTCAAGTCCGTCGTGAACATCTGACCCTCACGACGACCCTCATGCAACGATGACCAATCCGAGCCCTGAGCCCCCGCGAACGGTCAGAGCCGCGACCGAAAACCGCCCAGCATCCAGCGGACAGGGACTCACGGCCACCGCGTCAACACGCGTGGTGTGCGCGTCGCCACCGTCGCCACGATGACGCCCCCGCCGGTATCCAGCGACACCACCTGTCCCGCGGCGCCGGAAGGCGCCTCGAAGGTCAGCTCGCGGGTACCGCTGCCGCCGGCGTAGCGCGCCCGTCCGCCGCCGGCCAGCACGAGCGCCACGTCCCCACGCACGCTCACGTCCTCGCCAAAACGCACGACGATGCGCCCGTTGTCCCGCCGCACCGCCACCACCTCCGGCGGCACGCTCGACTCGGGGTCCCACTTGCCCGCGAACGTCCACTCGGCCGTGACCTGCTCCGGCGTGGGCGAGTCCTCGGCCTCGTACAGGTTGTCCACCAGCCATTCGGGGTCACCGCCCTCGCGGTGGGAGTGGTGGAAGTACTTGCGGTGTCCCCACTCGAACGGCCGGTCCCGCTCCGGCTCGTCCGGATAGGTCTTGCGGAAAATCGGCCGGTTGCTCATGGCCCGCGAGAACGTGCAATCGAGCAGGTAGAACGCAGCGTCGTAGTGGTGCCGACCAAGCGTGAAGCCCTCGTACCCGTCAATGTACGAGTTGCGGATGACGAACTTCTGATCCTTGTCCTTGCCGCCGGCGTGCCACAGGCCCGCGCTGCCGCCCACCTGCTGGAACGTCGAGTCGGTGATGTGGCACCACCCGCGTGGACAAACGTAATCCACCGCGCCCTGGAAGTGACAGTCCGCGTGATAGTACATGCCCGTTTCCGAGTCCCACAGCGACACCGTATCGGCGCCGTTGCTCAGCGCCGCGACGTTTAGAAGGATCGTCCGCGTACCCCGGCCGAAGATGGTGAACGCGTGCGGGCCCACCCTCTCGTACGTGTTCATCACCGTCAGGTTTTCGAGGACCACGTCGTCGCCGTGGATGTTGACCACGCCGCGGCCGAGGTCGTCCGGATTCTCGTTGAACGCGTCGTTGCTGAGATTGGTGTAGATCACCGTGCCCTGGCGGCTCTCGCCGCGAATGGTGATGCGGTCGCGGTCGATCCGGAACCGCTCGTGGTAGATGCCGTCGCGCAACAGGATCACCACGCGGTCCCGATTGTCCCGCGGCACCGAATCGATCGCCGCCTGAATGGAGTCGAAGTCGCCGTTGTTGTTCAGCCCGACAGTGACGTCCGCTTCCAGCTCATACCCGACCTGCGCACGGGCGGGCACCGCGTTCGACGCCACCAGACCAAGCACCGCCGCGACCACAACCCGATGGGAGTCCACCATGCTGCTGCTCCTGTCCGCTGGTCACGTCCTAAACGTGCTGGACGCAGGCTCGCATACCAAGGCCCCGGTGCTGTTCTACTTCACTCACGGCTGTCTCACAACCCTCCGAGCGCCAACCGGCTTCGCCTCATGACCCGCCCCTCCGACCGCCAGCCCGCTATCATGACCCCACGACCCGATCAGCGAACCAACCCGGCCACACGTGTCGCGCAAGCGGCGTGCTGCTTGACATCGAGGGCACGACCAGCTCCGTCGCGTTCGTGTACGACGTGATGTTCCCGTATGCGCGGCGGCACCTCGCGAGATTCCTGGCCGAGCACTGGGACGAACCGGCGACGCGTGAGGCGTGCGACCGGATCGCCCAGGATGCCGGCGCCGCGTCGCTGACCGCGTGGGCCGGACGCGACGCCGATGGCGGGCGCCAGCGCGTAATCGATGAGGTCACCCGCCTCACGGAGTCCGACGCGAAGGTCACCGGGCTCAAGCAACTGCAGGGCCTGATCTGGGAGGCGGGATTTCGCAACGGCGAGCTGCGCGGGCACGTGTACGACGACGTGCCACCGGCCCTGCGCCGCTGGAACGCCGCCGGTCTCGACGTGCGCATCTACTCTTCCGGCAGCATCGCGGCGCAGAAGCTGTTCTTCGGCCACAGCGACGCGGGCGACCTGCTCGATCAATTCCGCGGCCACTATGACACGACCACCGGACCGAAGCGTGAAGCGGCGAGCTACCGCGCGATCGCCGAAGACTTCGGCCTGCCGGCGGGCTCGATCCTGTTCCTGAGCGACGTGGTCGCGGAGCTCGACGCGGCGCGAGCCGCCGGCATGCAGACGGCTTTGGTCCGCCGGCCGGGCAACGCGGCGGTCGAGGACGCTCACAACCACCCGTCGATCCAGTCGTTCGACGAGCTTCACGTTGAGCCGGTCACGCGCTGATACGGCCCGCCGCCACCCCCCTGCCACACATCTAAGCTCAGCAAGTGCAACGAGATCGATCTTGGCGCGCCCGATAACCACACCGCGCGATCGCTGCGGTTGATTCGCCCCCTACCGGCGGCACAGATCGCTTAAGTGGTGCGACCGCCTCGACGATAGCGGAGTTGTCCGGCTTGGAACGGCCCGGGCCCAGGAGATGCCGCGATGTCGGTGAACACGGATCAGTCGCGCCGCCCGCCCACCCCGCACCGGGCTCGTCGCGGCGAGCGCGCCAAGCGTGGCCTGGACGTGGTCATGGCGAGCTGCGCCCTGGCCGTCGCGGCGCCGGTCCTGTTCGGGTGCGCCGCCTGGGTCTGGTGGCTGGACGGAAGCCCGGTGGTGTACCGCCAGTGGCGGGTCGGCCGTGACGGCTGGCTGTTCCGGCTTTACAAGCTGCGGACGATGCGCCGCGACGCCGAATCCGCCGGAGCGCAGTACGCCACGAGCGCGGATCCACGGGTATTGCCGGGTTGCCGTTGGATGCGCCGCAGTCACGTCGACGAACTGCCGCAGTTGATCAACGTGCTGCTGGGGCACATGAGCCTGGTAGGCCCGAGGCCCGAGCGACCCGAGATCATCGAATCGCTTCGGGACGACCTGCCCGGGATCGAACGGAGGCTGGAAGCCGCGCCGGGCCTGACGGGCCTGGCCCAGATCCGCAATGGTTACGCCAACGACGAGGCGGGCATGCGGCGAAAGCTGGCGTGTGACCTCAGCTACCTTCGCCGCCGCTCGTTGATCGGCGACCTGGCGCTGATCCTGGCCACGGTCCCTCGATTCTGGGACCGTGCGGCGTGCTGAGTCTGCGGACGAGCGAAAGGATCGGACGATGCACACGGGCATGACACAGAGACGACGACGGACGCTGGCGGCGGTGACGTTCGCGGCGGTCCTGGCCTGGCCGGTCGGCTGCGGCCCCCGCTACACCGACTACAGCGCCTTCATCCGCGAGCCCAAGCCGATCGTCACCGCGACCGAATACCGCGTCGCCCCCCCGGACGGGCTGACCTTCAACTCCAAGCGCGTCCGCGAGATCAACGGCCTGACGATGGTGATCCGACCGGACGGCAAAGTCAGCCTGCCCCTGCTGGGCAGCGTCTTCGTCGCCGGCAAGACCACCGAGCAGATCAGCGCGGAGCTGGAAAGCCTCGCCGCGCGCTACTACGAGGACGCCGACGTCATGGTCCGGGTGTCGACGTTTGCGAGCAAACGGATCTTCGTGTTCGGCCAGGTCGGCACGGCCGGACCGTACCCGTACAACGGGGCCAACACGGTCCTGGACACGCTGGCGCGGGCGCAACCGACCTTCCTCGCGGACGTGACCCGCATCCAGGTGTTGAGGCCCAACCGTCAGGGCGAGCTGATCCGCCGCATGACCGTCAACCTCGACGACATGGTCAAGAAGGGGGACACGACCCTGGACGCGGTGCTGGAAGAGGGCGACATCGTCTACGTCCCCCCGCACGCGTTCGCCACCGTGGGCCTGGCCATGCAGACGCTGCTGCTGCCGATCCGACCGGCCGCGGAGGTCGTCAACGGCCCGAGCAGCATCCAGACCAGCGCCGAAACCTACGGCGAATGACCGCCGGCGTGAGGATCTCATGATCGATAAATCCCGACAGCCCAATCCCATGCTCGAGCTGTGGGAGATCGTGCGCCGCTACCGCTGGCGGTTCGTGCTCATCGCCTTTCTCACGTGCACGGCCGTGCTCACCGTCAGCCTCTTCCTGCCGCGCAAGTACAAGGCCTACGCCCTCTTCGAGCGCCGCACCGACATGGTCCTCACCGAGCTGTCCCGCCAGGCTTCGACCACGGCGTTCCAGAACCCGCGCAACAGCCTGGTCGAGGAGATCGCCGGCCCCCCGGCGATCGAGTCCCTGCTCCGCCGGATCGAGCCTCGGCTCAAAGAGCACGGCCTGGTGCGGTCGGCGCTGGACCGCCAGCGGTTGCGTGACGACCTGCTCCGACGCGTCGTCGTCCGCTGGGACATCAACACCCACGCGCTCGACCGCGTCCGCATCGAATACATCGGTGAAGCGCCCGATACCACGGCGATGATCGTCAATGAGCTGGTTCACCAGTATATTGAGCGATCCCGCGAGGCCGTTCAGTCCCGGCTCCGGGAGACTTCCGGTTTCTTTCGCAACGAGCTGGACCGCACCCGCGCCGAGATCGAGAAGCTGGAGAACCGCGTCCTGGAGTTCGAGCTGGCCAACGGCGAGCTGCTGCCGGACAACCCCAGCAACGTGCAGTCGGCGATGGTCGAGGCCGAGAAGATGCTCTCGGAACTCATCGCCGAGCGCGACGCCGCGGCCAAGCGGGTCGAGACGCTGCGCGCCTCGTTGGCCGAGACGCCCGAGACGATCCCGACGCTGACCCGCTCGCGCAACCCGGCCCTGACGCGGATGGAGGATCAGAAGCGCGAGCTGGAGGATCAGCTCGCCGACTACCTGGGCAAGCTGAAGATGCGCGACGCTCACCCCGACGTCGTGGCGTTGCGGCAACAGATCGCGCAGCTCGAGACCAAGATCGCCGCGACGCAGGAGGAGGTCGTCAGCCAGCGTCAGGAGGCGCCGAACCCCAAGCATCAGGAGCTGGAGCTGAGGTTGACGGAGGCGATCGGGGACGCGGAGGCCGCCGCCGAGCAGGTCGCTTCGCTCGAGCGTCGCCTCGCCGAGATGAACGCGCAGGTGGAGCAGATGTTCCCCGTGCGCAGCGAGTACCGCAAGCTGACGCGGCAGATGTCTCAGGCGCAGCGGCAGCTCGCGTTCTGGGAGGACAACCTGCGCCGGGTCGAGATGGCCATGGCCGCCGACACCGGCGATCGCGGCATCCAGCTCGACTTCATCAAGCCGGCCCAACCGGATCCGCACCCGGTCTCGCCCAACCTCGCCCAGGTCGTGTTCGCCGCGGTGGGGCTCGGCCTGCTCGTCGGCGGGCTGGCCGTCTTCGTCGCCTACCGCACCGACGAATCGTTCGTCGACCCCGAGCAGATCACCGAGCACCTGAGCCTGCCGCTGTTCGGGTCGGTCAGCGAGCTGATCACCCGCCGTCATCGGCGCCTGAGACGATGGCGACGCACGATCCTCTACCCCGTCAACGCCGCCGCCATCGCCGGGGTCATCATCGCCCTGACCACCCTGCTCTATCTGGATCTGGAGCGCCCGATCCTGCACGATCCCAACGACCCCAGCTCGTCCTCCGTCGTTCACTCGAACCCCGCCGACAAAACCGCGGAGTGACCGATGTACGAGCAGCTCTACAACCTCCACACCCTGCCGTTCGAGAACACGCCCGACCCGCGGTTCTTCTTCGCCAGCGAGCAGCACCGCGAGGCCCTGGCCGCGATCGAGTACACCATCCGCCTGCGCAAGGGCATCGTGATGGTCACCGGGGCGATCGGCTCCGGCAAAACAACCGTCGGGCGGACGATGGTCGAGCGCTGCGGTGACCGCGCGACGATCGTCCCGGTCATGCACGGCCACCATCGCGGCGCGGAGCTGCTGCGCCACGTCCTGCGGTCGCTCGGCGTCGACTTTCCCCGCAACGAGGACCACGCCCAACTGCTCGAACGCGTCGAGCAGCACCTGCGCATCCAGTCCGAACGGTCGCGGCCCGTCGTCCTGTTCGTCGACGAGGCTCAGACGCACTCGGATCAGGCCCTCGAGGAGCTTCGCCTCCTGAGCAACTTCGACACGAACACGAGCAAACTCCTGCAGCTCGTCCTCGTCGGGCAGCCGGAGCTGCGCGAACGCGTCCGTCGTCCCGAGCTGGCGGCGCTGCGCCAGCGGATCGTGATGGCCAAGCAACTGAACCCGCTGAGCCTGCAGGACACAGCCGACTACATCACGCACCGGCTGCGTGCGGCGAGCAACGATCCCGACCACGTCGCCGTGACCTTCACCGGCGACGCCATCGAGTCGATCTATGGCCAGACGCGTGGCACGCCGCGATTGATCAACGTCGTCTGCGACAACTGTCTGCTGCTCGGATACGTCAAGCAGACGCGACGGATCACGCCTTCCATGGTGCGACGCGTGATCGAGGACATGATCCCGAGCTTCGAAGAGCCGCGGCCGTTCGTGTTCGCCGAGACGAGACCGGCCAGATCCCTCAACCTCGCGGGGAGTCACTGATGGGCTACATCTTCGATGCCATCCATCGCCTGCACGAGCAGGAGACGCGTCCGGCGGCGCAGGAACCGGAGCGTGGCGAAGGGGCCGAGGAGGGGCGAAGCGGACAGACCCTGCCTCCGCTGATGGACCCGCAGGCGTCCGACGCGCCGATCGCCACCCCGACTCTCGCGTCCAGCCATGAGACCGCCGAAACGGCCGATGTCGCCGAACCCGCGTCACCCATCGAGCACGATGCGGCACCGTCCTCGAAGCCGAAGCTCAGCCTGGCCGCCGACGCCCGGATCGACACCCTCGACGACCGGCTCGTCGCGGTCCGCGAGCCCTCGTCGCTCATGGCCGAGGAATACCGCGCGATTCGCACGTCGCTGCTGGCGCGATGGGAACACCGCCGCAAGCTGGTGCACACGATCACCAGCGCGACGCCGCAGGAGGGCAAGACGCTCACGAGCCTGAACCTGGGGCTGAGCTTCGCGGAGCTGCGTAACCGCCGGACGGTGGTGATCGAGGCGGACCTGCGTCTGCCGACGTTCCAGAAGCTGCTGCGGACGCCGGACACGCCGGGGCTGGTCGGCGTGCTGCGGGGCGAGGCGACGCTGGACGAGGTGATCCAGACGGTGGGCGGGGAACACCCGCTGGACGTGATCGCGGCCGGGCGGCGTTGCAGCAACGAGTCGGTTCAACTGCTGTCGGGCCCGCGGATGACCGAGCTGCTGGCGGCGCTGCGGAAGCGGTACGACCACATCATCATCGACACGCCGCCGGTGATCGAGCTGGCCGACGCCGGCATCGTCGGGAGCATGAGCGACGAGGTATTGCTGATCATCCGGATGAACCGGACGCCGCGGCCGCTGGTCGATCAGTCGATCCGGACGCTGACGAGCTATCACGCGCCGGTGGCGGGCGTGATCGCGACGGACGCGGTTCGTTCTCGAAACAAGTATTATTACTACCGTTATGGATACCGCTACCGATATCACGACCAGGCACGGAAGGCGGCGTGAGGGCCGTGGGATCGCGGCCGCGGCCGTGCGATCGCAACGCCGACAACGAGGAGTTCTGGCTATGCGGACCGATGTGTGGAACCGAATCCGACGGGCGTGGCGTCAGGCGTCCGTCCGGACAACGGAGATGCGGAACGAACGACGACGGGGCGGAGGGGAGCGGAACGGGCGAAGGGATGGGACCGGCGCGGGGCCCGCAGCAGCGTGGGCCGGCTGGAGGCGCAGGAAGGGAGCCGCCCGTGCGTGAGCGAATGAGCACGGCGTCGACGCAAAGGCGGGCGGTCCTCGCGGCGCACGCAGCGCCGGCCCCACGCGAGGCGGCCGTGCTGATGCTGGCCGGCGCGATCCCGCAGGTGGACGGCTCGACGCCGCGCCGACACGCCTGGCGGCTGCTCAACGCGCTGGCGCAGGAACACGAGGTCCACCTGGCCGCGATCGCTGACGGGCCGATCAACCTGCGGCACTGGCGCGAACTGCATCGGCAGACCGGGCGCCTGTTGATCGGGCCGGGCGGGCCGTGGCGTCGCGGCCGACGCCGGCTCGCTGCCAACGCCTCGCACTGGGTTCGCGAAGACGCCTATCGCGCCGTGGCGGCCACCGACCCGCGCCTGCTCCACCACCTTGACATCTCGCCGATTCGAATGCGCCTGACGCCTACGGGCGATCCCGATACCTACGAGCTTACGGATCAGACGCACGGGCTGATCCTGTGCGCGACGCTCCCGCGTGTGCTCGAACGCCTGACAACTACAGCCCACGTCCAATCGCCGCGCATCGCGCCCCCGCCGGTGATCGTGGTCCCCGCCGGGCAACGCCTGCGCCCGGCGGCCTGAGCGACCTCGCCTTCGCCCGACGCCCACCGGCTCAGACCGCGGCCGCGCCGCGATCGCTCGACGCGTGGTCCAGCCCCGACGCACGGATTGCCCGTGGTCCGACGGCGCCGCTACGATGACCGCATGCCCAAGCAGCCCCTGTTTCAGACCACGCGGGCACAGCACCTGGCGATCGCCGGACTCATGGCCCTGTTCTTCACGGCATGCGTCGGCGTCGCGGCCGGCTACATCCGCACGATCGGGTCGGGGCTCAGCTCGACGGCTCCGGGCGCGGCCGAACGATACACCGTCGTCGCCGGCCTGCGCGTCGCCCTGCCGGGCGGCTGGGAGCGCCGCCCCGATGCCGCCGACGGCTCGACCGGCCTCGAGGCCGCCGAGTGGTTCGAAGACACCGAACGCCCCGGCCGGGCCCTGCTGATCGCCGCGCTGACCACCCCCGAGCCCGTCGCCCCCACCCAGGTCGCGACCGAGCTGGCCCCCCAACTGCTCCAGCAGCTCGGCCAGGGCGCCGTCCGCGGCTTCTCCCAGACCACCTTCACACGGGCCGACGACGGCCTCGTCGGGCTCGAGTACGTCGGCGTCAGCCTCGACCGCTCCAGCGATGCGCTTCGCGAGCACATGCTCGTCACCCTCACCCCCGACGGGCGCCGCCACTGGCTTATCTACATGACGGGGTTGACCGTGGGCCCGCGCTTCATGGAGGAGATGCCGATGGACCTGTCCGTCTTTCGAGCGATCCACCGCAGCGCCACGCTTGCCGGGGAGGTGACGCCGTGAACGGCCGACGCCCGAAAACAGCCCCCGATATCGCACGCTGGGCGCTCGCCCTCGTGGCGGCGTGCCTAACCGTGGAAGACGTCCACGGCGATCCGTCCACACCACTGCTCTCCGAGCAGCGCTGGCAGGAATCCGAGTTCGGCCTGTCGATCCGAGAGCCGAACGGCGCCGAGCGGTACGACAACCCGGCCGACGGCTCGCTGGTGCGGTTCGTCGACCCGGGGCTGTACAACGTCAGCCTCGACATCCGCACGAGCGAAGAGCCGGTCGAGCTGGAAACGATCAAGACCAAGGCGATCCAGCAGTTCTCGATTCTGTATCCCTCCTCGGTGCTGGCCGACGACCCGCGCGCGGAAATCAGGCCGGCGGGTCGCCCGGGCATGCGGCTGATTTTCGTTGTCCCCGACGACACCGAGGGCGACTGGATGCGCGCCCAGGTGTTCACCAAGATCGATCCGTTCTCGTTCGCCATGCTGCAGATGGAGTTCCGGGCCGATCAGCACGAGCGCCTGCTGCCGCTGCTGGACGCCCTGATCGACAGCATGGAGCTGGAGGACCCCGAGCAGTTGGATCGGCAGCGCAAGGCGCTGATCGAGATGGGCGAGGCGACGCTGGCAACCCTGCGCGAGCAGGACATGTCGGAGCTGCTCGAGCCCGAGCGGTGGTACCGCATTGTCGAAGAAGGTCGGGACGTGGGTTACGCACGGGTCACCGAGCGGCAGGTGACCGACGCGGGCCTGGGTCTGCCGGGCGTGCGGATCACGCGCCTCACGCGGATCTATATCGGCCGCAACGCCTTCGACACGAAGAGCGAGTGGTTCGAGTCGGTTGACGGGACGGCGGAGCTGTGGTCGATCCGCACGACGCAGCGGGACGGTCAGGCCGATCGACGCGGGCTGCCGCCGGCGGGCGCGTCCGGTGGCAGTCGTTCGTGGGCCGAGACGGGCCTGCGCAGCGACGACCTGATCACCGTCAGCCGGGAAACCCCGACGTCGATCGATCGCCACGACTGGCAGCGGCCCGAGACGGCGTACGTGTCCCAGGTGGCGCTGCGTCTGCTGCCCCGGCGGCTGCGCGTGGCCCAGCCGCTGCGATTCGGTTTTTACGCCTATGATTCCGGCGAGCAGTCGATGACACTGAACGTGATCGAGGCGACCCCCCTGGCTGACGGCGGCGTACGCGTGAGTTGGCGTCCAACGGTCAATCACCCGCCACGCGTCTCGACCTACGACGCGCACGGACGGCTGGTCCGCCGCGAGATGCCCGACGGACGTGCCTGGCTGGCCGCCGACCGCGATCAGGTGCTCAGGCGGTGGGCCCCGGCGGCTCGCCGATCCGGGGATCGATGAGCCGGGCCGGGGAACGGGCCGGTCAACGCCGCCGGGCGCCCCGCCCGGGGGGAGAATCGCGAGGACGCTGACTTGGAACTGACCATTCAACTTCCGCACGGCGATGAAAGGCTGGCCGTCACGGGCACGGCCGAGCGCAACCTCAAGATCCTCCGCGAGAGTCTGGGCGTGAGCATCGCCTCGAGGAATGGGGCGTTGCGGATCAGCGGCGACAGCCGGGCCGTGGGCCAGGCGGCGCACCTGATCGAGCGGCTGAGCGACGCGGCGAGGCGGGACGAGCCGATCGATCGGCAGGGCCTGCTGGAGCTGGTGGCGGCGGCGGGGTCGATGCCGCTGGCCGGCGGTGCCGAGCGAAGGGCGCCGGGGCAGCCGCCGACGCTAGTCTCCGATCAGCTCGAGGTGTACGTGGCGGGGCGGCGGATCAAGCCGTTGACCGACGGTCAGCGCGGCTACCTGCACGCGATCCAGACGCACGATCTGACGTTCTGCACCGGGCCGGCGGGCACGGGCAAGACGTACCTGGCCGTCGCCGCTGCCGTCGCGATGCTCAAGCAGGGTCAGGTCCGTAAGCTCGTGCTGGTCCGGCCGGCGGTGGAGGCCGGCGAAAAGCTCGGCTTCCTGCCCGGGACCATGCAGGACAAAGTCAACCCCTATCTGCGGCCGCTGCTGGACGCCCTGCACGACATGATGGAATTCAACCAGATCGAGCGGTTCATGGCCGTCGACGTCGTTGAGATCATCCCCTTGGCGTTCATGCGGGGCCGGACGCTCAACGACGCGGCCATCATTCTGGATGAGGCTCAGAACGCCACGCGAGGCCAGATGCTGATGTTCCTGACCCGGCTGGGCCACGGCAGCAAGATGATCGTGACCGGAGACACGTCCCAGACCGACCTGGAGGACCCTCGCGACAGCGGGCTGGTCGACGCGATCCACCGGCTGAAACGGACCGAGGGCGTGACGATGGTCACCCTGGGCGGGGCGGATATCGTGCGGCACCGGCTGGTGCAGCGGATCGTGGACGCCTATCAGCCCCGACCGGCTGCGAATCGGGACACGGGTCCGGAAAGCGACCGCTCGGCGGGCGAGACTACGGAATGATCGAGCCCGAAAATACCGCTGGCCCCACCGTCCGATCGCGGTACAATCAGATCGATGCCGCGCCGGCAAGTGGCCGATAGGAGTCTGTTGACGGCTGAATCTCGTAGCCTACAGGGGTCTCGATCAGGGCGGGTTCCCGAAACCGATGGCAGTAGCCAGGTCCAACACGGCGCGGCGGCGTGAAGTCCGTCGATCAGTGCCGCGGCCCGAATCGGGCTGGTTGGCGTCGCTGCGCCGGCCGGAGGTCGGCTGGGCCATCGTCTACGGGCTGTCGCTGGCGCTGGTCGCCACGGCCGTCGCCGTCTGGATCGGGCACCAGCCCCGCTTCCACCTCGGCCAGACGCTCACCCGCCCCATCGTCGCCCGCGTCGGGTTCGAGGTCGAGAACCAGCGGCTGACCGAGGAGCAGCGGCAGCTCGCGGCGCGGAGCCAGCCGTCCGTTTACGTGCCCAACGAGGCCTACTTCGACGACCTGCGCCAGCGGCTCGACGAGCTGATCGTGGTGGCCGCCGGCGCCGAGACCTCCGGCCAGCGCGCAGACGGGGCCACCCAGATCTCCCAGACCGCTCTTCGCGAGCTTCGCCGGTACGTCGGCAGCAGCGGTGAGCCGTTGCCCCAGTGGCGCGAGGTGACCCGTCAGTTTCTTCGCAATCTGTTCGACCTGGCGATCCTGCGCCCGGGCCGCGACCAGGCCGAGCGCGAGCCCTCGGCGCTCGGCCACATCGTGATCGTGCATCCCGATCCGAAGGAGTCCGAACCCGCCGAACGCCTGCGATACGCCGCGGCCTTCTTCAGCGTGGACGACACCGCCGCGGTCGAGCGCAACGTCGAACAGGCCGCCCGGTTTTTGCCGCACCGCGAGCTGATCGAGACGTTCGTCTCGCTGGTGATGCTCAATCCCCAGCCGACGTACCACTACAGCGAGGAGCTGACGCGGCAACGCCGGCTCGAAGCCGCCGGCAATGTCGAGCCCGTCGTCGTTCCCTACGAGCGGGACGAGGTGCTCCTGCACACCGGCAGCGAGCTGACCGCCGCCGACCTCGAGCTGATTGATCAGGAGCACGAGGCCTTCCTCGCCGCACAGAACAGCGGGCACCGTGCGCTGCACCTGGGCGGGATGTTCGGCCTGACCGCGCTGGTGATCCTGGGCATCTGGGGCTACATCTTCGCCTACAACCCGCGGATCGTCCGCAACCCGATGCGCGGCCTGGCCATCACCCTCCTGCTGCTGTTCACCCAGGTCCTGGCCGTCGGGCTGACGCAGTTGCACCCGGAAATGATGTACGTCACCGGCACGTTTCCCACGCTGCTGACGGCGATGGTGCTGGCGATCGTGTACGACCAGCGGTTCGCCCTGGCGATGGGCGCGTTCCACGCCGTGCTGGTCATGCTCAGCCTGGGCCTGCCGATCGGATACGTGCTGGTCATCCTGGCCGGCGTCGGGGCGGCGATCGCGCAATTGACCCAGGTCCGCACGCGATCCAAGCTCGTGCAGGTCGGGCTCTGGAGCGGGTTGGCGATGGGCGTCGTCGCCCTGCTGGCCGGTGTGTCGATGCGCCGCCTGGACATCGCCGGCCAGCTCAGCTCGATCACCACCGACGCGCTGTACGTCACCATCACCGGCCTGCTCACCGGGCTGGTCGTCCAGGGCGCGCTGCCGGCGATCGAGCAGCTCTTCCGTGTCACCACCGCCATGACCCTGCGGGAGCTCAACGACGCGTCGCACCCCCTGCTGCAGCGTCTCGCCCAGGAAGCTCCCGGCACGTACCAGCACTCGCTGCGCATCGCGGACATGGCCGAGTCCGCCGCCGAGGCGATCGGCGCCGACGGCCTGCTCTGCCGCGTCGGCGCGATGTATCACGACATCGGCAAGATCAACAAACCGATGTATTTCATCGAGAACCAGGGCGGCGGGCCCAATCGGCACAGCAAGCTCTCGCCGGCCATGTCGCTGCTGATCATCGTCGGGCACGTCAAGGACGGCATCGAGATGGCGCGCGAGTATCGGCTGCCCGCGGTGCTGCGGCACTTCATCGAGTCACACCACGGCACGACGCTGGTTGAGTACTTCTATCACGCGGCGCGCAAGCAGAAGGAAGCCGAGGACGCCGCGGCGCCCAGCGAGTTCGAGTTTCGCTATCCCGGTCCGAAGCCGCAGACCAAGGAAGCGGCGATCATGCTGCTGTGCGACTCGATCGAGGCCGCGGCACGCAGCCTCGCCGAGCCGACGCCGATCCGACTCGAGCAGCTCGTGGCCACCATGGCGAACAAACGCCTCATGGACGGGCAGTTCAACGAATCGAACCTGACCCTGCGGGAGCTGCACCTGATCGAACAGTCGATCGTCAAGACGCTGTGCGCGATCTATCACAGCCGGATCAAGTACCCGTCCGACAAGTCGCAGCGTGCGGCGGACAAAACCGAAGAGGCGGCCTCCACGCCGCCCGCCGCCCAGATCGCCTGAGGCGATCGGTCACCCGCGGGCCGGCGCCTCAGCTTCCGATTCATCCAGCTCGGCCGTGACTTCGGCTTCCTCTTCCGAAGCTCCTTCCGACTCCGCCTCGGCCTCGAGCTGCTCCGCGGGCTTGTCCGAGACCACCCACACCTTGACCTGCGTCTTCAGCTCCTTGTCGATCACGATCGGCACCTCGTACGAGTCCAGCCGCTTGATCTGCTCGCCGATACGCACGTACCGATCCTCGACGTCGAAGCCCTCGGCCCGCAGGGCCTCGGCGATGTCGTGCTGCGACACGCCGCCGTACAGGATCCCCTGCTCGTTGGCCGACCGCTCGATCGTCAGCTCGTGGCCCTCCAGCTTCGCGATCAGCGCCTTGAGCTGCTCGCGGAGCTGGCGCATCTGCTCCTCGACCTGACGCCGCCGATCGGCGAGTCGCTCAACGGCCTTTTCCGTCGGCGACGCCGCCAGCCCGCGCGGCAGCAGGTAATTGCGCGCATACCCCGGCCGCACCTTCACCACGTCCCCCACGATCCCGAGGTTGTCCACGTTTTCCAGCAGCAGCAGCTTGATCTGCTTCATGGTGTCCTTCCCTTGCTGAAGTTAGGCGCCGGCCCGAGGACACGCGTCCGCGGCGGTGCACCAGCATGCTCCCCTTGGCGACCCGCCCCCGGGTCAGAACGGGATGTCGTCCTCCCCCATCGCTTCGTGCCCGCCGTCGTATGACGATCCGCCGGACGGCCCCGCGGATCCACCGGCGCCGGCCGGCGCCGGCTGCGATCGCCTCGGCGGGGGGCCCCCGCCACCACCCTCGCCCCCGTCACCCCGGCTGTCGATGAACTGGAACCCTTCCACGATCACCTCCAGCTTCGAGCGATTGTTGCCCTGCTGATCCTGCCACTGATTCAGGTGCAGCCGCCCCTCGATGAACACCGGCCGGCCCTTGCGCAGGTACTGGTTCAGCACCTCACCCGTCCGGCCGAACGCCGTGCAATCGACGAAGCACGTCTCCTCCTGCTGCTCGCCGGCCTGGTTCCGCCAACGCCGGTTCACCGCCACCCCCAGCTTCGTCACCGCCGTGTTGTTCGGCGTGTAACGCATCTCCGGGTCCCGCGTCAGGTTGCCCATCAGCATGACTTTGTTGTAATTCGGCATGGCGTGATCCTCGGCATCGGCCGGGCACTGGCGGACGCGGCTGGCCGCCGCCGACGGGGCGACGCGGCGTCCCGTCTATTCCTCTTCTTCGGTCGGGCGGTCCGAGCCGACCCCGGCGCCGACCGCCTCGCGCTCCGCCTTGGGCCGACCGCTGCCGCGTCCGCCCTCCTCACGCAGCCTCGCCTCGGAGCCGGACTTCTCCGCCTGCTTCTTCGCCTGCTCGATCTCGACCTCGCCGTAGTGGTCCGCCCGGGTCACCAGGACCCGCAGCACCTCTTCCGACAACGTGCAGTCTCGCTCGATGTTGGCGATCTGCGCGCCGTTGACCCGGAACAGCGCGATCAGGTACGTGCCTCGCTTCTGCCCGCGGATCGGGTACGCCAGGCGGCGTTCGTCCCACTTGCCCAGCGAGACGATCTCGGCGCCGGCTCGCTCCAGGATGCCCTGGATGAAGGCGATCGCGCCGGCCAGGTCACCGGCGATCGCCTGCTGGTTCATGAGAAACATGCCTTCGTACAGCGACGCGTTGTCTTGAGACATCATCGGCTCCTTTGGCCGTCCGGGGCCGACGACCGCGGAGTTCGCTACGGTCGGCGGCGTTCGGACCCGGGGGCGACGGCCCCGGGCCGGGCGGCTCGGGTGTGACCCCGCAGTCTACCCGAACCACACCCGCCGTGTCGAATCCGCGATCGCCGGCGCGGCCCCGTTCTTGACCCGCCCGTGGGGGTCGGCCAAGATTCCCCCATCTCATGCCCCACGACCGCGACACCCCGACCGCCCAGGTGCTCATCGTCGACGACGAGCCCGACCACGCCGAGGTCATGGCCGACGCCCTCCGCCGCCTCGGCCACGTCTGCACCATCGTCCACGATCTCGACACCGCTCGCGACGAGCTCCGCCACGGCCAGTTCGACCTGATCGTCACCGACCTGGTCATGGAGGGCGACCGCGACGGCCTGGAAGTGCTCAGGCTCGCCCGACAGACCCAGCCCCACGCCGAGACCATCATGGTCACCGCCCACAGCGACGTGCCCACCGCCAAGGAGGCGATCAAGGGCGGCGCGTACGACTTCGTCGAGAAACCGCTCGACCTCGACGTCTTCCGCACCCAGTGCACCCACGCCATCCAGCACGTCATGCTCCAGGCCTCCAACCAGCAGCTCCGCGAGCAGCTCGACGAGCAGTTCGGCTTCGAGGGCATCATCGGCAACGCCCCGCCCATGCGACGCCTGCTGGCCACCCTCCGCCAGATCGCCCCCAGCAACATCCCCGTGCTGATCACCGGCGAATCCGGCACCGGCAAGGAGCTGATCGCCAAGGCCCTGCACCACAACTCCCGCCGCGCCAACAAACCCTTCGTCCCGCTCAACTGCGCCGGGCTCAGCGAGTCGATCCTCGAGGACGAGCTGTTCGGCCACGTCCGCGGCGCGTTCACCGGCGCCGAGAAGGATCGCCAGGGCCGCTTCGAGTACGCCGACGGCGGCACCCTCTTCCTCGACGAGGTCGGCGACATGCCGCTGAACATGCAGGCCAAGCTCCTGCGCGTGCTCGAGAGCGGCGAGGTCGTCCGCCTGGGTACCAACGAGGCCCGCCACGTGGACGTGCGGCTGGTCTCGGCCACCAACCGGGACCTGGGCCCCATGGTCCGCGACGGCAAGTTCCGCGAAGACCTGTTCTTCCGCATCAAGGGCGCCGAGCTCCACCTGCCCCCTCTGCGCGAACGACGCGAGGACATCCCGCTGCTCGTGCGGCACTACGCGGCCCAGTTCGCCCGGCAAATGGACAAACCCGTGCCCACCATCGCCGAAGACGTCCAGCACGCGCTGATGCGCGCCGACTGGCCGGGCAACGTCCGCCAACTGATGAACGTCGTGCAGAACATGGTCGTGATCGCCGAGGACGACCGCATCGAGCCCCGCCACCTGCCCCCCGAGATCCGCGACCCCGACGCCCCTCCCGCCGACCGCGCCGAGCCCGGCGCCCTCGGTGACGGCGCGATGAGCCTCGACCAACTCGAAAAACAGGCGATCCGCAACGCCCTGCGCATCCACCAGGGCAACCGCGAGCAGGCCGCCAAGATGCTCGGCATCGGCGAGCGGACGCTGTACCGCAAGCTGAAGGAGTATGGGCTAAAATAACGTGGTCGTAGAGCTCCCGCGGCGAAAGGTCAAATGCGGATGGGCCGCCCGCCAACCGTCGGCCATTCCGGAGGCAACGATGAACGAGAAGATCCTGCTCGACAAGCTGACCGCAACGCCGTTTGAACCTTTCGTGATCGTGACCAACTCTGGGGATCGCTACGAGGTTCGTCATCCGGAAGTCGCTCGCATGACCCCTCGTCATGTGTATGTCTTCTTGCCAACCGGTCGCGACGCGTTGTTCAAAGACGCCACCATCATTGGCCTGCGCAACATCAGCGCCCTCGAACCACTGGCGGGCAAGGCGGCGTGAGTGTTTCCTGACCGCATGAACGGCCACTTGACCCCTGGCGAGCAGGACGAGCGAGCTACTGTGGCTAACCCATTCTTCCCGTCGCTCTTCCGCATCGGTCACGGCTTCGATCTGCATCGTCTCGAGCCGGGGCTGACGCTGATCGTCGGCGGAGTCCGTGTCGAGCACGATCGCGGTTGTGATGCGCACTCCGACGGCGACGTCGTGTACCACGCCGTCACCGACGCGGTCCTCGGCGCCCTCGGGCAGGAAGACATCGGCCAGCTCTTTCCCGACGACGACCCACGGTGGAAAGCAGCCGACTCGCGAATCTTCGTCCAAGAAGCGGTCCGGCGGATGCGTGATGCCGGCTTCGCCGTCGGCAACCTCGACGCGACGATCATCCTCCAGCGGCCGAAGCTTCAGCCGCACAAGGCGGCGATCCGCCAACACCTGGCCGAGCTGCTCGGCTGCGACGCCGATCGCGTCAACGTCAAGGGCAAGACGCACGAGCGGGTGGATGCGCTGGGCGAGAACCGCGCGATCGCGTGTCACGCCGTCGTCCTGCTGGTTCCAACGGACGCCTGACCCCCGCCTCACGCCGACGCGGCACGCGACGTTACCCGCGCCGGCACGCCCACGACCACCGCCCCCGCCTCCACATCCTTCGTCACCACTGCCCCGGCGCCGATTGACGCGTCGTCGCCGATCGACCGCCCGGGCAGCACCGCCGCGTTCAGCCCGATCAGCGCCCGCGCCCCCACGCGCACCCCGCCGCCCAGCGCAGCGCCCGGACCCGCATGCGCATAAGCATCGACCACGCAGTCGTGCTCGACCACCGCCCCGCTGTTCACGATCGCCCCCGCCCTGACCGTCGCGTCCGTGTGCACGACCGCCCCGGGCCCGATGAACGCCCCGGGCTCGACCCTCGCCGACGGGCTCACCCACGCCGACGGGTGCACCACGGCGACCAGCATCCGCCCCGCTTCGCGCACCCGCGTCGCCACCGCCTCGCGCTGGCCGTTGTCCCCCACGGCCACGACGTACGCCGCCGCGGCCAATCGGGCGTCGTCCGAGCTCAGCAGCGGCCACCGCCCAGGGGCGACGCCCGCCGGATCGTCGTCCAACATCCCGAGCACGCTCAGCCCTGCCGCCTCCGCCGCCTCGGCCACCACGCGCCCGTGGCCGCCGGCCCCGTACACCACCACCGGCGCACGCTCCGACGTCGGCTCGCTCACGCCGCCGGCTCC
>CAYSIX010000004.1:0-45158 GCA_964431205.1 uncultured Phycisphaeraceae bacterium
GAACGGGTGCGGGCCGACGACGCTGCCGATGATGTAATGGGTGTGGTCGGAGCTTTCCATCCAGTCGCGCATGGCGGCGTTGGTGGCGTCCTTGAGGGTGCGTGAGCCGGACTCGACGGGGATGACGCGGGCGCCGAGCAGGCGCATGCGCAGGACGTTGGGCCGCTGGCGGCGCATGTCCTCGGTGCCCATGAACACGTCGCACTCGAGGCCGAGGAAGGCGGCGGCGGTGGCGGTGGCGACGCCGTGCTGGCCGGCGCCGGTCTCGGCGATGACGCGGCGCTTGCCCATGCGCTGGGTGAGCAGGCCCTGGCCAAGCGAGTTGTTGATCTTGTGGGCGCCGGTGTGGGCCAGGTCCTCGCGTTTGAGCCAGATCTGCGCCCCGCCAACGCGTTCGGTCAGGCGGGCGGCGAACTGGAGCGGGGTGGGTCGGCCGACGTAATCGCGGAGCAGCTCGTCGAATTGCTGTTGGAAGGTCGGATCGCGGCGTGCGTGGTCGTAGGCCTCGGCGAGGCGGGCGACGGCGGTGTGCAGCGTCTCGGGGATGAACACGCCGCCGTAGGGCCCGAAGCGGCCACGTTCGTCCGGCAGGGCCGAGGGCGACGAGGCGTCGAGGGTTTGCGATCCGTCGGACATGCCGCAACTCTAGGCGAGTTCCACGGCCGGCACAACGATTCGGCGGGCGTGTCAGCGGGATCGCGTGGCCCGGCTGGCGGCCGACCAAAGCCGCTCGACGTGCCGAAAGAACGGGCTCGACCCGCCGGCGGGGTACATCGCCGCCAGCCGCCGGCACGCCCGCTCCGCCTCTTCGTACTGCCGGGCCTGGTACAGGTGGTAGGCGTTGCGGTACTCCTGCTCGACCGCGTCGATCAACTGCTGCTCGACGATCTGAAAGCGTCGCTGATCGATCGCGTCCGGCAGCGTCTGCCCCGCCGTGTACTGCAGGGCGAGCTGGTAGGCCTCGTGCGCACGGTACAAGGCGTCCGGCGAGCTGCCGACCATCGCGAACCGTTGCGACGCCTGACGCAGCGCCTCCTGCACGCGCGCCTCGTCCGGCGGCCGCTGCGGCAGCGACTCACGGATCTCCGCCCGCAGCTGCGAGATCGGGTACTCGCCGATCGTGTCGGTCGGCTGGGTCGAGCCGCCGTCGCGAAACACGCTCACGCCCACCATCACGCCGACGACGGCGACCAGGTACACGCCGATCCCGCCCCAGATCAGCGTGCGACGCGAGAGCCACCGCCGCCCGGGCGACCGCGACTCGCCGGCCGGCGCCGGCGATGCCGATGCTCCGGCCTCGCCCCGCGTTTCCGGCAGCGGGCTGAGGCGCAACACCCTCTGCTCGCCGACGTGAACATCCACCGGGCGGCGAAGGGCCTGCTCGCGGTCCATCAGGTGATGCCGGCCGACGATCGTGCCGTTCCACGACAGGTTGGTGAAGACCCAGCCGCCGTCGTCGCGGCGAAGCTCCGCGTGCCGGCGTGAGACGTAGGGCAGATCGATCACGATGTCGCAGTCGCCCGCCCGACCGATGCTCACCGGGCCGGCGTCGAACAGCAGCCGCCGCCCCGCCTGCGAACCGGCGAGGATCTGCACCTCGATCGCGCTCACCACAACCCTCCGGTCATCGCCCGCATCACCAGCGGCGCAAAGATCACGATCACCACCGCGATCAGGATCAGCGTCGACGGCAGCAGCAGCCTCAGGCTCGCCGACGCCGCGATCCGCTCGGCGCGGATGCTCCGAGCCGTGCGCAGCACGTCCGCCTGCGTCTTCAGCGACGCGGCCAGCGGCGTGCCCAGCCGCTCGGCCTGGATGATCGACGCGACCGCCGACCGCAGCGGCTCCAGCGGGATCCGATCCGCCAGCGCCGTCAGCGCCGCCGCCCGCGTCGCGCCCAGCTCGATCTCGTTGTTCATCAGGCTCAGCTCCCGGCTCAGGTCGTCGTCCGGCTGATCCCGTGTCACCGCCTCGACCGCCTCGGGAAAGCTCGCGCCCGCGCCCAGCGTCAGCGCCAGCAGGTCCAGCGTGTACGGCAACTGCCGTGCGATCCGCCGCACGCGACGCCGCGCCGCCTGCCGCAGGCTCCACAGCGGCGCGGCGAAACCCAACACCGCCGCCACCGGCACCGTCACGCCCAGCCACACGCCGTCCAGCCACAGCGACAGGCACGCGAACAACGCCGCCGCCAGCACGGCGCCGGGCCAGCACATCGCCAGATAGTCGTCCACCTCCCCGCCCAGCGGGTTGCCCGCCGCCTCCATGTCCCGACGCACCATGGCACGCAACCGCGGCACCGCCGTGTGCTCGGCCAGACGACGCCCGATCCGCCTCACCGGACCCAGCGCCGCGATGCCCCCGCCCGACCCCTCGCCGCTCCCGCCGCCCGTGACCTCGGCCGGCCGCGCTCGCAGCAGCCCCAGCGAGCCGCAGAACACCGCCGCGAACACCAGCCCGCTCAAGATCACCTGGATCAGCACCGCCATTCGCTTACGCCTCAAAGCGCTCAGGACACCCGCCCGAGCCACACGTCGACTCACAGAGCCGTTCTACAGATCGACCGCCATGATCCGACGCATCCACACGAACGCCACGGCGATCAGTGCGGCCACGGCCAGCAGGATCGCCCGGCCGGCCGGCTTTTCGAACAGCATCCCCACCGCCTCGGCGTCGATCAACCAGAGCATCAGCAGGAACACCACGGGCATCGACGCCATCGCCGCCGCCTGGTAGCGCGTCTGCGCCGTCAGCGCGTCGAGCCGACCCTCCATCCGATGGATGTCGCGGATCGAGGTCGCCAGCCGGTCGAGGCTCTCGGCGACGTCGCCGCCGCGGCGTCGGTGCACGTCCACGGCCGTGAACGCGAGCTGCAGCAGCGGCGAGCCGCCGCGTTGAGCCGCGTGTCGCATCGCCTGGCCCAGGTCCATGCCCAGTTCATATTCACGCAGCACGGCCGCGAACTCCTGCTGGATCGGCCCGCGGTAATGCCGGGTGATCAGCTCCATCGCGGCGGTCAGGTTCAGCCCCGCGCGCACGCCCGAGGCCAGCGTGCCCAGCGCGTCGACGAGCTGCCGCTCCAGCTCCCGCACCCGCCGCACGCGCACGTACTCGATCACCAGCGGCGGGACGCCGAGCGTCAGCCCCGCGGCGACCAGCCCCGCCAGCACGTGCCCGACCAGCACCGTCACGATCAGCCCCACGCACGCGCCGCCGCCGACGGTCAGCCACGTGATCGTCCGCGGGTCGACCTCCGTTGCCAGGCGGCTGCGCATCGTCTGCGCCAGCCGCGCCTCCATCCGCCGCACCCACGCGCCGAGCTGGGTCGAGCCGTGACGCACGAGCAGGTACGCGGCGGCGAACGTGAGGGCTGAGATGAGGATGCGTGCGAGGATGTCCATGGCGGCGGTTCCCGCATCGGGTCGGTCAGATGAACACGTCGGGGCTGATGTGGCCGGCGTCGACCATGCGTTGGGCGAAGGTGGGCAGGTAGCCGGTGTGCCGCAGGCGGGGGCTGTCGTGGCCGGGCAGGTGGAACACGTCGTGCAGCTCGACCTGTCCGGTGACGGGGTGGACGCCGGTGACCTCGGAGATGTGCGTAATCCGTCGGCGGCCGTCGGCGAGCCGCGCGATCTGTACGACCACGTCCAGGGCGGAGCTGATCTGCTCGCGGATCGCGTGCATGGGGATGTCCAGGGCCATCAGGACCAGCGTCTCGAGTCGTTTGATCGCGTCGATCGGTGTGTTGGCGTGGAGGGTGGAGAGCGAGCCGTCGTGTCCGGTGTTCATGGCCTGGAGCATGTCCAGCGCCTCGGGCCCGCGGACCTCGCCGACGAGGATGCGGTCCGGGCGCATGCGAAGGGCGTTGCGGACCAGGTCGCGGATGGTGTACCCGCCGCGGCCCTCGATGTTCGCCGGCCGGCCCTCGAGCCGGACCACGTGCGGCTGCGGCAGGTTCAGCTCCGCCGACTCCTCGATGGTGATGATGCGTTCACGGCGTTCGGCAAAACCCGCGAGGATGTTCATCAGCGTCGTCTTGCCCGACGCCGTGCCCCCGCAGATCACCAGGTTGCACCGGTGCACGACGCAGGCGCGCAGGAACGCGGCGCACCCGGCGCTGAGCGTCTGGCGCTCGATCAGGTCGTCCATCGTGAACGGGACCCAGCCGAAGCGGCGGATCGTCAGGCACGGCCCGACCAGCGACAGCGGGGGGATGATCGCGTGGACCCGGCTGCCGTCGACCAGCCTGGCGTCGACCAGCGGCGTGGACGTGTCCACCCGGCGGCCGATCGGCGCCAGGATCCGCTCGATCACCGCCAGCAGCAGCTCCTCGGAGAAGAAGCTGCGCGTGGTCGGCTCGATCACGCCGTTCTTCTCGATATAGATCCGGTCCGGGCCGACGACCATGATCTCGCTGACGTTGGGCATCTCGATCAGGTCCTGCAGCGGCCCCAGGCCGAACAGCACGTCCGTGATGTCCTTCATCAAGGTGCGGAGTAACACGTAATCGCGCAGCGGTCGCTCGATCGCGCGGAGCTGCCGGCGGACGACCTCGTCGAAGCGTTGCTCGGCCAGGGCCAGGTCGTCGTGCAGGCGGGCGGGCTCCAGCAGCAGCGGCAGTCGATCGACGAACGAGCTGACCAGCGCGTGCAGGTTTCGCTCCTGCTCGGGATCGAGGGTGCGTTCGTCGGCGTCCCGGTAGTCGGTGGGCACGCGGCCCTGCGCCTGGCGGATAATCTCGGCCATGACCAGCCGGCGCAGGTGCTCACAAAGGGCGTGCTCGACCAGTCGCGGCTCCATCTGCTCGAGCCGGGCGCGGATGAGCTGGGCGAGCTGGGACTGGACCTGCTCGACGACCGCCGGGTCGTTGCGTCGCACGCCGGTGGCGCGCAGGTTCATGCGTTCGAGCAGCTCGGCGTGGATGGATTGCTCCAGCTCGAGCAGCTCGCGCTGATCGCGGTGCGGGCGTGACTCGGCGGCGTCGGTGGGACGGGCGTCGGCGAGGGGGATCAGCGAGAACGGGCCGAGCTGCAGCTCGTCGCCGAAGGCGATCGGGGTCGGGTCGCCCGGGGTCAGGTGCCGGCCGGCCCAGAGCGTGCCGGCGTGGGTGAGCGCCTCGGCGACAAGCTGCTGGCCGCGGCGGCTGATCCGCAGGTGACGCCGCGCCACGAATGGGTTTTCCAGCACGATCGTGCAGTCTCCGTCCCGGCCGACCGTGAGGCTGTCGCCCTCGACCTGAATCGTGCGGCGTTCGTTGCGGCTGTGATCGAGCAGGAGCAGTTGCATCACTCGGGTAGGCGTCCCATGGTGGCCCGCGAACGCAGCAGGTCCATCACCTCGGGGTTGATCCCGCCGGTGGGGATCTTGGGCGTCTCGGTCGCGCCCGGGTTACGCACAAACAGGATGAAGTCGGAGACGGCCAGCTCGCGGATCATCGCCAGCGCGGTCGCCTGCTGCGGCGAGACCTCGATGCTGATCGTCTCGTAGCCGCGCCGCGGCCCGCCGCTGTCGCCCGAGGCCTGTTCGTCGGCCAGCGTCCAGTCCCCGACCGCCATCACCCGGACCCGCTCGAGCACGGGCAGCACCGCCGTGGCCCCGCCGCTGCCGCTGAACAGGGCCTCGACGTCCACGAACATCCCCGGACGCAGGTACCCCGGCTGGCTGCGGCGATCCACGGGGATGGTCACCAGCCGCTTGCCCGTGGTGATCATCTGCGCGAACGCCTGGGTCGTCGGCGCCGTGAACAGGTCGTGCCGGAGGATGTCGTTGCGGTTCGCCTGGCGGCGCAGCGTCTCGCCGATCCGTGCCGCCAGGCCGTCCTCGGTCACCGCGTCGTTGAACGCCTCGCGGAATGTCATGGGCACCGAGACGCCGTCGACGTCGCGCTCGGTCAGCGTGTCGCCGGCCCGCAGCGACCGGTTCAGCCGGTACACGGTGAACGACGCTTCGCTGGCCTGGCGACGCATCCACTCGACGTACCCGTTGAGCAGCACCACGGCGGCGACGGCCAGGATCAGCGACAGCAGGACGAGGCGTCGCTGATCGGTGGGGGGGCGTGTTGGGGCGGTGCTCGCCATCGTGGGGCTCACGAGTCGGGGGCCGGCTGACCCGGGTCAGGTTAGCGGTTCACGGAGGATCGGGCCATGTGGAGCGGGGGTGGCCCACGCCGCCGATCGCGGGTGGGCGGTGTGTGGGCATCTGACGTCCGCGGCCCGCGGATCGGGCGCGGCGGCCGGCGTCGGATCAATCGGACGATTCCGTACCGGTGGACGCCTCCAGCTCGGCGAGGATCGTGCGGACCTGGTCGGACGGACGGATCTGCTCGGCCGAGCGCAGCAGGGCCTTGGCGCCGTCCAGCTCGTTGAGGGCGATGTAGCCGCGGGCCTGGGCCAGCAGGTGCTCGTACTCGGTGTCGTCGAGCAGGGCGCGGACCTCGGGCGTGTCCAGGACGCGCTGGGCGGCGAGGTAGCGTTCCTTGGCGCGACCGAAATCGCCGTTGTCACGCGCCTCGTCCCCGGCGGCGAGGAGCTGTTGGTATTCACGCCGCGCCCCGAGTTGCTCTTCGATCTCGGGGAGGCGGGGATGGGTCGGGTCCAGCTCGCGGAGCTGGCGCAGGGCGGTCGTGGCGTCGTCGATGCGACCGGCCTGGAGGGCGGCCAGGGCGCGGGCGACGGCGAGCTGCGTGCGCAGGGCGTAGCCCTGGCCGCTTCGCGCGCGGCTGTCGTTGTTCCATCCGTCGGTGAGGCGATCGGCCAGCAGCCGCTCGTACAGGCCCGCCGCCGCGGCGTACTCGCCCTCGCGCAGGGCTTGTTCGGCCGCCGCCGCCAGCGTCTCGGCGCGGTCGGCCGACGTCAGCCGCTCCAGCGCCTGCCTCGCCGCCGAGTTCTCGTGCAGGCTCAGCGACCGGGTCAGCGCCTGCCGCGCCGCGGCGGTCTGACCCTGCTGCAGCAGCTCGATGCCACGCTCGTACGCGATCCGACTGCGCAGCTCGTTGACGCGCTGGGCGATCGCCGGGTCGTCGCGGGCGCGCAACGCCCGCTCGTAGGCGATCAGCGCTTCGGTCAGGTTGCCCGCGGCTTCCTCGGCCAGACCCCGGTTCGCCGCCTCCTCGAACCGCTGTCGCTGCACCAGCGATTCGTGCAGCGACTGGAGCTGGCGGGTGTGCATCTGGTTCAACGACTCGCGCAGCAGCGCGATCGCGCCGGACAGGCGTCCCTGGGCCACCAGCTCGTGCGCCCGCTCGACGATCTGCTCGCTCTTGATCTGCGTGCGTCGCGCGGCCAGGTCGGCGTACAGCGACCGCAGCTCGTCCCGTTGGGCGGGGCTGAGCACCAGCGACTGCAACGCGTCCAGGTCCGCCTGCGCCGCCTCGAGCCGTCCGTCGGCGATGTGCTGCTTGATCGCCTGCGTCGCCAGGCGGAACGTCGCCAGGTCCGCGGCCTTTCGCAGCGCGTCCTCGAGCTGGAAGCGATCGGCGCGGTCCAGCTCCCGCGCCTCTTGCAGCAGCGGGTAGGCTTGCTCGTAGTCGTCGTCTTCCAGGGCGCGCATGCCCCGGACGGCCAGCAGCCCCGCGCGGGCCGTGGTCCCGAACGTCGTCTTGTCCGACCAGTTGGCCTCCAGTGCGCGAAGCGTGGCTTCGGCCTCGGCCCAGTCACCGCCGCGGAACTGATCGATCGCGTCGATCAGTCGGGTCTCGGCTTGCTGGCGCGCGGCGACGCGCTGCGCCTGGTGGTTGACGACCAGGCCGCCCACGCCGACCGCCACGAGCAGGATCGCCGCGGCGAGCCACCAGCCTCGGTGAAATCGCCGCGGGGTCGGCAGCGGCGCGGTGCGTGCGGCCAGAGATTCGGATGAGCCCGGCGGCGGTCCGTCGCCCTGGCTCGCGCTGGCGGCCTGGGGCGAGAGCCACAGCGGCTCGGTCGCCGTCTCGGGAACGGGCCCGCGGCCGCCGTCGATCGTCTGTCGAAGCCGTCCCACCGCCGTGAGCACGTCCTGAGCCGAGCCGAGGCGCTTGGCCGGGTCCTTTTCCAGCAGCCGGGCGATCAGCTCGACGAGGCCCTCATCCAGGTCGGGCTTGCACTCGCTCAGGCGCGGGGCGGCGGCGCGCTCGTTGGTGTGCCAGCGAAGCCAGCGCAGGGCCTCGCGCTGCTCGTCGCGGTCGCGGGGCACAAAGACGCGCTCGAAGGCGTCGCGACCGGCGAGCATCTCGAAGCCGATCAGCCCCAGCGAGTAGAGGTCGGCGCGGGCGTCGGCCGGGTCGCCGCGCAGACGTTCGGGCGCCATGTAGCGGACCGACCCGACGCGCATGGCGGTGGCGGCCTCGTCGCCGACGGCCAGACCGAAGTCGCCCAGCTTCAGCCCGCCCGTCCGTGGCAGCAGGATGTTGGAAGGCTTGAGGTCGCGGTGCTGGACGCCGTGGCGGTGCAGGCTGTTCAGAGCGCTGGCGGTGGCCGCGAGGATCCCCAGCGCCCGGCGGACGGCCAGGCCGTCACGCTTGCGGTGCAGGACCTGCTCGAGACTCGGCCCGTCCACCCACTCGTAGGCGACCCACGCGGCGTGGGTGTGTTCGTCGCTGATGTCCACCATCCGGATCAGGTGGACCTGATCGTCCGGCGTCAGGGCCGCGTGAATCCGCCGCTCGACCGCCAGCCGCTCGGTGGGCGGCGTGGGATCGTCGACGTCGGTGGGCAGGAGCTGCTTGAGCGCGACGAGCTGGCCACTCTGCGGCTCGCGGGCCCGATAAACGATCGCGTCGTGACCGCGATGGCAGACACGCTCGATCTTGAAGCGTCCCACCCGGTGGCCGGGCGGCAACGGTCGCGGCTGATTCGCCGCCGGCCGGCGTTGGGCAGATTGACCCGGGGCTTGGATCATGCCTGTCATCCTAGACCGTCAGCCAGGCCCACGGGGTTTGCAGGGCCAGCAGGTGCTCGGCGCCGGCGAGCAGGCCGCCGCACGCGATCGCCAGCCCGAAGGGCACCCTGGGACTGTCATCGGGCAGGTCCGGCCGGCGCTTGGCCGCCAGCATCAGCGCGGCGCCCGCCAGCCGCGTCGCCGTCTGACGCGCCAGCCCGTGCCGTACGACCTGGACCAGCGCCAGCACCACGGCCAGCAGCAGCGCGTACACCGTCGTGCCGAGCACGACCTGCCAGGACGCGCTGACGGCACCGACGGCGGCCATCAGCTTGACGTCCCCGCCGCCGATCCCCCCGGCGTAAAACGCCGCCCCGTAGGGAATCAATCCGCACAGCATCCCGAGAACCGAAGCGCCCGCGGCGTGCCCGAGGTCCTCGCCGCCGCCACCCCACAGACCCACGAGCGTCCAGCCGAGCAGGCCCGCGGCGATCGCCGGCAGGGTCAGCCAGTTGGGCACCCGCCCGGTGGTGGCGTCGGTCGCCGCCGCCGTCACCAGCACGCCGGCCAGCAGGATGTACGCCATCGACTCAGCCGCCATCCCGCCGCTCCTGACACACCCCAGCGGATTGAAGGCCGCGCTCGCCCCCCTTGTTCAAAGGTCCGGGTTGAAGTCCTCGGCCTCGTCCTTGACCTCGTTCCATGATTCCTGCAGCCATTCGCGAATGTCGTTGCGGAAAAAGATCAGCAACGCCAGCAGGGGCAAGACGATGAAGGCGATGATCAGCAGCTTCTCGAGGCCTTCGGCCCCCCGATCGTCCCGGAGCAATCGAGCGGCGGCGTCGGGCCATCGGCCCCATCGCCCGGGCCCGTGCCCGGATCGGCACAAGGCCCGTGCCCCGCCCGCGCTCAAGGCCCCGGCAGGCTCGTGAACGTCACGCCCATCTGGTAATGACCCGCCAGCACGGCCAATCCCAGCCGGATCAGCAGGTAACCCGGGATCGCGATCACCGCGACCAGCAGCACCCATTCGAGCGTCGCCTGGCCGCGCTGGTCCAATAGCATCCGCCGCCAGACGGTGCTGTGTCGCGGTCGATGAGGTCGCCTCGGCCTCTCCATGAGTGCCATCCACGTCTAACAGGTTAGGTCGGTCGGACGGGCAGCATCAAGTGAAAATCGTCTTGACGGGCGGGACGAGCAGGGGGGCGACGGATTCGTGCAGCCGGCCGGTCATCGCCGAGGGCTGGCCGGTCCACTTCAACGCCAGGCGCTGGGCCGGGTCGTCCGAGCCGGGCGGCTGGAGGGTGAACAGGTCGCGAAGGGCGTATTCTCCGGGGTCCGCAGCCGGGACGAGCTCGCAGATGCGGGTGATCAGGCGTCGGCCGTCGAGCTGGCGGGCCATCTGCACGATCACGTCGATGGCCGAGGCGATCTGGACGCGCAGGCTGGAGCTGGCCAGCTCGACCCCGCCGAGCATGGCCAGGGTTTCCAGGCGGTGCAGGGCGTCGAGCGGGGTGTCGGCGTGCAGGGTGCCCAGCGACCCGCCGTGGCCGCAGGTCATCGCCTGGATCATGTCCAGCGCCTCGCTTCCGCGCACCTCGCCGATGATCAGCCGGTCCGGCCGCAGGCGCAGGCTCGAGCGGAACAGGTCGCGGATGGTGACGGCCGGTCGCCCGGCGAACTCAGCCGGCCGGGCCTCCAGCGCGATCACGTGCCGCTTCTGAAGCTGCAGCTCGGCGGTGTCCTCGATCACGACGATGCGCTGATCGTCGGGAATGAACCGTGACAGCGCATTGAGCAGCGATGTCTTGCCCGAGCTGGTGCCCCCGCAGATGAGCAGGTTCAGCTCACCGGCGACGGCGACCTCGAGGTACCGCCGGGCCAGGTCGGTCAGCGTGCCCAGCTCCACGAGCCAGTCGATGTCGAGCATCTGGCGGGCGAACTTGCGGATCGACATCGCCGTGCCGCGCCGGGCGCACGGCGGGCGGACGATGTGCACCCGCGAGCCGTCGGGCAGCCGGCCGTCCAGCAGCGGGTCGGCCTCCTCGAGCGATCGGCCGGAGAACTGGAGCACGTTGCGCACCGCGGCGAGGAACATCGCCTCGTCCGGGAAACGCACGTCGGTGCGCTCCAGGCGTCCGCCGCGCTCGATGAACACCTCGTCATACCGGTTGATCATGATCTCGCTGACCGTGTCGTCGTCGAGGAACGGCAGGACGGGGTCGAGGTACCGCCGGACGGTCTGCTCGGCCAGGGGCGCGTGGGGCATCAGCGTGTCACTCCGGTTTCATTCGTCGAATCGGGCGAGGCGTCGCGATCCAGGAAGAACCGCTCGACCGGCGCGCCGTCGTCCAGCTCCAGGGCCCGTCGCGCCGCGGCGTCGGCGGCCTCGGGGTCGCCCACCCGATGGTGCAGCGCCGCCAGGCGGACCAGGTGCACCGCTCGATCCGGCTCCAGCAGCGCGTTGGCCTCCAGGTGCGCCACCGCCGCCGGCGCCTCGCCGCGTTGCAGCTCGATCGTCGCCGCCAGTTCGTGCAGCGACGGGTCGTAAGGCCGTCGCCACAGCGCCCGCCGCACCGCCGCCGCCGCCTCGTCCAGCCTGCCCCCGGCCCGGTGCAGCCGCGCCAGCTCCCGCGCCCACTGGTCCTGGTCCACGTCCTGCTCGTCCAGACGCTCCAGCGCCGCGATCGCTTCCGCTTCGTCGCCCGCCTCCAACGCCAGCTTCGCGATCACCCGGTGCGGCCACGGGTCGATCGGCCGCAGCTCGGCGTAACGCTCGGCCAGACGACGCGCCTCGGCCGCGTCCCCGTTCGCCATCGCCCGCTCGCCCAGAAGCCGGATCACGTCCGGGTGATCCGGAAACGCTTCGGCCAGGCGGTCCAGCGCGGCCGGCTCCCGCCGCTCGCTCGGCGTCGAACGCCAGGACTCGACCTCGGCGTCCCCCGGCCGCGGCGCCAGGCCCCACGCCTCGACCTGCTCGGTCGCCCATGCCTTGAACTCGCTCATGAAACGCTCGGCCGACAGCTCCGTCACGCGCTGCAGCGCCTCGTCGCCCGCCACGCCCTCACGGTGCAACCCGAGCATGTCCACGATCGCGTCGCGCCCGAACCGCACGTCGATGAACTCGAGCATCCAGTCGGCCTGGGCGTACGCCAGCGGGCGGTCGCGCGGCGTCTTCGGCCGCACAAACCCCCAGTTGATCTGATCCAGCGGGAACAGCTCGTCCTCGTGCAACGCCCAGGCGAGCAGGCGGCAGGTCGGCTCGCTGCGTCGCACCAGCTCCTGCGAGACGGCGCACGCCTCGGTGAACCAGTGCGGCACGCGGTTGCGCGTCTGGTCCAGCGTGACGGTGTGCACGAACTCGTGACGCACGACGTTGGCCCAGTTGTACGCGCCGCGCTGCTTCGGGCCCGACCGCGGCGGCGCCATCGCGATCACGTCCCCCGTGCACGCCGCGATCGTCCAGATGTCCGGCATGCCCGTGATCCGCACGCCGAAGTGATCCTCATCCGGCATCAGCTCGATCTGGGTGAGCCGCGCCGGCTCGTGCGAAAAAGCCGCCGTCACGTCCGCGTAGATCTCGTCCAGCTCCTCGGCCATCAGCCGCGCCAGGACCTCATCCACCCCGGCTCGATAGCGGATCAGAAACCGCTCGGTCTCGATCGTCTCGAAGCCCAGCATCTGCTCGACGAGGCGGAGCTGGTTGGTCGCGCGACGGTTGAACGGGTCGAGCCGGGTCGCGCGCGTCAGCGCGGCGCGCGCCGCCTCGGGCTCGCCCGCCTGCATCAGCAGCAGGCCCAGCTCCACGTGTGGCGTCGGCCAGTTGGGTTGACGCTCGATCGCCTGCTCGAGCATCTCCCGGCCGGCCTCGTACTGCCGCGCATACGACAAGGCCTTCCCGACGGTGAACGGCCCGAGCGGATGCGCCGGCGCCAGGCTGTCGATCACCGCGAGCGTCTGCTCGACGGCTTGCTCGTCGTACGCCAGCGCATGCCCGGCCGCACGCAGCGCCAGGCCCAGCCGTTGACGCGGGTACGCCTCGAGCAGCCCGTCCAACGCCCGATGCGCGCTCGCCGTGTCCCGCTGCTGGAGCATGTTCTGCGCTTCGAGCAGCGCGGCCAGCGGATGCGCCGGGTCAATCTCGCGCAGCTTGTCGGTCGCGTCGGCGGCGGCGTCGAAGTTGAACCCCTCGACCGCCAGCCGGCCCAGCTCGTACCACGCCTCGCCCGCCTTGGGGTTCAGCGTCAACGCCTCGAGAAACGCCTCGACCGCCTGCTCGCGGTTGTCCTTGTCGGCCAGAAGTCGGCCCTCGGCCAGGTACGCCGGCCAGTACAGCGGGTCCAGGTCCTGCCGCGCCCGCGTGAGCATCGACAGCGCCAGGTGATAGTCCTGCGACGGCCGGCCCTGCAGGTGCGCCAGCAGCACGATCGCTTCGGCCGCGGCCGTCAGCTCCGCCGCATCTTCCAGCGACTCGAACTGCAGCCGCTTGCGCCACGGCTCGAGCGCCGCGACGGCGTCCCCGAACCGCCCCAGCCCGTCCAGCGCCCGCGCCCGCCACAGCGCCGCCCGGGCCGAGTCGTCCGGCGCATCGACCAGCAGCGACAACGCCGCTCCGTGCTCGCCGGCGTGGATCCGCGCCTCGGCCCGCACCCGCACGTCCGCCGCCTCGTTTTGCAACGCCTCGTCGTCCCACCGGCCCCGCCACAGCGCCAGCCGCGCCGCCTCGGCCGGCGTCGGGGACTCGACCCGATCCCACTGGCCGTGGAACAGCCGCATCCGCCGGCGTTCGGCCTCGCCGGTCAGCGCGTCGTCGATCAGCCGGCGGACCACGGGCGACAGCTCGATCTGTTCGCTGATCGCCGGGCCGGACGCGTCGGGTCGCATCGCGTCGGGCTGGGTGCGCTCGACGTCGCGAAGGTCCACCGGCGGGTCGGGCTCGGTGCTGGTGTCGCTGAGGCTCGGGGCGTGCGCCGACGCGTGCCCACCGCAAAGCAGGGCGAGCCCGCACGCGAGGCAGACGAGACGGCCAAGCAGCGTCCGCAGCGGGTCGGCGAGCCAGCAACGTCGGATGTGGAGGCGGTGGTTCATGGGTTGAATCTAGTCTAGGATCGGCCGGCGTGAGCTTCCCGGACCAGACACGCCTGGACGAATGGTTTCCGATCCGTCAGGAGCGGGTGTTTTTCAACCACGCCGGGGTGGGTCCGTTGAGCGGCGCGGCCGCCGAGGCGCTTCGCCACTACGCCGATCACGCCGCCGCCCACGCCTACGTCGACGGCGGCTGGTACCGCCGGGCCAGGCAGGTCAAGCAGACCGCCGCTGACCTGATCGGCGCCCGCGGCCCGCACGAGATCGCCTTTATCCCCAACACCTCGACGGGCCTGGCCCAGGTCGCCAACGGGTTGACCTGGCGTCCCGGCGAGCAGGTGGTGATCACCAACGTCGAGTACCCGGCCAACCGCTACCCGTGGGAAAATCTAGCGCGGCGCGGCGTCGAGCTGATCGAGGTGCCGCAGCTCCCGGACGGGCGCATCGACGTCGAGGACGTCGTCGAGGCGATCACGGACCGGACGCGCGTCGTGGCGATCTCGCACGTGCAATACGCCTCGGGCCACCGCATCGACCTGCGGCCGATCAGCGAGATGGTCCATCGCGTCGGCGGGTACCTGTGCGTGGACGCGATCCAGAGCGTCGGCGTGCTGCCGGTGGACGTGCGGGCGATGGGGATCGACTTCCTCTCGGCCGACGGGCACAAGTGGATGCTCGGCCCCGAGGGCTGTGGGTTCTTCTACTGCCACGAGGACCTGATCCCGCAGCTCTGGCCGACCGTGGTCGGGTGGATGTGCATGGTCGACGCGGGCAACTACGGCGATTACCGCTTCGAGCTGCTGGCCGACGCCCGCCGCTTCGAGCCCGGCTCGTACAACATCCCCGGCATCCTGGCGCTGGGCGCGAGTCTGGACCTGATCGCGAGCGTCGGCGTCGAGGCGATCTGGGACCGCGTGCAGGATCTGACCGAGCGCGCGTGCGTCGGCCTGCGAGAACGCGGGTACCGCGTGTTCAGCCCGCGCCGTCACGCCGGCGAGCGCAGCGGCATCGTCAGCTTCGTGCCCGGCGACGCGCACCCGCCCGCCGAGCAGATCGTCGCCGAACTGGCGAAGCAGGACATCACCATCGCGCTGCGCGAGAGCCGCCTGCGCATCAGCCCGCACTTCTACAACAGCGACGAGCAGATCGACCGCTTCCTGGACGCGTTGCCCTCGGGAGCCTGAACGTGTGGCCCTCCGGAGGCGCGGTCCCGCCCGATCACGGGGCGTTGTCTTCCAGGCGATACACCTGCACCGTCCAGCCCGGCTCGTCGGGCGGGCTCGTGTCGAACGTGTCCGGGTTCGGCCGTGTGCCGGTCTCCACGTCGGTCAGGTCGATGATCGACTCCGTCTCGGCGTCTTCCTCGACGCTGTGCACGCGTCGGGGCAGGGCGGTCTGACGATCGAACCAGAAGTCGACGTGCGAGGCGTCGGTCGTCGCCGGGTCGCGTGGCGTCAGCCGCAGGCGCACCGTGTCCGGCGGGTCGTCGGCGGACGGCTCGACCCGCTCGACCTCGAACCGCTCGAGCACCCGCCGGCGGTTCAGGTCCAGCGGCAGCAGGAACGGCCCTTCGTCGAGCAGACCCCGGCTGGCCTCGTCGGCGGCGTCGCGCTGGGCTTCGGCCTCGGAGCGCAGCTCGCGTCGGGTGAACAGCTTCTCCTCGCGGTTGTGCTCGGCCAGCCATCGGCCGTCGAAGATGTAGCGGCGGTCCTGGGGATACAGCGCCTCGTCGAGGATCAGGCGGTCGAAGTGCACCGCGTACCGCCGCGGCGGGCCGGCGTCGTACCACAGCTCGCCGAAGCGTCGCTGCTCATCTCCGAGCAGCCCCTGGATGCGCGTCCAACGCACGTCGGCGCGCAGGTAGTCGATCTGTTGGGCGGCGTCTTCGACGCGTTTGAGCCACGCCTCGGCCGACTGATCGTCCGCGGTCGCATCGACTGGGTCCACGTTGGCCGGCGGTTCGGTCGCCACGGCTGCGCGGGGCGCGCAGGCCGCGGACGCCGCCAGCAGCAGCAAAGCTACGAGGTTCAGGCGCATCATGGCAGGATCATACGCGCTGGGCCGATCAGGCGGTATCCGTCGCCGAGGCTTCGCTGGGGATGCGGCGGAAGACCGTCCGCGTCGGATCGAGCTGGCGGATCCGCTCGGCGACCTGGTCGCTGAGCTTGCCCAGGTGCCCGACGAACCAGCCGGCGAGGCTGGGATGCGCGATCAGGCGATCGACGTGCGAGACCACGTCCCACTCCGGCTTGCCGCGCGGATCGATCGGGACGCACTGAATCATGAGGATGCCGGCACGATCGGCGGCGTGGTAGAGCACGTCCGGGCCGTAGTGGTCGCGCACGAGCAGCAGGGAGTCGCCCGCGGCGGGCAGCAACTGGTTCTCGTCCACGCGATCGATGACAACGACCGAGTCGATCGGGCAGGCCTGGCCGTTGACGCGCAGCTCGAGGCCGGCCGTCTCGTCGTTCACCTGCCGCGAGACGGAGGTGAGCCCGAGGGTGAACTGCTGCCGGCCGATGGTTCGCGGGCCGTCGGCCGCCGCGACGGTGAGCTGATAGAGCGGCTGCTTGCCCATGCTCGCCGGCCACCAGCGCTCGGGGTGGACGACGTGGTAACGGACGACGCCGGCGCCGTCGGTCAGCTCGACGCGTTCGTCGGCCTCGTCGAAGAAGCCGTCGTCGCCCCGGACCTCGAGGTGCACACGGGCCTCGGCGTGCCGCGGCGGCGGCTCGCCGGGCAGACGCGAGACGATCTCGAGGCGCGCCTCGATGATCGCCTCATCCTCGTCGACGTATCGAACCATCGGCCGCACGGATGCCAGGCGATAAGTCGGGGTCATAAACGGTCAACCTTTCTCCCTAGCGGGCTCAAGGTACGTCAGACCACCTATATTGTAGTATCGGTCAGGCGCCGCGGCGGCGACGGTATTCATGAATCGTACCGCCGTGACGAGCCCAGGGGGCCGAAGCTATCGGACCCGGCGCCACGCCGTCCCGCAGCCCTTGCGAGTCGGGACTTTTGCGACCCGGCCGCTGCTCGCCCGGCCACACGCTGCTAATATGCCGCCCCGCACCTCGGGCGGGCAACGAAGGAGTCTGCGAAAGATGGCTCAGGTCTCGATCTCTCTGCCCCAGCGCCGCGCCGTCGGCAAGACCAGCCGCAAGGACCTGTGGTGGGTCCAGCCCCTGCTGACGTTTCTCGGCCTGGCGACGTTCGTCGTGTATTCCACGTGGGCGGCCTTCCAGGGCGCCCACTACGCCTGGGGGCCTTACCTCTCGCCGATGTACTCGCCCCCGCTATTCGACGCCCCGGGCATCGACTCCCACCACGCCTGGTTCGGGCCCTGGCCCTCCTGGTGGCCGAGCTGGATCCCCGCCTCGCCCGCGTTCCTGATCCTCTGGGCGCCCGCCGGCTTCCGCTTCACCTGCTACTACTACCGCGGCGCGTACTACAAGGCCTTCTGGGCCGACCCGCTCAACTGCGCCGTCGGCGAGCCCCGCGACAGCTACTGCGGCGAGGCCGGCTTCCCCCTGATCCTGCAGAACATCCACCGCTACTTCCTTTACCTGGCGATCGTCTTCATCGGCATCCTCAGCTACGACGCGATCCGCGCGTTCGTCTGGGAGACCGAGTCGGGCGGTTACACGTTCGGCGTGGGCGTCGGGTCGCTGGTGCTGACGCTCAACGTCGTCCTGCTCGCCGGGTACACCTTCGGCTGCCACTCGCTGCGGCACCTGATCGGCGGGCGCAAGGACCAGCTCGGCGAGGCGCCGCTGGGCAAGAGCTGTTACGACTGCGTCTCGTCGCTGAACCGCCGGCACATGCTCTGGGCCTGGATGAGCCTGTTCTGGGTCGGGTTCGCGGACGTGTACGTGCGGCTGGTGTCGATGGGCATCTGGACCGACTGGAGAATCCTCTGATGACGGCGTCGGGTGAATATCGCACGCACGAGTACGACGTGCTGGTCATCGGCGCCGGGGGCGCGGGCCTTCGCGCGGCGATCGAGGCGTCGGCGCAGGGCGCCCGCGTGGGGCTGGTCTGCAAGTCGCTGCTGGGCAAGGCGCACACGGTCATGGCCGAGGGCGGCGTCGCCGCGGCGCTGGCCAACGTCGACGCCCGCGACAACTGGCGGGTCCACTTCGCCGACACGATGCGCGGCGGGGCGTACCTGAACAACTGGCGCATGGCCGAGCTGCACGCCAAGGAAGCGCCCGACCGCGTCCGCGAGCTCGAGGCCTGGGGCGCCGTCATGGACCGCACCAAGGACGGCCGCATCCTGCAGCGCAACTTCGGCGGGCACGCCTACCCGCGGCTGGCCCACGTCGGCGACCGCACCGGCCTGGAGATGATCCGCACGCTCCAGGATCACGGCATCCACCAGGGCATCAGCGTCCACATGGAGACGACCGTCATCCACCTGCTCAAGGACGGCGACCGCGTCGCCGGCGCGTTCGGCTACGAGCGCGAGCTGGGCCGCTTCCTCGTCTTCCACGCCAAGGCCGTCGTCCTCGCCACCGGCGGGATCGGCCGCGCGTTCAAGATCACCAGCAACAGCTGGGAGTACACCGGCGACGGCCACGCCCTGGCCTACCACGCCGGCGCCGACCTGATCGACATGGAGTTCGTCCAGTTCCACCCGACCGGCATGGTCTGGCCCCCGAGCGTCCGCGGCATCCTCGTGACCGAGGGCGTCCGCGGCGAGGGCGGCATCCTGACCAACTCCGAGGGCCGACGCTTCATGTTCGACGACATCCCCGAGCTGTACAAGAGCTCGACGGCCGACAACGAGGAGGAGGGCTGGCGGTACGTGACCGGGGACAAGAACGCCCGCCGCCCGCCGGAGCTGCTGACCCGCGATCACGTCGCCCGCTGCATCGTGCGCGAGGTCAAGGAAGGCCGCGGCAGCCCGCACGGCGGCGTGTTCCTCGACATCGCCTGGATCAAGAAGCACATCCCCAACAGCGAGGAGCACATCCGCCGCAAGCTCCCGAGCATGTACCACCAGTTCAAGGAGCTGGCCGGCGTGGACATCACCCAGCAGCCGATGGAGGTCGGCCCGACCACGCACTACGTCATGGGCGGCGTCCGCGTCGACGCCGACACGCAGATGTCCTCGGTCCCGGGTCTGTTCGCCGCCGGCGAGTGCGCCGGGGGCTTGCACGGGGCCAACCGCCTCGGCGGCAACTCGCTCTCGGACCTGCTCGTGTTCGGCAAGCTCGCCGGCGAGCACGCGGCCAGGTTCGCCTCCGACCGCGGCACGCCCGACCTGAACCGCGACGAGCTCGAAGCCGTCGCCCGCGCCGCCCTCGAACCGATCGACGGGCGGGAAAACAGCAACGAAAACCCCTTCGCGATCCAGCAGGACCTCCAGGAGATGATGCAGGACCTGGCCGGCATCGTCCGCACGCAGGAAGACCTCGAACGCGCCCTCGAGCAACTCGAGACGCTCAAGGCCCGCGCCAAGCGGGCCACGGCCCCCAACAACCGCGAGTACAACCCCGGCTGGCACACCGCGCTCGACCTGGACAACCTGCTCACCGTCTCCGAAGCGCTGGTCAAGTCCGCGATCGAGCGCAAGGAGAGCCGCGGCGCCCACACCCGCCTGGACTTCCCGGATAAAGAGGAGAAGTTCGCCAAGCTCAACACCGTGACACGCAAGGGGCCCGACGGGCAGATGCAGGTCGCCCAGGAGCCGATCCAGCCGCTGCGCGACGACCTGCAGCAGATCATCAAGGAGCACAGTTGATGGCCGCAAAGAGGCACAGAACGAAGCTGATCCACTTCGGCTCGCATCGGTTCGAGATCCGCAAGTTTGTGATGGATGACGTCTGACGAAGAATCCGTTTTGTGCCTTTTTGTGGCCATGCTTGGCCTGGGAGTGACTTGTGGCAACGGTAACTTTCCGAATCTGGCGGGGCGACGCCAAGGGCGGCGCGTTCCAGGAATACCGCACCGACCTCGACGAGGGCATGGTCGTGCTCGACGCGGTGCACAAGATCCAGGCCGAGCAGGCGCCCGACCTGGCCTGCCGCTGGAACTGCAAGGCGGGCAAGTGCGGCTCGTGCTCGGCGGAAGTCAACGGCAAGCCGCGGCTGATGTGCATGACGCGCATGAGCGACCTGCCGACCGACGAGCCGGTCACGATCGAGCCGATGCAGGCGTTTCCCATCCTGCGCGACCTGGTCTGCGACGTGTCGTGGAACTACGAGGTCAAGAAGCGGATCAAGCCCTTCAAGCCGCGCCCGCCCGACGCCGAGGACGGCACGTGGCGGATGAACCAGGAAGACATCGATCGCGTGCAGGAGTTCCGCAAGTGCATCGAGTGCTTCCTCTGCCAGGACGTCTGCCACGTGCTGCGGGACCATCACAAGCACGGCGAGTTCATAGGCCCGCGTTTCCTCGTCCACGCCGCGGCGCTGGAGATGCACCCGCTGGACACCGAGGACCGCGTCGGCGAGCTGCGCAATCAGCAGGGCATCGGCTATTGCAACATCACCAAGTGCTGCACGAAGGTCTGCCCCGAGCACATCGCGATCACGGACAACGCGATCATCCCGCTGAAGGAGCGCGTCGTGGACGAGTACTACGACCCGCTGACCAGGCTGTTCCGCATCTTCAAGCCCAAGGCGAAGCGGGCCGAGCCGTCGCCGGACGCCAAGCCGCCGACTTTGGACGAGGCGTCGCGCGAGCGGCGTCGCGGCGTGGGCGTGGACGAGCGGAGCTGACAAGATCGAGACGGCGCGGCGTCGCGCAGAGGCGTCGCGCACCTCAGCGCGCCGCCACGCCCGAATCAGCCCTGTGCGAACGGTGAGCCCTGTGAGGCCGAGCCGCCTTGCCCGCCCTGGCCGCCTCTGGACGAGCCGATCGAGGTCGCCTGCGACGCGACGTTGACGTAGTGCGAGCGCAGCTCGTAGAGCGTGCTGGCGATGAGGTTGGCCTCCTCCTCGGTGAGGTTGCCGCGCGTCTTTTCTTCGAGCACGCCGATCAGGTCGATGTGGTGTCGGGCCAGGTCGAGGTGGGCGATGCGCTGGCCGGTCTGCGGGTCGGGGATCGCGCCCATGGCGAACAGGGCCTGGGTGGCCATGGTGCTCAGCAGGGTGGTGAAGTCGGCCTTGGGGATGCCGCCGGCCTGCGGCGAAGCGGCCGCGCCGGCTCCCGCCGCGCCCCCGCCCGCTCCGGGCTGCTGGGCCGACCGCGCCTTCTCCTGCTCGGCCAGTCGCTGCTTCTCCGCCTGCGCCTGGGCCTTCCAGTCGCTGTCAATATGAATCTTCGGCTGCTCGGACATCGCGTTCCCTTCGTGGATCTTCTCAAAATCGGAGTATAGGCCCCGACGCGCCAACGAGCGAACGCGCGAACGGGCACCTCCTCGCGACAGGAGTCCACCATTCGTCCATCGCGCCACACGCCGCCCAACACGACACGTGCCAATCACGCGGGACGTCGCCGCCGTCCGCCCCCGCTCACGTCGCCCTCGTCCGCACCGTAGCCAGCGAATGCCTCGCGCACGTCACCGATTCCGCCTTCGCGCCCTGGCCATGGTACTTTACCAGCAAGCCGAGCGACTCGCCCACGGAAGTCTGTCGCTGTAACTGCCTTTACTAAAATGGATTACGTGCGAGAAGAAATGTAGCACTGATGATTCGGATGGTGCCACCGCCCGCAAGCATGGATTATCTGAATGATAACGGAAAAATCCATTGACATAGATCTCCGTCTGCGTAAACTAGGGGGGAGTGAGTGACGTCGTGAACCTTCGGGAGGAGCACTACCGATGAACGGGTTTCGATTTCGCGCAGGTATGGCGATGGTTGTTTTTCTCACTACCGGGGGGGGGGCAGACGGAAACGAGTTGGCCCCGATCAATAGTACGCTGCACGCCGATTTGCCCAACTTTGAGCCTGAGATATTCGAAACCTATATAGGTACGGTCACTTCGCAAGGAGACGCTGCAACAATAGCGGCTTCTGCGCGAACAAAGTTTGGAGTCGACGGAAGCGGTGTAAAGCTTGGCATCATTTCGGATTCCTTTGACGCGCTCGGTGGTGCGTTGAATGGTATTTCAAGTGGCGATCTTCCCGGAGCTGGAAATCCGAATGGATTTACGACACCGATCCAGGTGGTCAAAGACGACTTGTCACCGTTCCGTGTAGATGAAGGCAGAGCTATGGCTGAGATCGTTCATGACCTCGCTCCAGGAGCGAGCCTGTTGTTTCACTCGGCATTTAACTCTCCTACGCCTTCGGTCAATCATACCATAGCAAACGCGATAAACGGATTGGTCTCGGCGGGCGCTGACATCATTGTGGATGACGTTCGCTTACGGACCGACCCTAACTTTCAGGATGGACTAACGGCACAAACGGCGAATCTGGCCGCCGCTGACGGCGTGCATTATTTTACAGCCGTTGGAAACGACGGGTCGGAAGGTTATGCCGCTCCCTATAATGAATTTGTTACGAGCGAGGGATTTCGCTTTCACGACTTTGATCCAGGTTCGAGCACGGACATCGCGCTAGACATTGTTATTCCTCCAGGGGGCAGCGTAGCTGTGGGAGTGCAGTGGAGCGATCCTTATCCCTCTCTGGGCGCGTCATCAAACGCAACTGATTTCAATGCTGGTCTTATTGATATTACTGGTCAGTTTGTCGCTGTAAGCACAAACGAGCAGGCCGAAGGTGACGACCCATGGGAAATAACGGCGCCGACATTGGTCAATAATTCAGCGTTTCCGGCGCTTGTGGGCCTAGTTATCGAGCACATCTCTGGACCATCCGCACGCGACTTGAAGGCAATCGTCTTTAATCAGGGCATCATTGACGATCCCGATGTGGACCTCGATTCCCCAACTGCGTATGGACAGGGTCTTGCAAATGCTGTTGTCGGAGTGGCAGCCCATCAGTTTGACTTGCCGGACGACGTGGAGGAGTTCAGCTCACTTGGGCCCGGTACGATTCTCTTCGATGGCGTTGGGAACCCATTGTTTACGCCCCAAATACGTGACGCAGCCATTGTGACTGGCCCTGACGGGGTTAACACAACCTTCTTTAGCTCGGACAGTTTGATTGATCCAGATTCGGATCCTAACTTTTTCGGCACGTCTGCCGCGGCGCCACACGCTGCCGCTGTCGCCGCGCTGATCCTGGAAATGGCCGATCGCACGAACCTGACGCTGACCTTCGCAGACCTTCGTCAGATTCTGATGGACACGGCCGTGGACATCGAGGCGGCGGGATTCGACAACGTGTCCGGCGCGGGACGGATCGACGCCTTCGCCGCCCTGCAATCGATCTGGCTGGTCGCCGATTTCGATCTCGATGGCGACGTCGATGCGTTCGACCTGGGCCTGTGGCAGATTGGCTTCGGCACCACCATCGGCGCGGTAATCGCAAATGGTGACGCGGACTTCGACGACGACGTGGACGCGTTCGACCTCGGGCTGTGGCAGATCAACTTTGGTCAATCCAACCTGAACCCGGAACCGACGACGTTGACTATGTTCCTGGCGTTGGGCGCGTGTGTCCGTCGACCACGTCGGACCAGGAGTTGAGCGGTTTCAATCTCACACGGCGCAACGGATGCATAAAGTGATAATGTCGGTTGGAAGTGTTGGCGGTTATGTGATCGGAGTAGAATGACACGGGGAGTGCGGCCAATGAACAGAAAATACACGATTGTTGTCTTGACCTTCATAGTTATGTTCGGATGGGCAGGGCACACGAACGCGGTCTTGGTGGACCTGACGCTCAGCGCCCACTCGGACGGCACGTTCGAGCTGTACGCCTCGGCCAGCTCCGGGGACAACGGCGGGATCGGCTTCTACGGCGTCGAGCTGCTCGGGATCGACACGATCACCAACCTCGGACCCAAGGTGGACTTCGACGACACCGACTTCGAGCCGCACGGGTTCCACTACTTCCGCTCGGCGGACGACGATCCCGTGCTGGTCGGCTCTCAGAACATCCTTGATCCGGGTTCGATCGTGTACGAGTTCGGCCAGACGGGCGGCACGCTGCCGAACGGGTGGGGCGTGGTGCAGCAGAACTACAGCGCGCCGCTGCTGCTGGCGACGGGCACGTTCACCGACGAGACCCAGCTTGGCTTCGGCGACGACATCCTTTTGAGCGTCTTCACGGACGTGGGCGTCGCGGACACGATCGAGGCCCCGGTCAACACGTCGATTACGCTGGACGGGTCGGCGATGTTTTTCGAGAGCGCCGAGGACCGCCAGTTGCGTCTTGACGCCGCCTACGCGGCCGAGCGCGAGCGGAAGCTGCGTGAGGATATCGCCAACTTTGTATCGGTGAAGCCGGGCGCGGAGCCCGCCGAGATTCTGTCTCGACCCGCCAGCCAGGATTGGTTGATGAAGGAATCAGAAGGGCTACTTCTTTCCTACACGAAGGAGGTATTCATCGATCCTGCGATGGATGGAGGCCTGCTCAGATCAATACCTGATTTACAGTCAACGACGCTCGATGTTTTTGAAACACTGGCTGGTATTGATAGTCCACCGCAGACCAGCACCATCGATGCGCCGATCGCCGGCGAAGACCCTGAGATTTTCGAAAACTTCGAGCCTCAGGTTCCATCGCCTTCGAGCGTGGCCGTTGTCATGCCAGTCTTTGCTGCATTGGGTCGCGGGTATCGAGGCCGCAGAGGCGAGCGTGTGTAAGGCCAGCGTCTCCTATCTCGAGAATCCCTCCATCGGAGTCCAATCGAACGAGCTCGGTGCGTCATGCCGGTGGCAGAAGGGCGGCAGCCGTCGCCCATCGACGAGATTGGCGGATGTATCCGCGAGCCAAAAGGCGGGTTTTGTCCACCCCCATCGAACGACGAGCCCTGTGCCGGCTAAGCCGCCTGGCGGATCGTTGTCATCCCCGTCCCGATTGATCAACGCCCGCGACCGACGCCGCCAAGGGCGGGCAGCGGCCGAGCCTCTATAATCGTCCCTTTCCACCCGCAGGAGCCATCCTATGGCAGCCTCCGATGCCGATTCGACCGACAAGCTCACCGTCAAGTTCAACAACGACGGCCTCGTCCCCGCGATCGTGCAGGACGCCGACAGCGGCCAGGTCCTGATGGTCGCGTGGATGAACGAGCCCGCGCTGCAGCAGACGCTCGAGACGCGCAAGGCGACGTTCTACTCCCGCTCGCGCGGCAAGGTGTGGGTCAAGGGCGAGAGCTCGGGCCACGTGCAGGAGGTGGTCGAGGTCCGCATCGACTGCGATCAGGACGTGGTGCTGCTGCGTTGTCGGGCGAAGGGCCCGGCGTGTCACGCGGGGTACCGGACCTGTTTCTACCGCACCGTCGATGCGCAGGGCCGGCTGACGTTCGTCGAGCCGAAGGTCTTCGACCCCGAGAAGGTGTACTCCTGAACGATGCAGCCCGATGCGAAGCTCAAGCCGAAGGACCTGCTCGCGGCGACGCGGCGTGTGTTCGAGCTGGCGGCCGAGAAGGCGCGCACGCTCGACCGCGCGTGGAAGCCGAGCGACGGCTCGCCCGTGTTCACCGTCAGGGGCCGGTACACCACGCGGGGCTGGACGGAGTGGACGCAGGGCTTCCAGTACGGCTGCGCGATCCTGGCCGGCGACGGGCTCGATGACCGGGACCTCATCGCGCTCGGCAAGCGCCGCACCGTGGACCACATGCTCCCGCACGTGACCCACACGGGCGTGCACGACCACGGGTTCAACAATCTTTCGACGTACGGCAACCTGCTGCGGCTGATGTCCGAGGGGCGGATCGAGAACGACGAGTGGCAGCGGCGAACGTACGAGAACGCCGTGGCCGCCAGCGGCGCGGTGCAGGCGGCGCGGTGGAGCGGCGTGCGCGTCGATCAGCCGCACGACCACGCGGCCCGTTCGCCAACGCTGGGCTACATCTGCTCGTTCAACGGCCCGCACTCGCTGTTCGTCGACACCATGCGGACCACGCGGATCCTCGGCGTCGCCTGGCGCCTCGGCCACGTGCTCATGCACGAGGGCGATCGAGCCGCCAACCTGCTCAAGCGGTCCGTGCTGCACGGCCTGACCACCAGCCGGTACGTCGTCTTCCACGGCGACAGCGAGCACGTGTACGACGTCCGCGGGCGCACGGCCCACGAGGCGACCTTCAACCGCGCCGACGGCTGCTTCCGCGCCCGCGCCACGCAGCAGGGCTACAGCCCGTTCTCGACCTGGACGCGCGGCCTGGCGTGGGCGATGCTCGGTTACGCGGAGGAGCTCGAGTTCTTCGCCACCATCGATGCCGCCCGGTTCAAGCGGGAGACGGGCCTGGCCAAGCGCGACGTCGTGCGCATCTACGAGCGCTGCGCGACCGAGACGTGCGACCACTACATCGAGGACGTGACGGCGCTCGACGGCGTGCCGTACTGGGACGACGGCGCGCCGAACCTGCATCGGCTCGATGACTGGCAGAACCGACCGAGCGAGCCGTACAACGACTTCGAGCCGGTGGACAGCTCGGCGGCGGCGATCGCGGCGCAGGGACTGATCCGCCTGGGCCGGTACCTCGGTCAGCGGCGCGGGCAGCGGTATCTGCACGCCGGGCTGACCGTCGCGCGCACGCTGATGGAGTCGCCGTACCTGTCCACGTCGTCGCGGCATCAGGGCCTGCTGCTGCACTCGGTGTATCACCGGCCCAACGGCTGGGACCACGTGCCCCGCGGCCGCAGGATCCCGTGCGATGAGTCGAGCATGTGGGGCGACTACCACCTGCTGGAGCTGGCGGTGCTGATCGCGCGGCTGGCGGACGGCGGGCCGTACCCGACGTTCTTCACGCTTGCTTGACCGGGTATGCGAATCGCAGGCCGTGCGATGCCAACCGACGGAAGTCTGAAACGTTTGAGGTCGCCAGCGGCGAATTGTCGCCGATCGCCGTTGCCGCGATCAGGCAGTCGTTCAGCGTCCCACGCCTGCGCCCGGTCGCATTGAACAGCGGCGCGGCACGCTCGGCATCCGAACCCGTGACCGGTAACGGTTCGGCGATCAAGACACGGGCGAACGCCTCTTCATCCCGGTCAAGCGGACCACTCATGAACTCGGCCCACGCGATCGCGCTCATCGAAAACGATTCGCCGGCTTTCAGCCAATTCGACAAGGCCTCGGCTTCTTCGGAAGCGTGAATGAGCGCACGAATCAGAAACGATGAATCCAGATGGATGGTCATCGGTCGGTCACGCGTCCACGTTGCGTCTTGCTTTCGCTGCGGCGCGAGGCGGCCTTTCGCTCGCGTCGGACGGCGCGCGCCCACGCCTCGGCCTCCTTCGGCGACTTCGCCGCCCGGGCCTGGATCTGCCGAAACATGTCCCACGCCGGATGGGGTTCACCGGCCTTAGGCAGACGCGTGGTTTGGATCAGTCGTCGCAGCGCCTCGGATTTGCTCACGCCCCAGCCCGCGGCAAGACGCTCCAGATGCCGAACCGTCTCCGCATCCAGGCTGAACGTTGACTTGATGATCATGCGCGACATGCCCTATGTTATGGCCATATTCAAACCCCATCAAGGAGATCGGGTATGACGGACCGCAAGACGGCCATCGTGACCGGTTCGAGCCGGGGCATCGGCCGGGCGATCGCGATCGCGCTGGGCGAGCGCGGGTTCGCGGTGGCGGTGAACTACGCCTCGAGCCGCGGCGCCGCCGAGGACACCGCCCAGCGGGTGCGTGACGCCGGCGGCGAGGCGATCATCGTGCAGGCGGACATCGGTTCGGCCGACGATCGCGCCCGCCTGCTCGACGAGTCGCTGTCGCGATTCGGTCGCGTCAACCTGCTGGTGAATAACGCCGGGGTGGCGCCGAAGGTGCGGGCCGACCTGCTGGAAACGCCGGCCGAGAGCATCGACTACGTCCTGGACACGAACCTCAAGGCGCCGTTCCTGCTCACACAGGCGGTGGCACGGGCGATGGTCGTCGGCGGGCAGGCGTGGGGCCGTCGCGCGATCGTCAACATCGGCTCGATCAGCGCCTACACCGCGTCGGTCAACCGCGGCGAATACTGCATCGCCAAGGCCGGCATCGCGATGATGACCAGGCTCTTCGCCGCACGCCTGGCCGAGCACGGCATCCACGTCTACGAGGTTCGGCCGGGGATCATCGAGACGGACATGACCGCCGGCGTCAAGGAGAAGTACGACAAGCTGATCCTCGAGCAGGGCCTGACGCCGATCCGCCGTTGGGGCACGCCGCACGACGTCGCCCAGGCCGTCCTGGCCATCGCCGACGGCCGCCTGCCCTTCTCCACCGGCGAGGTGATCAACGTCGACGGTGGGTTCCACCTGCGCACGCTGTGAACGCGGCGCGTTGCGTTTGCGGCTCGACCGCCTATCTTCTGCCGCATGACACGACGCAAACGCACCACGCCGCACGACGCCCGGCTCGAGCGCCTGCGCCAGCGCCTCGCCGATTCCAAGGCCGAAGCGCTGCTGGTCACCAACCCTGCCGACATCCGTTATCTGACCGGCTTCGTCGGCGAGGATTCCTGGGCGCTCGTGCCGCTTCGCTCGGCCCGTCGACCGGTCTACATCCTCAGCGACTTCCGCTTCGACGAGCAGATCAGGCGCGAGGCGCCGCGGGCGCGCGTCGTGATGCGGAAGAAAGAGTCGCTGGCCGAAGCGCTGGCCAAGGTCCGCAAGCGGCTGCGGATCGACAAGGTCGGCTTCCAGCCCGCGCACGTGACGGTGGCGACGCGCAAGTCGCTGGGCAAGGCGCTGGGTCGCGGCGGGCTGGTCGAGACCGACGATCAACTGATCAAGCAGCGAGCGGTCAAGGACAAGCCGGAGCTGGACGCGATCCGCGAGGCGCTGTCGATCCAGCAGCGGGCGTTCCGGGAGGCGCTCGAGTTCGCCAAGCCGGGCCAGAGCGAGTACGAGGTGTGCGCGTACCTGGAGTACCGGATGCGGGCGCTGGGGGCGGACGGGCCGAGCTTCCCGTCGATCGTGGCGGCCGACGCCAACGCCGCGCTGCCGCACGCGATCCCGGGCAAGGCGAAGCTGCGCCGGGGCGGGATCGTGCTGTTCGACTGGGGCGCTCGGTACAACGGGTACTGCTCGGACATGACGCGTGTGATCGCGTTCGGGCGGATGAAGCCGAAGCTGCGCGAGGTGTATCAGGTCGTGCTGGACGCCCAGCTCGCGGCGATCGACGCGATCCGCCCGGGCGCCGAGCTCAAGGCGGTGGACGGCGTGGCGCGCAAGCTGATCCGCAAGGCGGGGTACGAAAAGGCGTTCGGCCACGGGCTGGGCCACGGGATCGGGCTGAACATCCACGAGCAGCCGGTGCTCTCGTTCCGGGCCGAGGGCGAGCTGGAGCCCGGCCACGTCGTGACGGTCGAGCCGGGCATCTACCTGCCGGGCGTGGGCGGGGTGCGGATCGAGGACGACGTGCTGGTGACCGAGCGGGGTTGTCGGGTGCTCAGCGATTTGCCCAAGGGGTTGGATTCCGCGATCATCTAGGTTCATGGGGGCGCGTCGCGGGGGCACCGCGTCGCGGGCCCGGGGCCGGCGATCGGCGCGGGTCGCCGGGGACGAATCCAGAAGCCATCGGAAGCCTGCATGGTTGACCTCAAGACACTCAAGCAGCTCGTCAAGCTGATGACCGATAACGACTTGACGGAGCTGGACGTGGAAGGGGACGGCGAGCGTGTGAAGCTGAAGCGCGGCGGGGCCGGGCCCGTCGTCTCGTACGCCGCGCCGGGCACGGTGACGAGTGCGGCGCCGGCGGGCGCCGCGGCGGCGCCGGCGTCTGCGGCCGCGCCGCCCGCGCCCCCTGCCGAGGACGAGGGCCTCGAGACCATCGCCAGCCCCATGGTCGGCACCTTCTACGCCGCCGCCACCCCCGACGCCGAGCCGTTCGTCTCCGCCGGCTCGCGCGTCGAGCCCGACACCGTCGTCTGCCTCGTCGAGGCCATGAAGGTCTTCAACGAGATCAAGGCCGAGATGACCGGCACGATCGAGAAGGTCCTGGTTGGCAACGGCGACGCCGTCGAGTTCGGCCAGCCGCTGTTCCTGGTCAAACCCGAATAGCCCGATCCGCGTCGCCACACGCCGGGGCGTCCGCGGCCTCACGCGTCGCCGACTCGCCTGGAGCACACGACACCGCCGATGTTTTCACGAATCCTGATCGCGAACCGAGGCGAGATCGCCGTCCGCATCATCCGCGCCGCACGCGAGATGGGCATCGAGACGGTCGCCGTCTATTCCACCGCCGACCGTGACTCGATGCACGTGCGCCTGGCCGACCGCGCCGTGTGCATCGGCCCGCCCCGCGCCACCGACTCCTACCTCAACATCGCACAGATCATCTCCGCCGCCGAGGTCGCCAACGTCGACGCCATCCACCCCGGCTACGGCTTCCTCGCCGAGAACGCCCACTTCGCCGAGGTCTGCCGCTCCTGCCAGATCGAGTTCATCGGGCCCTCCGTCGAGTCCATGCAACTGCTCGGCGACAAGGTCGCGTGCAAGCAACTGGCGATCAAGCAGAAGGTGCCCGTCTCCCCGGGGTCCAGGGACAAGATCGAGGACGAGGACGAGGCGATCCGCCTGGCGCGGGACATCGGCTACCCGGTGATCATCAAGGCTTCCGCCGGCGGGGGCGGGCGCGGCATGCGCGTGGCGCACAACGACATCTCGCTGCGCGGCGGGATCCGCGCCGCCATGGCCGAGGCCGACTCCGCCTTCGGCAACCCCGCCGTCTACCTCGAAAAGTTCATCGAGCAGGCCCGCCACGTCGAGGTCCAGATCCTCGGCGATCAGCAGGGCCACGTCCTGCACCTGTTCGAACGCGACTGCACGCTCCAGCGCCGCCACCAGAAGCTCATCGAGGAAGCGCCCTGCCCCGTGCTCGAAGGCGACACCCGTGAGAAGCTCTGCAAGGCCGCCGTCCGCCTCTGCAAGGCCGCCGGCTACTTCTCGGCCGGCACCGTCGAGTTCCTGCTCGACGCGAAGAAGAACTTCTACCTCATGGAAGTCAACACCCGCGTGCAGGTCGAGCACCCGGTCACCGAGATGATCACCGGACTCGACGTGATCAAGCTGCAGATCCGCATCGCCGCCGGCGAGTCGCTGCCGTTCACCCAGCGTCAGGTCCGCTACAGCGGCCACGCCATCGAGATGCGCATCAACGCCGAGGACCCCAAGCGCGAGTTCGCGCCCTCGCCCGGTCTGATCGAACAATTCGAGCCGCCCGGCGGGCCCGGCGTCCGCGTCGACACCCACTGCTACACCGGCTACCGCGTCCCGCCGCAATACGACTCCATGATCGCCAAGCTCATCGTCCACCGGCCCAGCCGCGACGAGGCCATCGCCTGCGCCGCCCGGGCCCTGGGCGAGTTCCGGATCGACCCCATCCAGACCACCATCCCCCTGCACCACGACCTGATCCGCTCGGGCGACTTCCGCCGCAACAACACCGACATCCACTTCGTCGAACGCCTGCTGGCCAAGTGATTCAGTGGCCAGTGGCCAATGACCCAGTGGCCGAGTGGTCAAGTGGCCGGGTGACGAAGTGGGGTGGTGGCGGGCGGCGTCGCGGGACTGATCGGGCCTCGGGCCGGACGGGGCTGGTCATACGGGCGCGCTGACACGGGCAGACGGTGCGATTCAACTCCCGACGAACGCGTGCCCGGATTCGCGCTTCAGACGGTCCGCCTCATGTCTCGAGACTCACCGATCAAGGCCCAGTCTGCAAGGCTCACGGCACCAGCCTCACGACTCAAGCCTCAAGCCTCACGACTCAAGCCTCAAGCCTGATCACGCGGCGAGCCAGCAGGCGGGGCCGGGGTAGGAGTCGCAGGCGTCGCCGAGCAGCGACTTGAGGTGGCCGAAGGACTGCTCGTCGAGGCCGAGGAACTCCAGGCCGTACACGAAGCGGCGGAAGCCGACCTTCTCGGCGCGGACGACGCGGACGTTGAGCGGGATGCAGACCATGTCGTGCTCGATGACGACGCGGTGCTCCTCGCCGACGTTCCACTGGGCGGACCCGGTGCGGTGGACCATCATGCCGCCGAGGGAGAGGTCGACGACGCGTCCGATCTGGGCGCGCACATCATGGATGCGTCGGCGGGGGTGGCGGCGGCGTTCGCTGCGGTGGGGCAGGTCGACGGCGTCGGGGCTCGGCGTCTCGGGCTGTTGGGTGCTGCTCATCAGGTGCAAGATCGGCTGATCGGCGGGGCGGGTTGATCGGAGGCCGCCGGGCGGGTCGAGGTCCGAGAAACCGTTGGTCAGGCATCGCGGACGACGATCTTGCGCGCGGCGGAGGTGCCGACGGTGACCGAGTCGCGGCCATCGGGCTGGACGGTGACGGCGTCGCCGGTGTCCGAGCGGTCCTGGACGACGACGGCGGTGCCGGGGATCAGGCCGTGGCGATCGATGAAGCGGAGGAACTCGGGGTCCTGGTCGGTGATGCGTGCGACGGTAAGGGGCTGATCGGTGGGGCAGTCGGCGAGGCTGTTGAGCTGCAACGGCTCGGGGGCGGGCCCGTGTCGCGGCGGGATCGGGTCGCCGTGCGGATCGGTGTCGGGGTGGCCGAGCAGGACGTCGATGCGTTCGAGGACCTTGTCGGAGATGGCGTGCTCGAGGACCTCGGCCTCGTCGTGGACCTCCGACCAGTCCAGGCCGAGCACCTCGACGAGGAACAGCTCGATGAGGCGGTGCCGGCGGAGGATCTGGAGGGCGAGGCGGTCGCCGGCGGGGGTGAGGCGGACGCCGCTGCGGGGCTCGTACGCGACCAGGCCGGCGTCGGCGAGGCTCTTGACCATGGCGGTGGCGGTGCCGGGGGTGACGCCGACGCCCGCGGCCAGGCGGCCCATGGCGACCAGGGGCTGATCGCTGCCGTGATGAGCCAGATAGAGCTGCTTGAGGTAATCCTCGACGGTTCGGCTGGGCATGGTCGATTCGCTCGTGGCGGGGCGGGGGGTGTTGACAAGTGTACGCCGACGGATATGGTATTGTCCAACGCAAGACTTTGGCGAATCAAAATGACAGGTTTGGATACAGGAACAAAGAGGCGGGCGGCGGGTCCGTTGATGCCGCGACTCGAAGCGTGCATCGCGGCGGCGGTCGTGGCGGCGGTCACGCTGGAGGGCGGATCCCCGGCGCTGGCCGAGTCGCCCCCGGCGTCCCGCGCCCATCACCCGGCCGACCCCACGCCGTCGGCGCGCGACGCCACCGCCACCGCCACCACGGCCGCGCCCGAGCCCGACCCGACCGCCGGGCCCGAGGCCGAACCCCTGCTCAGCCGCGAATCCCTCACCGGCTCGTGGCGGGGCGCCCGCTCCCAGCTCGAGGCGCGCGGCATCAGCTTCGAGGCCAGCCTCGTCGCCGAGTATTCCCAGAACCTGCGCGGCGGGCTCGACACCCAGGGCGACGCCTTCCGACACCTCTTCGACGCCAACCTGACCTTCGACTCCGAGCCGCTGCTCGGCTACGAGGGCGGCACCCTGTTCGTCGACTTCCAGACCTTCGAGGGTCAGAACGGCTCGGACGAGGTCGGCGACTTCCAGGCCTTTTCCAACCTCGACGCCGACGGCTTCACCGCCCTCTACGAGCTGTGGTATCAGCAGTGGCTGGCCGACGGGGTGATCCGCATCAAGGCCGGCAAGCTCGACGCCAACAGCGAGTTCGCCTACGTCGAGCACGGCCTGGAGTTCCTTCAGTCCTCGATGGGCTTCAGCCCCACGATCCTCAGCTTCCCGAGCTACCCGGACCCGGCGACGAGCGTGAACGTGTTCCTGTACCCGACGGATCGGATCTACCTCGGCTTCGGGCTTTACGACGGGGCGCTGCGGGAGGGGATCGCGACGGGGCGGCGGGGGCCCAGGACGTTTTTCGACAGCCCCGCGGACCTGTTCTACATCGTTGAGCTGGGCCTGACCTGGGCGCTGCCCGACGGGCTCGAGGGGCGGCTGGGCCTGGGCGGCTGGGGCCACGACGGCACGTTCGAGCGGTGGGCCGGCGGCGTCGAGGACGGCACCTCCGGGTTCTACCTCGTCTTCGACCAGTGGCTGTGGCGCGAGGCGGCAGACGACGCCGACGACGCCCAGGGCGTCGGCGTGTTCGTGCAATACGGCTACGCCGACGAGGCGGTCGCCGAGGCCGAGCACCACATCGGCGGGGGGTTTCAGTGGACCGGCGCGCTGCCGACGCGCGACGACGACGTGCTGGGCTTCGGCGTTTCGACCGTGCTGTTCTCGCAGGAGGCGCGCGAGGCGGGCGAGTTCGCCGTGGCGTCCGAGACGGCGGTCGAGCTGTTCTACCGGGCGCAGCTCACGCCGTACCTGGCGCTGAAGCCGGACGTGCAGTACATCTTCAACCCGGGCAATCCCGGGGGCCCGGAGACGGACGACGCGCTGGTGGTGACGCTGCGCGTCGAGGCGTGGTTCTAGGATGCGAGCGTGACGCCCGGCGGCGTCGCGACGGATGAAGACGGAGCGTGAGCCATGAAGGGTTTGACGACAAGCGTTTTGACGGGGCTGGCGATGCTCGCGGCGGCGGTCGCCGTGCCGGGCTGCGAGCCGAGCGAGGCGCGCACGGGTTATCCGATGCGGATCGTGGCGACGTGCGGGATGGTCACGGACATCGTGCGTCAGGTCGCCGGCGAGCACGCCGAGGTGCACGGGCTGATGGGCGAGGGGGTGGACCCGCACCTGTACAAGCCGACGCGCAGCGACGTGGCGAAGATCCTCGACGCCGACGCGGTGTTCTACTCGGGCCTGATGCTCGAGGGGCGGATGGCGGACACGTTCGTGAAGGCGGCGCGTCAGGGCAAGGCGGTGTACCCGGTGACGGAGCTGATCGACGAGTCGTTCCTGCTCGAGCCGCCGGAGTTCGAGGGCCACTGGGACCCGCACGTGTGGATGGACGTCTCGGCGTGGAGTCAGTGCGTGCAGGCGGTCGCCGACGCGCTGGCCGAGCTCGACCCGTCCCACGCGGACGACTACCGTTCCAACGCCACGCGTTACCGCGACCGGCTCGCCGCGCTGCACGAATACGTCCAGCGCGTCATCGGCACGATCCCGCAGCCGCAGCGCGTGCTGATCACCGCCCACGACGCGTTCAACTATTTCGGCCGGGCGTACGGGATCGAGGTGCGCGGCGTGCAGGGGCTCTCGACCGAATCGGAAGCGGGCCTGCAGGACATCACGGCGCTGGTGAGTTTTCTCGTCGAGCGGGACATCCGCGCCGTGTTCGTCGAGACCAGCGTCTCGGACAAGTTCGTGCGCAGCCTGATCGAGGGCGCCGCGGCGCGCGGGCACGAGGTCCGGATCGGCGGCGAGCTGTTCTCCGACGCCATGGGCGCCGAGGGCACCTACGAGGGCACGTACATCGGCATGATCGACCACAACGCCACGACGATCGCCCGGGCGCTGGGCGGCGAGGCCCCGCCGGGCGGGATGCAGGGCAGGCTCTCCGGCGCACACGCGTCCGACCCCGACGCCCCCGCCGCACACGAGGCCACGCCATGATGACCACGCTCACCCAGGCCATCGCCGACCGCCTGCCCCGCGCCGCCTCCGGCGAGGAGCACCCGTCCGACGCGCCCCTGTCGATCCACGACATGACCGTCGCCTACCACCGCAAGCCCGTGCTCTGGGACATCGACGTGGACGTGCCCCGCGGCCAGCTCGTCGGCATCGTCGGGCCCAACGGCGCCGGCAAGAGCACGCTGATCAAGGCCTGCCTCGAGCTGGTGCCCAAGGCCTCCGGCCGCGTGACCATCTACGGCCAGCCGTACCGCAAGCAACGCGGCCTGGTCGCCTACGTCCCGCAGCGCGAGTCCGTGGACTGGGACTTTCCCGTCAGCGCGCTCGACGTGGTCACCATGGGCCGCTACGGCAAGATCGGCTGGTGCCTGCCGGTGACCCGCAAGCACCGCGAGGCCGCCATGCACGCCCTGGAACGCCTCGGCATGGCCGACTACGCCCGCCGGCAGATCAACCAGCTCTCCGGCGGGCAGCAGCAACGCGTCTTCCTCGCCCGCGCCCTGGCCCAGGAGGCCGACCTCTACTTCATGGATGAGCCGTTCACCGCCGTCGACGCCGCCACGGAAAAAGCCATCGTCCGCCTCCTGCACGAGCTCAAGGACGCCGGCAAGACCGCACTGGTCGTCCACCACGACCTCCAGACCGTGCCCGATTACTTCGACTGGGTGATGCTGCTGAACATGCGCGTCGTCGCCTTCGGCCCGACCGACGAGGTCTTCACCCCCGAGAACCTCCAGCGGACCTACGGCGGAAAGCTGACGCTGCTGGACGAGGCGGCCCACCGCATGGCCCGGCCGACACGCGCCGCCTCGTGACCGACCGGACCCGCCCAACGGATCGAGCCCTGAGCGTATGAGTGTGTTGTGTATCAAGCCGGGCGTCGCGTGGCGGGGTCGCGCGATCGCCGTGCTCATCGCGACGCTCGCGCTGGCGGTCGGCCCGAGCCTGGTGAGCGCTCACGTCGATCCGCCCTCACCCCAGCCCTCTCCCGGGGGGGGAGGGAGTGAAGCGCGGGTGCCACGGTCGCTCGCGACCGTGCAAAGTGGTGGCGTCGCCCTATCGCTTCCGCCCACGCTGGCGCAGAGCTCACGCGAGTCCCTCACCGACACACGCCTCGCCTGGCCCAGCGCCGAGCTGATCCTCCAGACCCTGCTGCTTCGTGACTACAACACCCGCCTGGTCGTGCTGAGCACCGCGATCCTCGGCGCCGCGGCCGGGATGATCGGCTCGTTCCTGCTGCTGCGCAAACGCTCGCTGATCGGCGACGTGCTCAGCCACGCCACGCTGCCCGGCATCGCCCTGGCGTTCCTGGTCATGGTCGCCGCCGGCGGGTCGGGCAAGTGGATGCCCGGCCTGCTGCTGGGCGCCGCCGCCGCCGGCCTGCTCGGCGTCGGCGCCGTCCTGATCGTCCGACGCTTCAGCCGCCTCAAGGACGACGCCGCCATGGGCCTGGTCCTCAGCGTCTTCTTCGGCGCCGGCGTCGCCTTGCTCGGGATCATCCAGGGCCTGCCCGGCGGCAGCAAGAGCGGGCTCGAGTCGTTCATCTACGGCAAGACCGCCGCCATGGTCTGGAACGACTTCCTGCTGATCATCACCGTCACCGCGGCCAGCCTCGTCGCCTGCGTCCTGCTGTTCAAGGAGTTCGCGCTGCTGTGCTTCGACGAGGCGTACGCCCACAGCCAGGGCTGGCCCGTCACGCTGCTCGACATGCTCATGCTCGCGCTGGTCACGGCCGTGACGGTCATCGGGCTTCAGTCCGTGGGGCTGATCCTGATCATCGCGCTGCTGATCACCCCGCCGGCCGCCGCACGCTTCTGGACCGAGGGCCTGCGGACCATGACGCTGCTGGCCGCGACGATCGGGGCGCTCAGCGGGTGGCTGGGCGCGACGCTCAGCGCCCTGCTGCCAAGGCTGCCCGCCGGGGCGATCATCGTGGTCGTCGCGGCGGCGCTGTTCGTGCTGAGCATGCTGGCCGGCACGTCGCGGGGCGTGCTGCTGCGCGTCTGGCGGGCGCAGCGGCTGAACCGTCGCGTCGCCGCTCAGCACCTGCTGCGTGCGTTCTACGAGGTGGGCGAGCCGGAAGCCGCCGGCCGCGACGCCGCGCCGCCCCGCGTCACCGTCCCGTTCGAGCGGCTGCTCGCCGCGCGGTCCTGGTCGGCCGGGCGGCTCCGCCGCCACCTGCGCCGCGCCCGCCGCGATGGTCTTGTCGAAACCGTGGGCGGCGACGCCTACCGCCTCACCCCCGCCGGCGCCGAGCAGGCCGCCCGACACGTCCGCAACCACCGCCTCTGGGAGCTCTACCTGATCGCCCACGCCGACGTCGCCCCCAGCCACGTCGATCGCGACGCCGACCAGGTCGAGCACGTCATCGGACCGGAGATGGTCCGTCGGCTCGAGGCCATGGTCGCCGGCGAATCGCGCGACCGACGCGTCCCGCCCAGCCCGCACGCGATCTGAGCCGGAGACTACAGGAGTTAGAAGGCAGGAGGTAGAACAACAGCGATCGGAACCAGACACCGGGAACGAGGAACCGCAAACGAGAAACGGGCCCGCTCAGCGGGCGGCACGAAGTGCCCCACGCCCCCGCGCCCGACGGATCATTCAACCCATGCTCAGCATCACCTGGACCGCCGGCATCGACAACTGGATCGTCCTGATCGGCGCGATCTGCGCGATGTCCTGCGCCCTGCTCGGCTGCTTCCTCGTCCTGCGCCAGATGAGCATGATGGGCGACGCGATCAGCCACGCCGTCCTGCCCGGCCTGGCCATCGCCTTCCTCTTCACCGGCAGCCGCGCCAGCTTCTCCATGCTCGTCGGCGCCGCCGTCGCCGGCCTGCTGACCACCCTCTTCACCCAGTGGGTCCGCGGCTTCGGCAGGGTCGACGGCGGCGCCGCCATGGGCGTCGTCTTCACCACCCTCTTCGCCATCGGCCTGATCGTCCTCGTCCGCGCCGTCGACCACGTCGACCTCGACCCCGACTGCGTCCTCTACGGCGCCATCGAGCTCGCACCGCTCGACCGCGCCGGCCACTACGAGGGCGACCGCTTCATCGAGGCCGCCGTCTTCGGCACGCCCTACCCCCGCGCGCTTCCGATCCTGCTCGGCGTCCTCGCGCTCAATCTCGCCGTCGTCGGCCTGTTCTACAAGGAGCTCAAGATCAGCTCCTTCGACCCCGAGCTGGCCACCGCGCTCGGCTTCCACGCCAACGCCATGCACTACCTGCTCATGATCCTCGTCGCCGTCACCACCGTCGTGGCGTTCGAGATGATCGGCAGCATCCTCGTGATCGCCATGCTCATCGTCCCGCCGGCGACCGCCTACCTGCTGACCGATCGCCTCGGGCCCATGCTCATCCTGAGCATGCTCATCGCCGCCGCCAGCGCCGTGCTCGGCCACCTCGGCGCCGTGACCCTGCCCGGCCTGTTCTTCGAGGGCGTCGAGGCCACCACCACCGCCGGCATGATGGCCGTCGCCGCCGGCGCCTGCTTCGCCGTCGCCCTGATCGTCGCGCCGCGTCACGGCCTGCTCAGCCGACTGACCCACCGCGCCGCGCTCGCCCGCGCCCGGGTCCGCGAGGACGCGCTCGGCCTGCTCTACCGCCTCGACGAGCACGACCGAGCGCCGACCGCCGATGAGCTGATCCGCTTCATGCGCGACGCCGGCAGCGCGCCCGCCGTCGTCGTGCGCCTCGCCCTGCGACGCCTGACCCGAGACCGCCTGATCACCCGCGACGCCGACGCCGTCCGCCTCGCCGACGCCGGCCGCGCCGCCGCCGCCGACCTCGTCCGCGCCCACCGCCTCTGGGAAACCTACCTGCACCGCCACCTGGCCCTGCCGATCGACCACGTCCACGGCCCCGCCGAACGCCTCGAGCACGTCACCGACCCCGACCTCGCCCGCGCTCTGGCACAATCCATTGGCCACCCAACCACCGACCCCCAGGGCAAGCGCATCACCCCCCGCCGCGAGGCGTGATGCCGAGGGCGCGCGCACAGACCCGCCGATCCGTCCATCTATAGGGGGCGCGCGTTTTTTGTCAGGAGGGGAGGAGTCAGGATGGAAGGAGTGGAGGAGACAGAAGACAGAAGACAGGAGATTCAACGTTGGAAAGCTGGGAAGCGGGACATGTTGAACCACCTCCTGACACGGGTCACTGGCCCACGGGTCACGTTCGCACGAGCACGCCGGTCAAAGCAGACCAGTTTCGTGACCAGAACCAGACCAGTTGGCAGACCAGCGGCCCGACCGAAACAGGCAAACGGGCAGGCGACCGAAGCGAGCTCGACTTCGGACGGCTTGATACGCGAACCCGGGCGATCCCCATGCGGCCCGGACATCGGGTTCTCCCCAGGGGGTGACGTCACCCTGACAGGGGGGTGACACACCCTAACCCCTTTGTGCACTGACACTTGTGCATTCTGCATTGCTCCGGGGGGGGTAGGGGTGACACAGAACAGGAGACAGGAGGGAAGGAGTCAGAATGGAAGGATGCAAGAGGGAAGCAGACAGAGAGCGGGAGGCTCAGATGCGGAGGCCGGCCAATCACCCATTCGCCCAATCACCCGGTCGCCACCTGGCGTCGGGTGCTGTGCGAATCTCAAGGATGAGGATCGGGCCGACCGATAACGCCTTGCGGGGCGGGCGATGCGGAGAGTGCCTCATGTCGATTCGCTTTCACTGTCAGGCGTGCGAGGCGCGGGTCAAGGTGCCGGAGGGCACGCGTGGCCGGCGTGTGAAGTGTCCGCGATGCGGGGAGCTGCAGCGGGTGCCGACGGAGGAAGAGGCGTCGGTGTCGCGGCGATCGGCCGAGCCGGTGGCGGTGGGCGTGGCGGCGACGGGGTCGGCGGAGGGCGAAGCCGAACAGATGAGCGCGGGGGGCACGGCCACGGCGAGGCGGGCGAAGCGAAACGGCTCGGCGCGGGTGTCGGCGACGCAGGCGGTGGCCGCGGCGGCGGCGGACCACGCACGTCACGAGGCGGCGAATCCGACGTCGCCGATCGATCACACGGACGACGCGCTCGAAAACGACGGCGGCGACGGGACCGATCGGGGCCGCGCCTCGGCGGCTTCGCCATTCTCGGCAGACGGCCATCCCTATCGCGCGGAGCAGAAGCAACGGGAAGAAGAAGACGAAGACGGCGACGAGTCGGACGTGACGGCCGCGGGCCCCAGCGCGCACACGTCGCTGGAACACGACGATGAGGACGGCTCGGCGGCGGTGCGGGAGCGTCGCGGCAAGCAGAGCCTGGCGGAGCTGGCGCGGATGGCGGTGGGCGAGCACCGGGTGGTGCGGATGCGGGTGGGGGCCGAGCCCGCGGACGCCGGAACCGAGCCGGCGGCGGTGACGCCCTCGAGGGCCGACCGTGAATGGCGGGACGTGATGGCGGCACCGCCGCCGTCGCTGTTCAGCACGGTGACGGACCGGGCGGACGCGTCGACAGGTTCGGTCGAGGAGCCGCCGGGCAACGGCCGGGCGGCGACGGGTGACGAAGACGAAAGGCAGTCCGCGGCGGAGGCGTCGGAGGCCGCGCAGTCCGCCGAGTTGGCCCACGCGATGGAAGACGATGGCGGCGTGGCGACGACGGACGGCGTGGAAGCGGCGGCCGGTGACGGGTTGGACAGGAACGGCGTGGCCGGCGGCGCGAGCGTGGACGTCGAGCCAACGATCAAGGCGAAGCCGGCGACGGTGCCGCCGCCGCGGGCGCTTCCGCTGGGCGGTGAGGCGCGTGGGGGCGGGGCCGACCGTGTGAAAGCGAATGACGAGCCGGCGTCCGCTACGAAGTCGGCGGAGAAGTCGTCGAGGGTCGGCGCGTCACGGGCCGCGTCGTCGTCGGGATTGCCGTTGAACGGCCGGTGCCACGGCACGCGCACGGCGAAGTCGGCGGTCGGACACGGTAGCGCGCCGGCCTCGCCGAAGTCGGCGTCCCCATCACGGGACGAGGCCGCGAACGCGCCGGTCGGCGCCGGTCGGCGTGAACGGCAGATGACCGTGCTGGCGGTGGCGCTGCGGATGGTGGCGGCGGTGCTGGTGGCCGCGGCGCTGGCGGTGATGTTCGAGGCGCGGCAGGCGGGGTTCTCGTGGCCGGCCAGCGTCGTGATGCTGCTGATCGGCTGGGCGTTTGTGCTGGGCGTCTGGACGGTGGCGGAGATGGTGGACGCGGCGAGGTCGCCGGCGCCGCGTCGGGCGGTCTCTCGTGGCAGGGCGGCGTCGGCGGCGTCGGGTGACGCGGCCCGGTCGGCTACACTGCGACCATGGTCGATGCGCGTCCCGGCTTCGTCCGACTGATCCCGTTGGCGCTGGCCCTGCTCGGCGCCGCTCTGTACGCCAACACGCTGTCGAACGAGTTTGTCTTCGACACGACGGGGCAGGTCGAGCAGGCGGGTGAATGGTCGCTCGCCAGGCCGCTCGAGATCGTCGCCGGCACGCGTCGGCCGGTGGTCAACCTCAGCTTCGCGATCAACTACGCCCTCGGTGGCGAGTCGCCGGCGGGCTACCACGCGTTCAACGCGCTGGTGCACATCCTGGCGGGGCTCACGCTGTACGGGCTGGTGCGGCGGACGCTGCGGCTGCCGTCGCTGGCCGAGCGGTACGGCGACCGGGCGGAGCTGGTCGGCGGGGCGGTGGCGGCGTTGTGGCTGGCCCACCCGCTGAACACGCAGGCGGTCAGCTACGTGGTGCAGCGGGGCGAGTCGATGATGGCGCTGTGCTTCCTGCTGACGCTGTACGGCCTGAACCGTGCGGCGACGGCGGGCGGCGGAGCGGCGCGAACGGGTTGGGGCGTCGTGTCGGTGGGGGCCTGTGTGCTCGGGATGGGGTGCAAGGAGGTGATGGCGGTGGCGCCGGTGGTGGCGTTGCTGTACGACCGGGCGTTCATGGGTGGGGCGTGGCGGGCGGTGGCGTCGCGTCGTTGGGCGTTGCACGCGGGATTGTTCGGGACGCTGGCGCTGCTGCCGGTGATGGGGTTCGCGGACGTGGCGGGGGATGAGGCGTCGGCGGGGTTCGGGTTGAAGCTGGTGACGTGGCACGAGTACCTGCGGTCGCAGGGCGAGGTGATGCTGCACTATGTGAGGCTGGCGGTCTGGCCGGCCCCGCTGGTGCTGGACTACATGTGGCCGCCGGCGACGCTGACGGGGCGGACGCTGCTGGGGATACCGGCGTGGGTGCTGCCGAGCGCGGCGGTGGGGCTGGCGGTGCTGGCGAGCGTGGTGGGCGTGGTGCGGAACGCGTGGTGGGGGTTCCTGGGCTTTTCGTACTTCGCGATCCTGGCGCCGACGTCGAGCGTGATCCCGATTGCCGACCTGGCGGTGGAGCACCGGATGTACCTGCCGCTGGTGTGCGTCGTGGTGGCGGTGGTGGTGGGTGCGGACGCGGTGGTGCGACGGGTGCCGCACGGCGAGACGCGGCGGGTGTTCGCGCTGGTGGCGTTGTTGGTGCCGCTGGGGGTGCTCTCGTCGTTGACGCTGATGCGCAACTACGAGTACGTGACGAAGGTGGCGGTGTGGACGACGGTGACCGAGCGGGCGCCGAACAACCCGCGTGGCTGGCACAACCTGGGTCGCGCCCTGTTCGACGCCGGTCATTACGAGCGGGCGATGGCGGCGTACGAGATGACGCTGCGGCTGGTCCCGGACTTCGACGAGGCGCATGACGGGATCGGCAACATCTGGGTGCAGTTGGGCGATTACGAGCGGGCGATCGAGCGGTATCGCAAGGCGGTGGCGCTGAAGCCGACGGACCACGAATACGCGTACAACCTGGGTCGGGCGTACCTGCTTGCCGGGCGCCTGGACGAGGCGGAGGCGGAGCTGAGCCGGGCGATCGAGCTGAAGTCGGGCTACGCGAACGCGTTGAATCTAATGGGCGTGGTGTGGGTGCGATGGGGCGAGCACGAGCGTGCGGTCGAGTGGTTCGAGCGTGCGATCGCGGCGGAAGGTGAGCACCTGGAGGCACGGACGAACCTGACCAAGGCGTGGGTGGAGCTGGGCCGTCTGGACCGGGCGGCGGAGGCGGCGGCGGGGGCGGTCGAGGTCGCGCGGCGGATGGGCGTGGCGCCCGAGGTGCTCAGGCAGATGGAGGCGTCGCTGGAGCAGCTTCGTGCGGCGGCGTCGCGTCAGCAAGGCGAGCCAGCACCTGCTTCGCCGTAGCGCGGACCAGCGGCGGCTCGCCGGTGGTGCGGGCGATGCGTTCGACGCGCTGGCGAAGCTCGGGGTCGTGGCGTCGGCGGATCGCGTTGCCGGCGGCGATCAGGGCGTTGCGTCGGATCATGTCGAGCTTGATCCGCGTCAGGGCCGTGCCGCTGAAGGCTCGGCGGCGGTCGGCTTCGGTCCAGTCGAGCACCTCGGTCAGGGGCAGGCCGGCGGCGATGTCGCGTGGGGTGTAGTCGCGGTGCATCAGCGGAGGTGCGGCACGCCGCGCGGGGTCGTCGTGAGACGGCGTGGCCAGCAGTTCGGCGTCGTGGGCCGTCGCGGCGGCGGCGGGCGCGCTCGCCGGCTGGTTGTAGGGGCAGACCTCCTGGCAGACGTCGCATCCGGCGATCCATTCGCCCATGGGCTCGTGCAGGCCGGGGTCGATCAGGTCGCGGTGCTCGATGGTGAGGTAGCTGATGCATCGGCGGGCGTCGATCTGCCGCGGCGAGATGCACCGGGTCGGGCAGGCGTCGATGCAGCGCGTGCAGGTGCCGCAGTGGTCCGCGGGAGGCAGGAGCGGCGGGGGGTGGCCGGCGTCGGCACTGGTCTGGATCGCGAGGGTGGTGACGATGGTGCCCAGCAGCATCCACGAGCCGAAGCGGGGGTGGATGAGCAGGGTGTGCTTGCCGATCCAGCCGAGCCCGGCGCGTGCGGCGTGCTCGCGCTCGAGGATCGGGGCGGTGTCGACGGTGCATCGGAAGGCGTGATCGGGGAAGCGGTCGGCCAGGGCGTCGGCGAGGCGGTGCAGGCGTCGCTTGATGAGCTTGTGGTAGTCGCGTCCCCAGGCGTAGCGTGCGATGCGGCCGGTGGCGTGGTTCGGCGCGGTGGACGGCTGCTCGAGAGGAGCGTGATCGACATGGTCGGGATGGAAGTCGGCGACGCAGATGATCGAGCGGGCGTCGGGCAGAAGCCGGCGGGGGTCAAGGCGGGTCTCGAGGTGCTCGGCCAGGTAGCGCATCTGGCCGTGATGGCCCGCGTCGATCCAGCGGCGGACGTGGCGACCGTGGTCCGATGGCTCAGCCGGCGCGATGCCGACGAGCCCGAAGCCCTGCTCGCCGGCGAGGCGATGGACCAGCCGGGCCCGATCGGCCAGGCCCTCGTGTGCGGTGCCACTCATCACGCCATCCTATTCGTGTTCGTGGCGGCCGGTCGTCGTCATGCGACAGCCACGCTCACACGCCGGGCTCAGACGCGGGTGCGGCGACGGCTCTCGAGGCGGGTTCGACCCGGCACGGGGCTTGCCCTACAATCCGGCCCCACAACGCAGCAGGTGACGATCCATGCCCTACGAACTCAAGCCGTTCGACGTCGATGTCGAGACCACGCCGTACGTCCAGCCCGAGGATCAGGGCGATCGCTGGACGCTCAACTTCGGCCCCCAGCACCCCGCGACGCACACGACGCTGCGGATCGTGCTCCAGCTCGACGGCGAGCGCGTGGTCCGGGCCGTGCCACACATCGGGTACCTGCACTCCGGCTTCGAGAAGCTCGCCGAGGCGCTGGATTACAACCAGTACGTCACGATCGTCAGCCGGATGAACTACATCTCGCCGATCGCCA
>CAYSIX010000005.1:0-38556 GCA_964431205.1 uncultured Phycisphaeraceae bacterium
GCATACCGCGAACTCGAAGCGTTCGCTCAACTCGGCACCGAACTGGACAAAGCCACGCAGCGCCAGCTCGATCGCGGCGCCCGCATGGTCGAACTGCTCAAGCAGCCGCAGTACCAGCCGATGGACGTGATCGACCAGGTGATCCAGATCTTCGCCGGCTCCCGCGGGTACCTCGACAGCCTGCCGCTGGACCAGGTGCAGGCGTTCTCGGCCGGTCTGGTCGAGCACTTCGCCGGCGCGGCCAAGAGCGTGCGCGACAAGCTGGCCGAGAAGAAGGCGATCGACGACGAGATCGAGGCCGGGCTCAAGCAGGCGATCGAGCAGTTCAAGGCCGGCTGGTCGGCGTGACCGAGGGCGTGGAGCGGCCGGGCGGGGGGATGCACGGCTTGGGCGCGATCGAGCTGCTACGAGACAAGCCGCTGAATCAGCAGGTGGCCCGCCAGGCCGCTGGCGAACCCGAGCACCGCGCCCAGCGGCGGCGCCCAGCGCCGTTCGAGCCTGGCCTGCGGGGCGATGTCCTCGAACATCAGATAGAGGATCCCGCCGGACGCCGCGAGCATGAGCACGGCGACGGTCGCGTGGTAATCGGCCAGCCAGAGCAGGCCGACGCTGCCGGCGATCGGGCCCAGCAGCGACAGCAGCCAGAACGAGCCGATCACGCGTCGCCGGCCGGCGGTACCGCGGGCTGTGATTTCCCGGTAGGCGTTGAATCCCTCGGGCAGGTTTTGCAGGCCGATCAGCAGGGCCAGGACCAGGGCGGTCGGGCCCGCGCCGCGGGCGCAGACGGCCCCGAGGGCGACCGCCTCGGGGATGAAGTCGGCCATGGCCGCGATGAGGTTGGACGCCGAACCGCCCAGCCGTGCCACCGCCAGGTCGAGCCAGAGGAACGCGAGCCCGCCGCCGAGCATCGCCGCGACGCTGGCCCAGATCGGTAGCGCCTCGACGCCGTGTGGCACGAGCACGAGGCTGACCGCCGCCAGCAGCGCCCCGCCGCCGAACGCCAGCACGCCGTGGCGCAGCTCCTGCTCGAGCCACCGCGGGCGCACCCGCTCGACGCTGGCGACCGTCGCGCCCAGCGGGATCGCCATCCCCGCCGCCGCCGTCAGCAGCACGACCAGCGCCCATTCGCCCATGGCGGCGATTTTAGCCCGCCCGACGCCGGACTCGCGGACCGGCCCGGCGTCGAGTCCCGTCCACCGCCGCGTCCGCCGCGCTCCGCTGGCCAAAGCTTCCGCCTCGCTCTACACTACCGTGAAGGTTATTTCTGCCTGGTGGGACCCTACGCCTATGGAACAGACGCTTACCCCGAAGACAGCCAAGATCGAGCTGCCCGATCATTCACTCGACCTGCCGGTGATCGTCGGCACCGAGCAGGAACGCGCCATCGACATCGCCGCCCTGCGCAAGGAAACCGGCTACATCACCCTCGACGAGGGCTATGTCAACACCGGGTCGTGCCAGTCGTCGATCACCTTCATCGACGGCGAGAAGGGCATCCTCCGCTATCGCGGCTATCCCATCGAGGAGCTGGCCGAGAACAGCAACTTCCTCGAGGTCGCCTGGATGCTCATCTTCGGCGAGCTGCCCACCGCCCGGCAGCTCGAGGCGTTCGAGCGGAACGTGATCCGCAACGCCATGCTGCACCAGGACATGCGGCATCACTTCGAGGGCTTTCCCACCACGGCGCACCCGATGGCGGTGCTCAGCTCGATGATCAACGCCTGCAGCTGCTACCACCCCGAGCTGCTGGAGATGGATCGGATCGAGGAGTTGTTCCCGGACCTGGCGGCGAAGCTGATCTCGAAGGTCGCGACGATCGCGGCGTTCAGCTACAAGAAGTCGGTCGGTCAGCCGCAGCGGTACCCGGATCCGAACCTGCCCTACTGCCAAATGTTCCTGCACTGCATGTTCAGCGTGCCGTATCAACGGTACGAGCCGGAGCCGGAGGTCGTCCGGGCCCTGGACCTGTTCCTGATGCTGCACGCCGACCACGAGCAGAACTGCTCGACGTCCACGGCGCGGATGGTCGGGTCGTCGGGCGCGAACCTGTTCGCGTCGATGGCCGCCGCCGTCTGCGCCCTGTGGGGCCCGCTGCACGGGGGGGCGAACCAGCGGTGCATCGAGATGCTTCAGCAGATCCACGACGACCCGGAGCTGACGGTCAAGAAGGTCGTCGAGCGGGTCAAGCGCAAGGAGTTCCGCCTGATGGGCTTCGGGCACCGCGTGTACAAGAACTTCGACCCGCGGGCGAAGATCCTCAAGCACGCGTGCGACGACCTGCTGGAGAAGCTGGGCAAGCAGGACGCGCTGCTGGACATCGCCGAGGAGCTCGAGGACGTGGCGACGAACGACGACTACTTCCTCGAACGATCGCTGTACCCGAACGTGGACTTCTACAGCGGGATCGTGCTGCGGGCGCTGGGCATCCCGGTCGAGATGTTCACGGTGATGTTCGCGATCGGGCGGATGCCGGGATGGATCGCCAACTGGTACGAGCAGCACGCGAACCCGAACAAGCGCATCTCGCGTCCGCGGCAGGTGTACACCGGCCCGACGAAGCGGAGCTACGTCCCCGTCGACAAGCGCGGCTGAGGCGGGCGTGCGGCGCTCGACCGCGCGGGCGTCCGGGCCGCGAGCCCCGGGGCCTACGGGCGGCCAGGCGAACGGCGCGGGAAACGAAAGAGGCCGCCCCGGCGTGGGGCGGCCTTGTGCGTCTGGTCGTCGTGAGTTCGGGCCGGGCAGCGGCGGTTACGCGCGGAGGCGCTTGATGATCTGGGCGATCGTCCGGCCGATGATCCACAGGTCGAGCTTCCAGCTCATGTTTTCGACGTACTCGATGTCGTAGCGGATCCACTCCTGGAAGTCGCGGCCCTCCTCGCGGCTGCGCAGGACCTGCCACAGGCCGGTGATGCCGGGCCGGACGCTGAGGCGCGCCTCTCGCCAGGGCGGGCAGTACTGGTTTTCGTTGTGGGGGCTGGGCCGGGGCCCGACGACGGACATGTGCCCGACCAGGACGTTGAGGAACTGGGGCAGCTCGTCCATGTTGAGCTTGCGGACGACGCGGCCGACGCGCGTGTGGCGGGGGTCGTTCTTGATGTAGAACTGCGGGCCGTCGGCCTGGTTGTGCAGGCGCAGCTCGTCCTTCATGCGTTCGGCGTCCTTGCGCATGGTGCGGAACTTGAGGCAGGGGAACTCGACGCCGCCGAGCGTCTCGCGTCGGTGGGCGAAGAAGAAGGGCCGGCCGTCCTCGAGCCAGATCGCCAGCATGACCAGGGGGTACAGCGGGAGGGTGAGGGCGAGGGCGAAGGTGGCGAAGACGATGTCGAACAGGCGTTTGGAGGCCTTGTGCAGGGTGGAGAGGCTGCGGGGGCGGATCGGGCGATCGACGGGCCGCGGCGGCTCCTTGTGCCGGTGCGGCGCGGGGCGGATCTCGTGCCACTTGAGCGGTTCGACGGCCGGGCGGGCGGCCGGGTCGTCCCAGAGGACGGTGGGCCCGACGACGCTCTCGTTGCCCTCGAGCCGGCGTCCGGCGCCGATCCACACCGGGCCGATGAACCGCGTGCGCTCGCCGACGGAGCTGTCGGCATCGACCCAGACGTCGGCCATCTGCGAGCGCGCGCGCTTGACGGTGGTGGACGGTCGGCTCCAGACCTGCACGAGCTCGCGGATGAAGTGCATGACCTCGCGGTCGTAGGCGGGGTCGTAGACGTTGCCGTCGATCGAGACGGTGGTGCGCTGGTTGCGACCGACGTGGTGGCGCAGGTCGCGCCAGGCCTGGGTGGACGAGCCGTCGCTCTGCTGCCACAGGTGGGCGAGCTGGGCGTTGGGCGTCAGGGCGACGCGGGTGACGCGGGAGTCGGACCCGCCGTACTCGCGTTCGAATCGACGGAAGCGGTTGCGGCTGTCGGTGATGATGCGTTCGCGGTAGCCGTGCTCGCAGGCGTTTCGCAGGCGGACGAACAGGGCGTCGGGCTTGAGCCAGTTGAGCGTGTCGATGAGCTGGCCGAGCGGGAAGATGGCCAGCGAGTGGGCGTCCATGAGCAGGTAGAGCTCGGCGTCCTGGGCGATGGGTTCGCCGCCGCCCTGTCGCAGGACCTGCACGCCGCGAGCGGCCCAGAAGCGGTCGTGGAGCTGCGCCGGGGTCAGGCCCCAGAGCGTGGGCTGACCGTTGCCGTCGGGCGTGGCGGCGGATTGGATCGGCTTGGAGAGCGTGGGCGTCGGGGTCATCGCAACCATCGGTCGGCGGGCTAGAAGCGGAAGGCCGGCTCGGACTCGGTGCCGTTGGGCGGCGGCGCGGCGGCGCCGTGGGACGCGCTCTGGCCGTTACGCTTGACCGGCCCGCGGTCGTCTGACTCGCGCACGGAGGCGTAGATCGCCACGGCCGAGGCCAGCGGCCCGATCCGCGTCGCGGTGGCCGCGTCGATCGCCCCGGTCGGCTGCACGTGGCTGGGGTGTCGGCCCTGCGACATCGTCACGCTGCCGTACGTCGAGCGGGCGATGTCGTCCTGCAACGCGTGGTTGAACACCACCCCCGACAGCCGCGCCCGGATCGTGTACAGGTGCTCGACGCAGCGATTGACGATCGGCTTCTGATCGCCGCGCGAGATGATCATGATCGTGCCATCGGCATCGGAGGCGGCCATGGACGCCTCGAGGCTGCCCAGCAGCGGGCCCGTGTCGATCAGCACCGTGTCGAACTCCTTGCGCGCGGCGCTGATCAGCCGCTTCAGCGACGAGGGCGACAGGGCGCCGGCCTGGTGCGGCAGCGCCGAGCCGATCGGCAGCACGTACAGCCCCGAGACGCTGGTCGGCGCGATGCAGGTCTCGAACGACTCGCCGTTGCAGGCCTCAAGCAGGCCGACCGACGTGCCGGACTGCTCGGCCAGGGCGCGCTTCAGCTCGTCCTCGCTGATCTCGCCCAGGGCGACCAGCGCTTCGCCGAGGCGCTTGCCCGAGACCTGGCAGGCCTTCATCGCCTCGTCGATGTGGTACTGATCGATCAGTTGCTTGCGCATGAGGATCTGGCCGATCTTCTTGTGCACGTCGATGCCCAGGCGTCGGGTGAGCCCGCCGCCGACGATGTCGGCGTCGATCATCAGCGTCTTGGCGCCGCTGGAGGCGAAGGAGATGCCCAGCGCCATGGTCAGGCTGGTCTTGCCCGAGCCGGGCGCGGGGCTGGTGACGGAGAAGACCAGGCCGGTGCTGTCGCGACCGATCTGCAGCAGGGTGCGGATGTGGTGGACCGCGTGGGCGGTCTGGACGGCCTGCTCGGGATCCTTGATGTCGTTGGGCAGCGTGGGCAGGATGCCGAGCACGCGCGTCGAGGGCAGGTTCATCGTGGCGTCATCGATGTGACGGAACCGCGGGTCGAGCAGCCCGATCAGCAGCACGATGCCGAATCCGACGCTGGCGCCGAACATCCCGCCCATGCCGCTGAGCTGCACGCGCTTGCCGAAGTTGTATGGCTCGGCGGGCAGCTCGGCGTAGCCGACGACCTCGACGCGACCGCTGATCGTCGACTCGGTCTCGCGACGCTTGATCTCGTGGGTGACCTCGTCCAGCTCGGCCTTCTTGGATTGGATGACCTCGGCCAGGGCCTTGATGCGGGCGTTCTGCTTGCCCAGCTCGATCAGCTCGCGGCGCGCCTCTCGCTGCAGCTCCTTGAGCTTGCGCTCCTGGGCGCGCAGCTCCTCGACGGACGAGTCGAAGGAGGTGCCGGCGGCGATGGGTCGGTCGGGGTCGGCCAGACGCGCACGGACCCGCGCGACGTAGTTGTCGACCTGCTCGTCCAGCGTCCGGATGTTGGCGCGGTGCTGGCGGACGACGGGATGGTCGTCCATGCGGCCGAGGTTCCGCTGCGCCTGGATCTGGTTCAGCAGGTCCTGTCGCTGCCGGAGCAGGTCCGCCAGGCCCGGATCCATCGCGGCGAGCTGCTCGACGGTCATGGTCTCGGGGTCGATCTGGTCGGACAGCTCGGACATGCCCGCGCCCTTGGCCGCCAGGGCGACCTGAATGTCGGCCAGCTTCGCCTCCAGCCCGAGCACGTCGCCGAACTTGGCGTTGTACGCGCCGTCGAGGTTGTCCGAGCCGAACTCCTCGGCCAGGGCCCGCTGCTCGTCCTGGCGGGCGTTGACCTCGTCGTTGAGCGTGCGCCGCTTCTGGTACAGGATCTCCAGCACGCGGGCCTCTTCGACCTCCTGTTGCTGGCCGAACACCTTCATATACGCGTCGAGGACGACGTTGGCGCCGGCCTCGGCGATCCTGGGGTCCTCGGAGACGAAGCGGATCGAGATCAGCGTGCTCAGGCGGTCGCGGTTGGGTCGGATCATCTCCGCGAAGGTCTTGCTGTCGATCTGATCGGATCCCGGGACCTGCGTCCAGCGGGGGTCCTGCATGGCGCGTTCGATGACCTGGTTGCTGGTGATGATCCGAAGCTGATCGCTGACGAAGCTGTCGAACATGGGCGGGATGCCCTTGTCCGGCGTGTCGTAGAGGACGCGGGGGATGACGGGGTTGATGCGGAAGACGCTGATGCCCTGGTACTCCGGGCCCTTGAGGAAGAACCCGCCGACGGCGCCGATGGTGCCGAGGATCAGCCCCAGGACGATGATCCAGTGATAGCGTCCGCGCAGGACGGCGAGGACGCGCTCGTACTGGAAGCCGCCGTCGTCGTCGCCCGAATCGCTGTCGATGAGCAGGCCGTCGAGCTGCTCAGGGACGCGGTGGTGTGAAGGATCGGTCATGGACTTTCTCCCGAGGTCTCCGTCACGCGTGCCGAGTTGGTCGTTGGACGGGTCCATGTCAGCGCGCGTGTACGATGCAGTGCCGGCGGGGCCGGCGGGCGCGGGCTCCAGACCGCACGCCGCCGGTTCGCCCCCGTGGGCAGGCCCTTATCAATGGTACGCAGGCTCGGGGGGTGGCGTTCGTCCGAACGTTATCGGGCCGCCCGCCCGCCGCGTGCCAGCGCACCGTCATCAGCATCGGCAATTTCACCCCGGCAGATTCGGCAGACCGCGCCCGCTCAGACGCCCGGGGCCATCGGCGGGGCCACCAGCCGGTCGATCGCCGACCGGCCCCGGTGCACCGTCGCCCCCGGGCACACCACGGCCCGGACCAGCAACGCGCCCGGCTCGACCCGGGCACCGGCCAGCACCACCGAGTCGTGCACCGTCGCCGTCTCGTCCACGTTCGCCCCCTCTTCGATCAGCCGGAAGCTCGCCTGCCAGTCCTCGGCGTACGGGTCGGCCAGGTGCGACGCCCCGTTCGTCCGCCGGTGGTAGGCCCGCACCGCCTCGACGTAGCCCGCCAGCGTCCGGATCGGCATGCCCGCCGGCCGCGGCAGCGTCGCCACGCGAACCTCGTGCCCCTGCGCGATCGCCGGCAACGCCTGCTCGTTCAGGTCCACGAAGCCCACCTTCGGCACCGCGCGAAAGCTGCCGCATCGCACCAGCATCAGCCCGCTGGGCGACCCATCCCGCTCGCTGGCCAGCGTCACGTCCGCCGCCGCCTCGCCCAGCGCTTCGACCACCCCCGACAACGGGTCAAACAACACCTGTGCCGCGTGCACCACCAGCAGCACGTCGTCGTCCTCGTACTGCCGGGCCAGGTCGCTGAGCAACCCACCCGTCCCGCGGTACTCGAACGGGTCCTGCTCGAACCGCACCTCGCACGTGCCGTTCCAGCGGTTCGACGCCGGCATCGGCGTCGAGCGGTCCACGATCACCCGCACCGGCAGCCGCTCGACGCCCAGCCGCTGCGCCAAATCCGAGAACTGGCCGTGCCAGCAGTCCATCACCGTGTGCTGGCGGTCGATCGGCAGCTCCAGCAGAAACCGGCCCACCGCCCGACGCCACGCCGACGCCCGGACGGAACCGGCCAGCAGGATCACCGCCCTGAGCCGCTCCAGCGGCGAGCCCGTGGGCGACTCGGCCTCGGCGACCACAGGCAGACCCGGCGCTTCGCCGTTCGCTTCGAGCAGCGCTCCACCTCGCGCGTGAGATTCCGAGCCCCTTACCCTCGACATGGACACCTTCCCGCTTCCTCATCCGGTGAACCGTCTCTCAACGGTTCATCCAGCGATACCACTCCGTTCTTTCACCCTGTCCTCGCTCCGACGCGGTCGAGCCCCACCCGACACGCGTCGTTTTGCCGCGCGCCCCATCAACGCCGCGGCGTACGGCAGCCCTTCCACCAGGTATCTTCGGGCAAGCCGTCTCGGCTCCTGAGCGAGCCGGTGAACCCATTCTAGCCCAATCCACTGCATCCACCTAGGGGCCCGGTGCACCTGCCCGCAAATAAAGCTCAGGCTGATGCCCACGCCCAACCACCAGGCGTTCGCCCGACAAGCGCGCAGCTCCCGGATCACACGCTCCTGCTTCGGCGAGCCCAGGGCGACGTAAATGATATCGGGTTTCGCTGTAACAATCGACTCCCGAATGGTTTGCATTTCGTCAGCATTGTGTTCAAAGCCCATCGGCGGGCAGTACTGCCCCACGATCCGCAGGCTCCGATAACGTTCCTGCAACACCCGTGCCGCGCCCTCCGCCGCCCCCGGCGCTCCGCCCAGCAGATACAGCGAGCGGCCCGCCGCCGCCGCCGCCTCCGCCAGCGTCCACACCAGGCTCGAGCCCGCCACCCGTTCGGGCAGCGGCGTGCCCTGCAGCCGGCTTGCCCAGATTAACGGCATCCCGTCGGCCACCACCAGGTCCGCCTCTCTTAGCATCCCTGTGAACTCGGCGTCCCGCCTCGCACGCCTCAGGTGGTCCAGGTTCGGCGTGATCACCCACCCGCCCCGGCCGGCACCCAACGCCGCCATCACGTGACTGACCACCCCACGCTCGTCCAACGCGTCGATCCGTACCCCGTCCAGCACCACGCGGCACGACGCGCCCGGCCCGACGCCCGACTCGGCCCGCGACAGGCTCACGCTTTCCGTGTTCATCCGTTGATTTTCATCCACCGTCCCCGCGTCGCCCGGCGTCGCCGTCCTCGCCGCACGCCCGCTCACGCCACCGCCGCCCGCTGCCCTCGCACCGCCTCCAGCAGGTGGTCGTACAGCTCGTTCACCCGTCGGCGGTGTGCCGGGTACGTGTGGTTCTGCTCGACCAGACGGCGGCCCGCCTGCCCCAGCCGCGCCTGCAACGCCGGGTCCTCGATCAGCCGGATCATCGCCTCGGCGAAACCTTCGGCCTCCGGCGGCGCCAGCATCGCCACGCTCGGGTCCAGCACCTGGCTGTGCGTGGGCAGGTCCGTCACCAGCACCGCCCGGCCCGAGTGCAGGTACGGAAAAATCTTCATCGGCGTGTTGATCCCGCGCAGTCGCGGCGCCGTGAGGACGTCCGCCTGCGTCAGCAGCGACGCCAGCTCGCCCAGCGGCCACGTCCCGATCAGGTGCGTCCGATCCTCGATGCCCAGGCGCTCGGCCATCCGCTGGTAGTGCTGCCGATCCGCTTCCACGCCCCCCGCGATCACCAGCGACGCCTCGACCGAACGCGCCCGGACCCGCGCGAAGCTCTCCAGCAGCAGGTCCACGCCCTGGTACGGCTCGAGGTTGCCGACGTACATCACCAGCGGGCCCTCGAGCCCCAGCTCCGTCCGCAGGCATCGGACGCCTTCCATCGGCGGGTCGGGGTCGAGCTGGGAGATGTCGTGCATCGTCACGACGTGGGGCGCGCCGCGCGCCCGGGCCAGGTCGGCCAGCGCGGGGCAGACGGGGGCGGCGGCGAGGCAGTGGCGGATCGCCTGGGCCTCGAACCAGTCCAGCAGCCCCGCGACGGGCTTCAGCCACGGCATCTTCTCCACCATCTGCTGGGCGATCGACGAGTCCATGTCGTAGACGTACGGCCGGCCCAGCAGACGGCGCAGCAGCAGGGCGATGAAGACCGACTCCTCGCCGGCGTGGATCACGTCGTAGGCGTTCTGCCGCGCCAGGCGCCAGGCGACGCGGGCCAGCGACAGGTCGCACAGCAGCTTTTTCCACGAGAACCCCGGCGGGACGTTGCGCACCCACCGGGGCGCGGGTGCGCGATGGATCGTGACGCCGGGGTAGTGGCGGTCCTCGCCCTCGTGGTACACAACGGCGTCGACGCGTTCGCCCCGCTCGCTGAGCGCGCGCAGCATGATGTCCACGTCGATGGGGGTGCCCCGTTCGATGTAGTAGGCGTGCGGTGCCAGCAGGAGAATGCGCATGCGTGAGCGTTCAGTTTCCTGTGAGGCCGGCGACGGCTCGCCCCGCTCGACGGTCGGTGAGGGTGTAAATCGCAACGGTGCTACGCGGTTTGCGCCAACGGCGCGTCATGAGAATGATCGGCCAGCGCGTGGCGTGGGTTTTGGCTCGGTCGCAGGCGATCGAGGGCGTCGGCGAGGCGGGCCAGCTCGCGGGACGAGCATGGTTCGGACCAGCCCAGGGCGCGGCAGGCGGCGCGGGCGGTCGTCATCGCCTCGGCGGGGTGCGGCGTCCAGTCGAGCCGACGCAGCAGCAGGTCGTCGAGGTGGACCGCCGCCTCTTCGTCACACAGCCGTCGGAGCTGCCGCGAGGCGTCGGGTCGATCCAGGGCGTCGGCGAGGCGGTGGTCCTCATCGCCGGCAAAGCGTGGCGCGGGTCGGGAGGCGGCGAACGCGTGGTCGTCTTCGGCGGTCGCGTCGGACGCGAGCGTCCGCAGGGCGCGCTCGGCGGTTCGACGCGCGGTGGTGTACTTGACGCCGATCGCGGTGACGAGCCCGTGCGGCCCACCGGCGGCGCCGTGGTCGTGAAGGACGGGGCGGTCGGAAGGCTCGTCGGGACGGGACGGGCTGGCGGGCAGGACGCCGCTGAGCACGCGGACGACCGACGCCGCGTCGGCGTGCAGCCCCGGCATCGCTTCGTTCAGCCCGGCGAGCAGCGCCTCGGTCCGCGCGGCGTCGATGGGTTCCAAGGGATGATCCGGGTCGGCGGCGACGTGGACGGTCCCGGCCATGAGTCGCCCGTGCCAGGGCACGAGGAACCACGCCGGCGCGCCGCGGCGCGAGGCGGTGATCGCCAGCGCGTGCTCGCACGGCGCCGGGCGATCGAGCAGCACCTGATACGCCAGCGACGGCCGTGTGAGTCGGCGTGCGTCCGCGTCCCAGCGTGTGGCCAGCTCGTCCGACCACGGCCCGGCGCAGTTGAGCACGCGCGTCGACGCGAAGCGGTGTGTCGTGTTCGCGAGGTGGTCGATCGCTTCCACGCCGGCGACGGCCCCGGATTCGACGATCAGCTCGGTCGCTTCGACGTGGTTGAGCACGGTGGCGCCTCGTGCGCAGGCCCAGCGCAGCAGCTCGATGAGCAGGCGCGGGCTGGAGGTGATGATGCCGTCGTGCCAGAGCCCGCCGCCGCGCAGACCGTCGGTGTCGATCGTCGGACAGGCCGTGGCGACTTCGCGCGCCGAGAGCACGCGGCCGGGCGGCAGGGGGTCGTGCTGGCCGCGGCGTGTGACGGCCAGGCATCGAACCAGCGCGTGCAGCGTCAACGCGGCGCGGAAGGCGACGGGGCGCTTGAGCCCGCGGCCGTACAGCGGCATGAGGCACGACAGCGGCCGAACCAGCTCGGGGTAATGCCGGAAGTACCAGGCCTGCTCGGCGGCGGACTCGAGCGATCGCACGACGTCCAGCGACTGAAGATAGCGTAGACCACCGTGGAGGATCCGCATGCTGTGCCAGCTCGTGGCGCCGCCGAAGTCGTCGCGTTCGAGCAGGAGCGGGCGCAGGCCGCGCCGCGTCGCTTCGAGGGCGGCGAAGGCGCCGTGGATCCCGCCCCCGATGATGATCAGGTCGTGAGGGGTTTGCGCGGCGGCGTCGGGATCGCGGTGGAGGATCGGTTCAGCCATTGGGTTTGGTCGTGGCCGTGGTCGGGCGTGCGGGTGTCGCGCCGCCGCGTCCGAGCCGGTTTCGCATCTGCATCGCGAGCTGGCTGGTCAGACACTCGATCGGTCCGGCGCGGCGGCCGTAGCGAGGCAGGGGGTTCGGCGCGTCGCGCAGCCATCGGCGGATCGCCTCGAACGGCCGATCCGACGCGGGGGTGTCAGTGAGGAACCCGAAGCGACCGGCGTGGCGCTCGTGATCGGGCAGCGGCAGCGGGTCGCTGCCGGGAACGATGCGGATGCCACGTGACTCGGCGTTGTGCAGCAGGCGCGGCGTCGGTGTGCCGCGCGGGCGACCGCTGTTGTCACCGACGTAACGATCCGCCGGCCAGTCGCCCTCGAGCAGCCTCTCGATCGTTCGCCCGCGTGCGCCCGTCCACTTGCCCACGCCCCACGGCAGGACGGTGATGACCGGCTGTCCGGTGAGTCGATCCAGCACGTGGTCGATCGGCTCGCCATCGTCGAACCGTGACGTGGTGCCGATCGCGTGGACCTCCAGGCGTTCGGCGGTGACGATCTGTCGCCCGGCGATGATCACGAGCTGCCGTCCGGCGGCGTCGGTCACGCTGAGGCTGCACGCCTCGTCCGTCGGTCGAACGCTCCAGCGTCTGGGCTGCGATTCACGGGAGCCGCTGCGCCACGGCGTGAACACGTCGTCGCGGCGGGTCTCGGTGAGCATGAGCACGCCGAGCGGCTCGGAGTCCGGCGGCGGCGTACCGCGCGCTCGCAGAAAGTGCTCGCGGGCGGCGTCGAGCAGGGCATCGGCGTCGAAGCTCGGATAAACGTGGACGTGGGCATCGACGGGTGTGGGCATGGGTGTTCGAAAGTCGGTTCGCGTCGGTCACGCGTCGGCACCGGGGACGAGGCTCTGGCCGGCCGGCGCGCCGGTCGGGCGGTGGCGCCGCGTCCGTCGTGCGAGGAGCCAGACGACGCCGATGAAGGCCGCCTCGTTGAGCAGCGTGATCAGGTGCGACCGCCAGTTGAGCGGTTCGCTGTGGCTGAACCCGACGAACAGCGGGGGCAGGGCGAGGCGGTGATCGATGAAGGGCCAGAGCATGGCGATGCCGCGGCCGTGAGTCATCGCGTCGAGCAGCACGTGTCCGGCGTAGGCGGCGAAGCCGAGCAGGGTCATGCGCGTGAAGCCGAGGCGTCCGAGCCTGGCGGCGACGGCGCCGAAGATCGGGGCGAAGAGCAGGGCGGCGACGAAGCTGTGCAGGAACAGACCGTGAAAAGGCCGTGGATCCCCGGCGATGGCCCAGGAGATCAGAAAGTCGAAATCGGGCGCGACGAGGGCAAACAAGCACAACCCGTAGAACGACGTGAGGCGCCACCGGGGCAGCCGGCGCAACCGCTCGACCGGCAGCACGCGCGGCGCCAGCACCGCCAGGCCAAGGTGTGCGATCGGTGACGGCATGGGTCGATGAAGCGACGCGACGTGGTGACGGGCGGACGCCGCCGAAGCGGCCCGTGGTCAGCCGACGGTGACTCGCGACGGCCGCGCGGCGGGGGATGGGCCGGCGTCCGCGGTGTCGGCGTCGTGTGACCCGCCGCGTGTCGTCCGCCGGATCTTGAACGGTCGGCGATCCTGGCTCTCGTGGTAGATGCGCACGAGCAGCTCGGAGATCACGCCCATCATCACGAACATCACGGCCATGAGGAACGTCATCATGGCGAACAGCACGAGCACGTTGTTGTTCAGGCGGATCGGCTCGCCGCTCGGCGTCAGATACGCGAACTTCTGAAACAGGGCGATGCCCAGCGCGGTGAAGGAGACGATGGACGTGATCAGGGTGAGCTTGCCGAAGAAGTAGAGAGGCTTGGTGAGGTAGTCGCCCAGGAACTTGACGGTGAGCAGGTCGAGCATGACCTTGACGGTGCGTCGCAGGTCGTACTTGCTCGTGCCGGCGTGCCGGGGCCGGTGGTTGACGACCATCTCGGTGACGCGGGCGCCGCGCCACTTGCAGATGGCGGGCAGGAAGCGGTGCATCTCGCCGTACAGCCGCACGTCCTCGAGGACCTCGCGTCGGTAGGCCTTGAGGGTGCAGCCGAAGTCGTGGACTTCCGGGGTCCAGGTGAGCTGGCGGATGAACCGGTTGGCGATCATGGAGGGCAGGCGTCGGGTCCAGAGCTTGTCCTGCCGGCTCTTGCGCCACCCGCTGACGATGTCCCAGCCGGGCGGCTCGTCGAGCTGAGCGACGAGGCGGGGCACGTCGGCCGGGTCGTTCTGCAGGTCGCCGTCCATGGGCACGATGACCCGGCCGCGCGCGTGGTGGAACCCGGCGGCGAGGGCCGCGGTCTGGCCGAACCGCTTGGTCAGCTCGAGGATCGTCACGCGCGGATCGTCCCCCGCGACGTCCCGGAGCAGCTCGCCCGTGCGATCGTAGCTGCCGTCGTCCACGAAGATGAACTCGTAGCCGCGCGCGTCGCGATCGGCCACGGCCACCAGCTCGCGATACAGGCTGACGACGTTCCCCTCCTCGTTGTAGACGGGGATGACGATCGAGACGTCGACGGGGGTCTGGTTCATCGGTCGGGGTCCACCTGAATCGACGGGATTACGTTCCACGGGGCGAGACGGTCAGAGCCGGATCGTTCGTGCGTGTCGGCGGGTCGCCGCCGGCGCCGGGCTCGGCGGTCGACTGCCGCTTGGTCTGTTGCATGCGGCTCCAGGTGGCGAGCTGACGCTGGCTCAGCCGCTGCGTCGCCCGGCGCTTGCCCTGGAGCAGGCACGCCCACTGAAACCTTCTCAGGAACCGACGGAACTGCGGGTCATTGTACCGCGGCTCACGCCGGAGCATCGCGCGGACAAACCCCCACCACATCGCCAACCCCCCGACGCCTCGGGGCGGGCGGGTCATCCGGTACAACGCGCTGGCGGTCATGTACGCCAGCGACGTGCCCATGAAGTACTGCCCGAACCCGTGCCGCATCCGCCCGGTGAGGATGCTCTTGTCGCTCGATCCCATCGGTCGAAGGTGCAGGAAGCGAAGCTCGGGGTCGTCCCAACTGCACGCGATCCAGCCGAGCATCCGGCAGCGGTGGCAGTCGATCCCGTCCCACATCACCTGCCGCACAAACCCGCCGATCTGCTCGAAGCACTCGACCCGGTAGAACTTGGCCATCCCGACCGACATCTCGTCCCCGCAGGCCTCGCTGACGATGGGCCCGTCGAAGGACATCTCCCGGTTCGAGGCGGCCGGGAAGTACGGCTTGCCGCTGCACGTGCCCAGGCGGGGGTTCTGTTCCATCCGCTCGATGAGCGTCTGGAAGTATCGCGGGGGCAGGTCCAGGTCCAGGTCGAGCTTGCCCAGGTAGTCGAACTCGGCCAGGTCCACGCGTTCGAGGCCGGCGTAGAACGCGTCCACCACGCCCGGCCCGACGCTGCGGTTGCCGCGGTTCTCCCGCCGCACGACCTCGATGAACGGGTATCGGGCGGCGTACTCGGCCAGGATCGCCGGCGTCTCGTCCGTGGAGCCGTCGTCGACGATGATCCACCGCGTCGGGGGCAGGGACTGACGGACGACGCTGTCGAGCGTCCGTCGGACGAAGGCGGCCTCGTCCCGGCAGGGGCTGATCAGACAATAACGACGGCGATTCATGTTCTGATGATCGACCGCGTGCACGGCTCAAGTTTGTCCTGGGCGGGCATGACCAAACAACTTCGGGGCCTGATCGTGACGGTCGGGTGGCCCGGTGAGGCTGGGGGTTATCGGCTCAGGCGCACGTGGGTGCGGTGGTTCAGCCGCTCGAACGCCGAGACCTCGTCGCGTGTGAGCTTCTGCTCGAAGCGGCGGATGATCGACCGTTCGGCCAGGCCGGCGTACAGGCCCGCGGCGCAGGCCCGCAACTGGCCCGACATCATCCCCTTGAACAGGTATAGCACGCTGTAGGTCGTGATCTTTCGCCAACGGTGCAGCCACGGGTAGTGGCGGTAGAAGATCCAGATCCAGTTTCGGGCCTGGTAGTACCAATACCGGTCGTTCCCGCCGCGGCCGCTCGAGGCGCAATGATGCTTGGCGACCGCGTCGGGGTAGTAGATGATCCGGTAGCCGGCCCGCCAGATGCGGATCGACATCTCGACCTCTTCGTTGTAGATGACCATGTCGTCCCAGAACCCGCCGGCCTTGATGAACGCCTCCCGCCGGACCAGCGCCGTGGCCGCGGAGAAGGAATAGGTCTCGAACTCGCGACGCCAGTGCGTGGTCTGGGGCTGGGCGTAGATCCACTGGTCGGGCTCGCCGGAGTCGGCGTGGACGATCCGGCAGCCGATAATGCCCAGGTCCGCCTCCCGGTCCATGCGGGCGACCAGGGCGCGCAACGCCGGGCCTTCGATGACCGCGTCGCTGTCCAGAAACAGCAGGTACTCGCCGCTGCACGCCGCCACCCCGATGTTCCGTGACTTGCACGGGCCCAGGTTCTCCGGCAGCGAGATGAGCTGGATCGACTCGAACCGCGACAGCCGCTGGACCGAGTCGTCCGTCGAGCCGTTGTCCACGACCACGACTTCCAGGTCCAGGTCCCGGATGCGCTCCAGCTCACGAACCGCGGCGACGACGTCGTCGGCACGGTTCCAGTTGACGATGATGACGCTGACGCGAGGCCCCACCCCGGTTCTCTCCTTCCCCAAGAGTTAAAGGTCAAGGGTACCCGAGGATCGCGCAATACACAATGATGTACCCGTGTTTTTTTCAGGATTGAGAAATCCGACGGGGCCGCCCACCGCCTGTCCGCGTGCCCGAGGCGGCTCTAAGCGTCTGTCAGGTCGGCACTTGCCTTGCGCCACGCGCGGCGGCGCGCGGCCTCACCCGTTCTCGGACCCTCGCGGGGTCCCGAGACTCGGCGGCCACGCTCCGCTCGATCCGCTCGGCCAGCTTCCCCACCTCCGTCGCCAGGTCGTGCTGACGCCGAACCGCCTCCCGGCCCGCGCTGGCCACCGCCTCCAGCTCCGCCGCCGACGCGTCCAGCACCGCTCGCATCGCCCCCTCCAACGCCGCCGCGTCCCCCGCCGGCACCAGCCACCCCGTCCGACCGTCCGTCACCAGCTCCGGGATCCCCGCCACGTACGTCGTGACCACCGGCCGGCCCATCGCCATCGCCTCCATCAGCACCACCGGCAGCCCCTCGGCCGCGCTCGGCAGCACCAGCGCCCGCGACCCACGCAACAGCTCCCGTACGCGCTGCTCGCTCACCCACCCCGTGATCGTCACCTGCCTCTCCAGCCCCAGCTCCCGGATCCGGCGCTCGATCGGCGCCCGAAGCTCCCCGTCCCCCGCCAGGACCAGGGACGCGTCCGGGTGATCCCGCACCACACGCGCCATCGCCTCCAGCAGCGTCAGTTGGCCCTTCTGCGGCGTCAGCCGGCCCACGCACACGAGCTGCCGGCTCTCGGCGTCGATCGGCGTCGCCTGCTCGAACCACTCGGGCCCCACGGCGCAGCGGATCACCTCGATCTTGTCCCACGCCTGCGGCCGCACCCACCGCCGGAGCTGGGCCGCCCCGTAGTGACTGATCGCAACGGTAAAAACCGACGCCTCGACCTTCGGCCCCAGGCTCAGCGACGCCGGCGCGTCGAACTCGTCCGGGCCGTGCACGGTCATGCTGAACGGCGGGCCGCCCACGCTCCGGGCCAGCAGCGCGACCGTCGCCGGGTTTGTCGCGAAGTGCACGTGCAGGTGCTCCACGCCCTCGGCTCGGCACGTCTCGGCCAGCAGGCACGCCTCGGCAAAGTAGATCAGGTGCAGCAGCACGCCGCGCTCGCTCGCCCATCCCAGCCGCATCGCCCGGGCCAGGCCGCTCACCCACCGCGACGGCGATCGACCGAGCGCCCGCGCCGTCGCTCCGGCCGCGACGCCCACCCCCTGGGACACGAGGTGCCACGTCTTGCGCCGCTCGTCACGGTCGACCGGGTCCGCCGGCTCTTCCCCGCTGTCCCGCACCGCCATCCTAACGATGGGGTAACCCATTGATTCGAGCCGCTGCAGCTCCCGGCGGATGAACGTGTGACTCGTCTTCGGGTACTGGTTCGTGAGGTATCCGATGCGCGGCCGGCGCGTGTCGTGATCGCCTCGGTCGGGTTGATCGGGTCGCCCGCTCACGCCGCACCCCGCCGGACCGTCGCTTCCGCCGCACGTCGCCGCCGCGGCTCCGACTCGTCGGACGGCGCAGACGGCGTGGCCGCGGCCTCGCCCAACGCCGTGGCGAAGAGCCGCTGCAGCTTCGCCGCCTCACGCGCCACGTCAAACTCGGCCTCGACCTTCGCCCGCCCGGCGGCGCCGAACCGATGACGCTTCGCCGCGTCGCCCAGCAGCGCCCGCATCGCCTCGGCCAGCGACGCGCCGTCCCCCGGCGGAACCAGCAGACCGCTCACCCCGTCCTCGACCAGCTCGCCCACCCCGGCGATCCGCGTCGCCACCACCGGCACCCCCGCCGCCAACGCCTCCATCAGCACCACCGGCACGCCCTCGGCGAAGCTGGCCATCACGAACAGGTCCGTCTCCGCCAGGTGCGCGCCCACCTGCGCCTGCGACTGGTACCCGGTGAACACGACCCGATCGCTCAGCCCGCGATCCCGCACCCGCCGCTCGAGCATCGCGCGGTCCGGCCCGTCGCCGACGAGCTTCAGCGTCGTGTCCGGGAACTCGTCGGCGATCGCGGCCCACGCGTCGATGAGCATGGGCAGGCCCTTGACCGCCGCCAGCCGACCGACGAACAGCACCTGCCGCGGCGGGTCGGCGTGCGCCCGCGGCCGGTAGCGGCCCGGCTCGACGCCGCAGTGCACGACGTGCAGCTTCGGCCACGTCGCCGGGTCCGCGTAGATCATCGCCTGGCTGCGGCAGAAGTGGCTGATGCAGGCGACGAACCGGGCCTGGGCGATCTTGGCGTCGATGCGCCACTTCGCCGGCTCGAAGAAGATCGCCGGGCCGTGCATCGTGAAGCTCAGCCCGACGCCGCCCATCGTGCTCGCCAGCGTCGCGACCGAGCAGCTCGAGTTGGCAAAGTGATTGTGCACGTGCCCGATCCCGCGTCGTCGCAGCTCCGCCGCCAGCACACCCGCCTCGGCGAAGTACGCCAGCGACAGCAGCCGGCCGGCCAGCCCCGGCCAGCCGATCCGCCACGCCTGCGCCGCCGCCTTCGCGTAACGCAGCGGCGACCGCACGAACTCGCCCGCGTGCGCTGCGATCAGCCGCAGCGGATTTCTCGCCGCCTCCTGCACCACGAACGTCCGCCCGGCCTCGTCCCGCTGCTCGGGCCCGACCAGGTGCTCGTCGCCCGTCCGCCGCACGGTGAACGTCTCCACCGCCACGCCCAGCTCGCGCAGCGCCGCGACCTCACGCTGAATGAACGTGTCCGTCGCCCTCGGGTACTCGCCGGTGTGGTACGCGATCCGCAGCATCATGCCTGTTTCGTCTGCTCCATCGACTCGGCCACCGCCGCTTCGATCGACAGCCGCGGCGACCAGCCCAGCGTCCGCTTCAGCCGCTCGTTGCGGTACCGCAAAGGCTTGATCCGCGCCGCGAGCTGCTCCGGGAGCAGCGACCCCGGCACCGGGCCGCGACCGCCCAGCGCCGCGTGCACCATCCCCGCGACCGCACCGGCCGCGCCGAACACCGCACGCGGCATCGGCAGCACCGTGCGGTGGAGCGCGCCGTGCTCTCGGAGCATCTTCAGGTATTGCCGTTGCGTCGGCAGGTCGTCGTCTACCACGTTCAGCGTCTGCCCGACCGCGTCGTCCCGCTCGGCGGCGGCCACCACGGCGTCCGCGCAATGGTCCACGTACGTCAGCGGCAGCGTCGCGTCATCGCCCATCGCAACCGTCAGCTTCGAGCCCAGGCTCTGGCCGAGGCGGTACGTCCACAGCCGGCCGGGCCCGATGATCGGCCCGGGCCGCAGCACGGTCAGCCGCAGCCCGTGCCCCGCGACCGCCGTGCGCGCCACCGCCTCCTGCTCGATCTTGACCCGGCAGTACGTGTCCCGCCGTTCGGGTCGCGGCTCCAGCGGCGTGACCTCGTCGAGCACGGCACCCCTCGCCAGCCCGCGGTAGTCGTACACCACGATCGAGCTGACCAGCACCATCCGAGCCACGCCCGCGGCCCGCATCGCCTCGAGCAGGTGCGCCGTGCCGTCCACCGTCGCCGCCCGCGCCTCGGCCAGCGTGCCACGCATCGTCGCCGCCAGGTGCAGCACCGCGCCCACGTCGCGAACCGCCTCGCGCAGCGACTGCGGCTCGCACAGGTCCGCCTCGACCACCCCCAGCGCGTCCGACGCCGGCGCGTTCAGACGATCGCGCCCGCCCGGACGCACCATCGCACGGACGGTGTGCCCGGCGTCGAGCGCGCGGTGGACGACCCGCTGGCCCAGGAATCCGCCGGCACCGGTGATCAGGAGTCGCATGCATCCGGGGCCTCGCGGCGGCTCGACACTACGCCGCCCAGGGCATCGGCTCCACCGGGTCGAACGTCGTCGTCATCCGGTGCGGCGTCGCGCCGTCGCCCGCGCGGTGCGCCGCCAGCACCATCTCGTTCACGTGCAGGCAGAACCGCGCCGACAGTCGCGGCGTCCGCCCGGCGCGGATCGCCTCGGCCATCTCCGCGATGCCCGAGCAGAAGTTCCGCTGCTGCGAACCACGGTATTTTACGTGCTTGCGGTGCCGGCCCACCATCGGGTACGTCCGACCGATCGGCATGAGCTTACGCGCCCGCCGGATCTGCACGTAGCGATGGATCCGCAGCTTCGAGCGGTCCCGCCGCGGGTCCTCCAGCTCCATCACGCCGTCTTCGCCGAACAGCCGCAGTCGGTGATCCAGCGGCGCGTACACCCCGCACGTCAGCCGCGCCACCACCCCGCAGCGGAACTTGATGCACGCGACCGAAAAATCCGCCGCCGTGTCGATCGCCTGCCCCGGCACCTTGTCCGGCACGAGCGTGTCGCTGAACCCGCTGACCGACTCGGCCGGCCCGAAGAACGCCGCCAGCCACGACAGCACGTACCCCGCGTGCTCCAGCGTGCAGCCGGTCTCGAACTCCTCGACGTACGGCCAGGGCACGCCCATCTCGTTCACCCACTTCTGCACCGGCATGCGGTGGACCATCCCGTCGTCCATCTCCGCGTACACCAGCCGCACGTCGCCGACCCGACGCTCCCGGACCGCCTTCCACAGCGTCTGGGCCGCCTCGTTCAGCAGCGTGCACGGCGCGGACGACAACGCCAGCCCCTTCGACTCGGCCAGCTCGACCAGTCGCTCCGCCTCGCCCGGGCACAACGCCAGCGGCTTCTCCGTGAACACGTGCCTGCCCGCCTCCAGGCACGCCCGCGTCGTCTCGAAGTGCGCCCGCGGGTTCGTCAGGTTCACCACCAGCTCGACCTCGTCGTCGTCCAGCATCGCGCCCAGGTCCGGGTACACCCGTGCGCCGGTCAGCTCGGCCATCGCCCGCGCCCGCGACGCGTCGCGGTCGGCCACGCCGATCAGCTCCAGCGTCGGCTCCAGCGGCAGCGTCAGGCGGTACATGTTGGCCACGTAGCCGCAGCCGAGCATCGCGATCTTCATCGGGGGGGCGTTCACGTCGGGTGGGGATCCTACGTCGTGGCCGCGGCGCCGTCGCCCTTGTACTCGATCAGCGTCGCGCGTCGGCCCGAGAGCCGATTCAGCGCGTAACGCGCCTGGCCGACCGCCTCGGCCGTCTTGCCGATCACGCAGAACCACGCGTACAGCCGCGCGTCGGCCGGAGACTCGCCCCGTGCGCGGCGGTGCCGCGCCACCCGCCAGGCGAGCTGCGCGTCGAGCGCCAGCGCCGCCGCCACGCTCAACCCCCACGTCGGCCACGCCAGCCCGAGCGCCGCCGCCGGCACGACCACGCCGTAACCCCACACGCTCAGCGCCCGGCGTCGGGCGGCGCGACGATCCTCGGCCGCCGCGTGCCCCATCGCCTGCGCCGACGCCCACCCGCCGCGCACCGTCCGCTTCCACCACTGCCCGAAGCGCGTCATCGCCGCGTCGTGCAGCGTCATGTCGTGGTCGATCCGTTCCACGCCGAAACCCGCGTGACGCAGGCGGGCGCACAGCTCGGGCTCCTCGCCGCAGATCCGCGCGTCGTCGAACCCGCCGACCCGCTGCAACGCGTCCACGCGATACAGCGCGTCGCCGCCGCACGCCCGCGCCGGGCCGACCGGCGTGTTCCACTCCATGTCGGCCAGGCGGTTGTAGACCGTCGCTTCCCGGTGGCGTTCGTGCCGTCGCCCGCAGACGACGGCGAGCGTCGGCTCCTCCCGTAGGCGTTGCGCAGCCGCCTCCAGCCACCCGCCCACGAGCGAGCAGTCGCCGTCGATGAACTGGACGAACTCGACGCCGTGGTGCTTTTCGAGCAGGCGGCGAAGCCCGGCGTTGCGTGCCCGCGCCGCGGTGAACGGGATCGACGTGTCCAGCTCGACCACCTCGGCGCCGCGCTGTCGCGCGGCGGCGACGCTGCCGTCGGTCGAGCCCGAGTCCACGTACACGGTGCGTTCGATCGCCGGGCCCAGGCTCTCCAGGCACGCGATCAGGCGGGCGCCCTCATTTCGACCGATCGCGACGATGCCGATGGTGTTCATCGCGGTGAGGTGGCTCCGGTGGGTCCGGCGGGTGTCGTCGACCGGGCCTCGGTTGACGCGTCGCCGGCCCAGTCGAGCGGGCGATCGCGTGTGACCGCCTTGAAGTTCTCGCAGTTCAGCTCGACGCCGAGCCAGCGCCCGAGGATCGCCAGGTCTTCGTCGAAGACGGCCGCGAGCCGGCGTTCATTGTCCGGCGAGAGCGTCGGGCGTTCGGTCATCATCCAGCGGCGCTTGACGCGGTCGCGCCAGGTCTGAGGGATGAGGCGACGGCGGACGGTGCGGACGCCGGGCAGGTCGAGCAGGCGCTCGCGGAGCGGGTCGCGACGGATCCGCTGCTCGGAAGCGTTCTGCCGCGCTCGTTCGTGGCTCCAGGAAGGGGTTCGATCGTAGCCGATGAAGCGGCAGACGCGCTCGAGCTCGGCCTGGGGGTGTTCGTGCAGGCAATCGAAGAACACGGGCAGGATCGCGTCGCGTCCGAACGCTCGGCGGTACGGCTCGAGCTGATAGGCGTAGCGGCTGTAGTCGATCAGGATGGGCAGCTCGTCGATCGCGCGATCGATCGGCACATCAGTCAGGCCCTGGGTCCACTCGTGGATATATTGCGAAATCAGGCGATCGATCGGGTGACGCATGATGTAGATGAGCCGCGCGTGCGGGGCGGCCGCGCTGAGGCGTTCGATGGTGTGGGGATAGGTCGGGAGCTTGGTGTAGTGCGTGCTCGACTCGCCGCGTAGGTCGTCGTGGCCGGCCGCGTCGAACAGCGCGCGGTACCAGGCCTCGCCTTGGGCGAAGACCTCGTCGTCGCTGAAGAAGCAGGGCTCCTTGGGCGCGCTCATGAAGATGCCGGGCTGCGCGGCGAGCTGGTCGTGCAGCGTCGTGGTGGCGGCCTTCATGGCGCCGATGATGATGAAGTCGGGCGGGGGGGTCACGGTTGATGGTCGGCGGCGCGGGCGGGGGTGCGCAGCGGTCGCCAGGCGTTGGTCCAGATGTCGCGTTCCTCGCGTTTGCAGGTGTGTCGGCCGCGATGGCCGAGGACCTCGCGGGTGAAGCTGACCGCGCGGCCGGCGAGCCAGAGCAGGTTGGCCGCCCAGAGCCCGACGCGGCCGTAGAACCTGGCGTAGTAGCGAGAACGGGACGCGTAGTAGTACCGGGGGCGGGGCTCGCGTGCCTTGGCGGCGGCCTTGACGGGGGACGTGCCGCCGCGCAGGTGCACGATGCGCGCCGCCGGCCAGTGCAGGACCTTCCAGCCGGCCCGGCGCAGGCGTCGGCAGTAGTCGGCGTCCTCGAAGTACATGAAGTACCCCTCGTCCATCAGCCCGACCCGCCGGACCGCCTCGCGTCGGATCATGACCGCGGCGAAGCTGGTCCAGGCGACCTCGACTGGCGCGTCGTACACCTTGGTGGGCACGTCGTGACGGCGCAGCAGCTTCGTCAGCGGACCGGTCTGGGCGGCGAGCAGCAGCTCGGTCAGCGGGGTGAAGTCGCGGAAGCAACTGATCTGCGGCTCGCCGCTGGGCCACTCGAGGCGTGGGCTGACGATGCCGGCGTCCGGGTTCTTTCGCATGGCCGCCAGCAGCTCGTCGATCGCGCCGGGGCGGACGAGCGTGTCGCTGTTCAGCAACAGGTACGCTTCGGCGTCGACCGCGTCCAGCCCGACATTGTTGCCGGCGGAGAAGCCGTCGTTGCGATCCGAGCGGATCACCCGTGCCCACGCGGACCAGCCCTCGGCGTCGATCGCTTTGGCGATCTGATCGGCGGAGTCGTCGCCACTGGCGTTGTCGACGACGGCCGCGCAACGCGTCGTGGGATCGATCTGATCGGCGAGGTATCGCAGGCAGTCGATGACCAGGCGTGGCGTGCGGTAGTTCAGGATGACGACGGCGAGCTCGAGCGCGCGGGGCGTCGGTGTGGCTGAGGTCGACGAGGCGCGACGCTCGCCCGCGGGCGGACTGGATTCAATGGTTGGCGGCACGGTACGGGTCACGCTTCCAGGCTCGCAGTGGGTTGGGGCGGATGACCGAGCGAAGCGTCTCGCTGGCGAGCCGCGGCGGCGCGGGCGCGGCGTCGTTGCGTGACCAGCGCCGGGGAGTAGGCCATGAGCCCGCCGGCGACGACGAGGAACATCGGGTTCAGCATCGCGTTGACGAGGTTGTCGATGGCGTAGAGCACGAGGATGACACTGAGGACGGCGGCGCCGGCGAGCTCGGGTCGCGTGACCAGGTGGTTGCCATAGCGACGGACGATCAGCGCCGGAGGGAGTAGTTGAACGGCGAAGATGGCCAACAGCCCGGTGAGGCCGTACCGGCCGTAGGTAATGATCCAGAAGCTATCGGTTGTCGTCACCTTTCGTCCCCATTCGTCAGTGACGTAGCCTCGGCCAAATGCTCCCCATCCGAATAGGGGCCGTGCCAGGCCTTTCTCTTGTACAATCAGTGTCTCATTGTCAATTCGATAGCGCAAGGATCCAGCTTTTGAAGGCACGACGTACTCGACGAGGGTCAGAAGCTGATCGCCATGCCAGACGTTGCTCGCTCGGAGAGTTAGGTATGTACACGGAAGCGCGATGAGGCAAACGATGGGCAACGTGGTTCGAAACCAGCGTGCCGAGAGCAGCACGGCGACGCCGACCGCGAGCAGTGCCCAAGCCGCGGTGGACTTCAGCGCGATGGCAACCAGAATGAGTCCCACGCTTAGCAGGCTCATAGGAAATCCGATGAAGCGTTTGAGATGTCCACGTCGCCATAGCCAAAACCCTGTGAGCGCGCTGCCTGTCATGAACATGGCGACCATGAGGCCGTGCTGCATGAATACCATCGGGCGCCATCCGCCCCAACGCTTTGTCTGAGCAAAGTCGTGTTGACGGAAGCCGTAGAATTCATAGTGAAGCTGTGGGCTCATCTTTAGCTCATACAAGCAGAACGGTGTGTAAGCGAGGCCTGCGACAAACACAGCCCACGCCAGCTCGCGCAACCCTTCCGCGCTGGTGCAGTACACCCGTCCGATCAGGTAAGGCACGCCCCACGCCAAGATGTTCCCGAAAGAGCTGGAAAACCCATCGTAGAGGCCCAGGTTGTTCGTGATCGACGTCATCGGCGGGGCGACGAAGCACCAGACGAACATCGGCAGGTCGAACCACCGCGGGCGGAACTTCCAGATCGCCTTGCTGGGATCGAGGAACAGCATGCCCAGCAGCACGCCGATGGCGATCGCCGAGCTGCGCGTGTATCCCGGCAGATGCGGGAACTGGTAGACCGCGTTGGGCAGGAACATCCAGCCGGCGAGGACCGAGACCAGGGCCGCCCGTCGCGCCGGCATTAGCGTGAACAGGATCAGAGTCAGCGGCAGCCAACCCCAGAGCATGATGGGAACGAGTGGCGTCATCCGGTGTTGCTGTCAAGGCCCCAGAGGCTCGGGCTCCGGCGCTCTGGCAGGTTCGTGCGGTGTTCGTTCAATAGGTCTGACTCACAGCACATAGGGCAACGCGACCACGGCGGCGACCAACGCACCGACCGCGAGAACGGTCAGATCGACCAGCGGCTGCCAGTACCCCAGGCGCCAGGCCATGAACGCCTCGACGGGATAGCGGACCCAGTCGACCGCCGCCAGGCCGAGGATGAAACCGACCTCGCCGCCGAGGGCGTAGCCGGTGCAGGGCAGGGCGACGATGAGGATCAGGCGGGCGGTGGCGGAGACGAAGTACCGCTTGGTCGCGCCGAGGGCCAGGTAGAGCGGGTCGTAGCCGGAGCAGACCATCGAGGCGATGCCGTTGACCGCCAGGGCGGCGAGCATCCAGCTCGCGTCGCGGAAGGTCTCGGGGTAGATCAGCGTGACGATCCATGGCCCGATCAGCGCCAGCCCGCCCTGCATCCCGGCGCCGGCGATCACGTAGTAGCGGTGCATCCTCGCGAACTTGCGACGCAGGCCCTTGTCGTTGCGGCGATGCAGCTCCGAAAGCATCGGGAAGCCGATCTGGCCGCTGAGCCGACGCAGCACCTTCACCCACGGCGTGGTCAGGCTGAAGGCGATCCAGTACACGCCGAGTCGGTCGAGGCCCAGCAGGCTCTCGAGCAGCAGCTTGTCGATCTGCATCGCGAAGAACGTGATGATGGTGCTGACGAAGATCCACCGCCCGAAGTTGAACATCTCGCGGGCGGCAGACCAGTCCCACTGGAGACGGTTCGGCTTGCCCTTCAGCACCGCGTGGCTGAAGATCGTCTGCATCCAGGCCGAGGCCAGGTTCCCCAGGATCAGCGCCCAGACCGACCCGGTGTACCACGCCCAGCTCACCATCACGCCCGCCGTCAGCACGCGGATCCCCATCCCCATCACCGAGACGCGACCGAGAGCGAGCTTGCGGCTGGCCGTGATCAGCTTGGTCGAACGGAACCCGCCGATCAGCGCCCCCAGCGCCGCCACCGGCAGCAGGTACCGAAACGGCTCCCACTCGGGCTTGACGAGGCTGACCGGGTAGGCGATCGCGCAGCCGAACAGCCACAGGCAGGCGCCGCGGATGATCTGCATCGTCCAGGCCGTGTTGAGGAACTCGGCGTCGTCGCCGCGCTTGTTCTGGATGACGCTCGGGCGGACGCCGATCTCCGAGAACATCGACATCGCCGTCATCGTCAGGTTGATCAGCGCCATGAGCCCGAACGCCTCGGGCACGAGCAGGTAGGTCAGCGCGAGGTTGGTGACGAATCGGACGGCCTGGTTGAACGTGAAGCCGCTGACCGACCAGACCGAGCTGCGCACGGCCCGCTGCTTGAGGGTGCGCTTGGCGCGTGGCGTGGTCGGTGGCGCGCCGGCTTCGGCCGGCGTCGTTATCGGGTCAACCGTGGTGGTCGCGCCCATCTGCGTCATGCGCTGGATCTGATCCGATCCCCGGCGTCGAGCGGCCAGTAGTCCGCCGGCTTGCCGCAGTGCTCGAGAAACTTCCGCGTGTCCTCACGCAACCGCTCCACGACCCAGGCCCGCACCGCCGGGTCCCACTGGGGTCGGCCCTCGAGCGGACGCTTGAGCACCTTCGCCATCGCCCGTCGCCCGCGCTTCGGCAGCGAATCCCGGATCGCGTAGAAGCCCGGCATGTGCCGGCGCAGCACGCCCGTCACCGCGCGGTCCCGTCGCTTGTGGTCCGACGTGTACCGCGGCTTCTCCGCGCCCTCGACCTCGACCGTCGCGTCCACGCCCAGAAACTCGAAGCACCGCTTCAGCACCTCGTACGGGTTGGTCTTGAACTCCTCGAAGAACAGCAGCAGGATCCGTTCGTCGGGGAAGTGCTCGCGGTACGCGCTGAGCTGCTTCCAGTACAGGCTCGTGTCGAGAAACTGCGGGTCGTGCCGCACCGCCTCGTTAAACTCCGCGGTGACCAGCCCCTGGCTGATCAGCTCCATCCAGTACGACTCGATCCGCTTGACCGGGTGCCGGGTGATGTAGATCAGTCGCGTCTCGGGCAGGTGCCGGACGATCCGCTCCAGCGTGTGCGGGTACGTGCCGAGGTTGGCGTACACGGTCGTGCCCTCGCCGACGGCGATCTGGTCCGGCCGCGCGTCACGAAACCAGGACATGTACCAGTCCCACCCCCGGGCGTAGACCTGGTCGTACGCGAAGAAAAACGTCTCCTTGCGCGGCGACATGTACACCTGCGGGTGCTTGCCCAACAGGTGGCACAGGCTGGTCGTCGCCGCCTTCGGCGCTCCGATCACGAGGTAGTTCGGTTCGGTCATGTGGATGCCGCCGCCACCGTGTCCGGCGCGCCGTGCTCGCTCGACGCCGGCGCGACGGCCGCCGCCGGCTCGATCAGGTTCTGTGGGGGCCTGGCTTCGGTTCGGCCGAGTAGCCAGTCGTACATCGTCGCGATCCGCCGCGCCTTGGCCGACCACGTGAACAGCGACTCGACCCGCCGTCGCGCCGCGTCCGCCTTCTCATCGACCAGCTCGGGCCGTGACGCGAGCTCGCCGAGCGTCGCGCCCATCTCCCGGACGATCGCCTCCCGATCGCCCAGCGGGACCTTGAACCCCGTCTCGTCGGTCACCAGCTCGGCCGGCCCGCCGTAGTCCACCACCAGCGGCGCCACGCCCGTCGCCATCGCCTCGAGCACCACGCCCCCGCCGAACTCCCGGATGCTCGCCAGCACCATCACGTCCGCCTCGCTGAGCAGCTTCGGCACGTCCCGGTGGTTCACCCACCCGGCGAAGCGCGTCGCCTCGGTCACGCCGTGCCGCTGCGCCTGCGCCTCGAGCGCGCCACGCTGCGGGCCGTCGCCGTAGATCGCCAGCGTCGCCCGCCCGTCACGCAGCAGCGGCGCCGCGGCGTCCAGCAGCATGTCCGCGCCCTTGTACGGCACGAGCCGTCCGACGAACGCCAGGCGCAGCGGCCTCGTCGCCCGCCGCGTGCGATGCACCGTGAACCGGCCCGGATCGATCCCGTTCTCCGGCAGGTAAAAGCACTTGCCGTGCACCGCGCGCGGCATCTGCGCCATCGTGTGATGCGAGGCGATGAGGATCGCCGCCGCGTCCCGCCGCGTCGCCGCGTACCCCGGCAACAGCTTGTACGCCGACCGTGCGTACGAGAGCCACTCGCGTTCCTCGCGGCGTCGCTCGTCGAACTGACCGGGCCAGGGCACCCCGCCGTTGAGCGGCCCGAGCACGAACGGCACGCTCGCCCGCCGGCACCGCGTGGCCAGCAGGCTCGGCGTCGTCGGGCTCAGCGGCGTCAGCCGATGCACCAGGTCGTATTCCCCGCCGCGGATCGCCGCCCCGAACCGCCGCCAGACCAGGTGCTCGAAGTGGTAGTACGCCACCGCCGAGAACGCCGTCACCGTCGTCCAGCCCTTGCCCTGGCCGCCACGCAACCGGTTCGCCAGCCGGTACAAGGGCCGCGAGATCGCCTCGGAGTCGATCGCCGTGAAGTCCTGCCCTTCCCGCCACCCCGCACGCAGGATCGCCCCGCGGTTGCGCACCTGCGTGACCACGTGCACGTCCGCGACCTCACGCAACGCCTCGGCCTGCGACCAGCCCACCAGCGGCACGCTCACCCACTCCGGGTTCGCCGCCTCCGCGATCACCAGCACACGGGGACGACCGGTGTTCGTCGCCGCTTGTCTGTCGGTCATCGCGATCACTCGGCACCCCCGCTCGCCAGCTCAATCGCCGCCTCGGGTATGACCAAGCCGGTTTGTCTTGAGATTGCTGCAAGAATACGTGCGGCCACGACGCGGCTGTCGAAGACGCGCACCGCCCGTTCACGCGCGGCCCGGCCCATCCGTTGTCGCAGATCGCGGTCACGCGCTAATCGGCGCGCGGCGTTCGCGATCGCGTCCACGTCCTTCTGATCCACGAGGTAACCGTCGACGCCGTCGCGGATCATCTCATCGGTGCTGCCGATCCGCGTGCAGATCGCCGGCAGACCGCAGGCCATCGCCTCGCTGATGAACGCCGGGGACGACTCGCCGATGCCGAAGCTGCACAGCAGGCCGAAGTCTGAATCCCGAAGCACCTCGATCACGCGATCGCGATCGCAGGCGCCCAGCAGTTGGACTCGATCATCAAGGTCCAGCTCGGATACCTTCTCTCGGATGATCTGCTCGCGCGGGCCGCTACCGATGATCCGGTAGGAGATGTCGAGTCCCTCGTCGCGCAAGCGGGCGATGGCTTCGAGCGCGTGCTCATAGCCCTTCACGTAGTTCAGCCGGGCAACCGTCACGACCCGAATCCGGCCATCCTCCCGGCGTGCCTGGGCGGGTGGTGTGTATTGGCGCGTATCGACCCCCACCCAGGTCCACATGATCCGCTCCCGAGGAACCCCTGCCTCACGCACGACACGATCGATGTAGGGGCGGGCCCCCGGAACGATCAGGGACGCGTGTCGCATCTTGGCTTCGTGGTCTTTGCCATACGTTTCGAGGTCACCACCGAGGCGCAACGCGTAGGGCGGGCCGCCCGTGATCCGACAGATCGCTCCGAGGTGCGCCGCGTCGGCACACGAGTGGATGTAGATGAAGTCGAGCGACCGTTGATCGGCGTATCGACGCAGTTCCAGACCGCTGACCACGAGCGGCAGCTTCCGGATCTTCTCGACCGGGCGGCTTTCCGGCAGAGAGAGAACGTAGCGCCACGCCTTCCACGCAGCGCTTGGATGACAGCACAGGTGGTAGAGCAGCTTAAGCCACGCGGGCGGCCAGACGTAACGCGTTCGCGCCGCTTCCTCGCGCAGGACGTCGTGCACCTGTTCCGAGTCGGGCGCCCGGCGCGTGGACAGCATCTGCACGTCGACGCCCAGTTCCCGCATCGCCATGCCCACGCGCCACCAGGAGATGTGGGTCTGGCCCGGGAACTGCGGGATCATCAGGCCAAGCCGGTTCAGCGCCGCGCGTCTACCAGCCGCATCGGCCTGATTGGCCGGGCGCGGCGAGCGTTCAGCACTCCACTGCTGCACGGACTCCGCCTTGCGCGGTTGCGTCCGATTGGTTTGGGTGCCGGAGGTGGTCGTGGTCGTCACAGGCAAGAGTTTTCGCTTCGGAGTCGTCAATCGTTCTCGGTCACGTCGCGACGGTCGACGCGACGCGTCCATCGCGCCCCGGGCCGGTCAGCCTGTAGTGGGGGCCGACCAGTCTCATCTCGATCTGCTCGATGAGCCTGCCCGCCATCTGACGGTGATCAAACAGCGCGGCGGCGCGGTTCCGTGCCGCGGCCGCCAGGCGTCTTCGCGTCTCGGGCTCATTGGCCAGCGTTCGCATGCGGTCGATCAACGCGTTCTCGTCCGCTTGTGGGACCAGAAAACCTTCCACTCCGTCGTCGATCATTTCCGGGGTCCCGCCGATGATCGAGGCGATCACCGGCAGACCGCAGGCCATGGCCTCCATGACCACGACGGGCGCCGCCTCACCGAGCCCGACGCTGGGCAGCACGAGACAGTCCGCCTCCTGCATGAACGCGAGCACGCGATCTTCCGAAACCGAGCCGGTCAGCTCGACGCGGTCTGCCAGGCGCAACCGCGCGACTTCCCGTTCGACGCGGTCGCGGTGCTCACCGTCTCCCACGATGCGGTAACGGATGTCAAGGCCTTCGTCGAGGAGGCACCGGACGGCGCGCAGCGCATACGCGTGGCCCTTGTTCACGTTCAGCCGGCTGACGCTGAGCAGCTTCAGACGTCCCGCCTCGTACGCGCGTCGGCCCGCGTCGCGGAACTTGTCCGTGTCCACGCCCATCCACACCACCGGCGTGCGATCCGCATCGAGCCCGACCGACTCGCGGACCTGTTCCTGCAGCGCCCGCGTCACGGGCGTGACCAGCACGGCGTCGGCGAACTTCTGCGCGTGGTCGGTGCCGTACACCGGCAGGTCGCCGTGCAGCGTGAGGCTGTAGGTCGGCCCACCCAGCCGGTACGACAGCGCCGCCAGGTGCGCCGCGTCGGCGCACGAGTGCACGTGCAGGTGGTCGATCCCGCGGCGGTTGGCCTCGGCGGCGAGCGTCGCGGCCGACCAGAGCAGCCCGCGCAGCCTCAGACGCCCCCGGATCCCCCGCCGCGGTGTGAGGCTGTTCAGGTACCCGCACGCGTCCTGCCACGCGTCGCGGTTCTGCCGGTAGCAGCAGAGCACGTCCAGCCAGCGCGGGGGGAACACGTAGCGCGTCTGCGCGCGGGCCTCGGCGGCGAAGGCGTGCTCGCCGTCACGGGCCGGGGTGCGACGGGTCGAGAAGAGCACGACGTCCCGGCCCATCTGCCGGATCGCCCGGACCTCGCGCCAGAAGAACGCGTGCGTCTGGCCCGGGAACTCGGGCACGAGATAGCCGAGGCGTCGCAGCGTCGAACCCGCGTCGCGTTGAGTGTGGGATGCGTTCAGTTGGGGGTGCCTCAGCGTCCGAGCAGCTCGCGTTGAAACTCGGGGTACCAGCGGCGCAGCTCGTCCTCGTCCATGGAGAGGACGCGGCCGACCCGCCGAAACGCGTAGAACGCGCCGCGCGCCGTGGCCAGGTTCCACTGGCGGGCGCGCACGTCCTTGAGCAGCCCGATGATCGAGCGGCGAAGCAGCATGGCGCGGGAGCGTCGGCGCGATCGCGCCAGGTCGGTGCTGTACAGGCGGTGCAGGACCAGCGGGCCGAGGTTGCCCAGGGCCTCGCGCGAAAAGCGCGAGAACCGGCCCGCGGGCGAGCCGACGTGAAACACCCGCGCCTCGAAGCAGGTCGCCAGCGCGCCGTGTCGCGAGAGGCGGTAACTCAGGTCCGAGTCCTCGGGGCCGCGGTCGGCCAGCAGCTCCTCGAATCGCTCCCTCAGCGCCGGCTCCCGCCGCACGGTCATGGTCAGGCCCGCCATCAGCGGCCGCCTGCCCAGACCCATGTCGCGCATGTGCTCGGGCAGGGGCTTTCGCGGAAAGTCCTCGTCGTAGGGGATGAAGATGTCGTCGGCCGCCAGCAGCCGGCGCACCCACCTCTCGACCGCGTTGTAGCTCCGCACCGACGGCGCGGCCCGCTCGGCCTCGATCTCCGCCGCGCTCTTACCCGGCCCGCTCAGCTCCGGCGGGCGGTCCACCAGGTGCGCCGCCACCCCCGCCACCTCGCCCCGCGCGTCCGCCTCGTACACACGCATCAGGTGCTCGGCGCAGTCCGGGTACATCAGCGAGTCGTCGTCGAAGAGCATGACCACGTCGGCGTCGGCCAGCTCCAGGCACTGGTTGCGCTGCACCGCCGCCGACGGCCGCCGCGCCGGCTCGAAGACCCACTCGATCCCGCCGAAGCGCGGCTTCAGCTCCGCCGCCACCCGGTCCCGCGTGACCCGCCAGTCCGGGCTGGCATCGACCACGACGATCTGCTTCGGCGGGCGGGTCTGCTTCGCCGCCAGCTCCAGGCACTGCATCAGCACCTCGCGGCGGTTGTACGTCGCGATGCCCAGCGCCCAGGTCAGTCGTGTCGGCGACGCGGGTGGCTTTGGCTCGCGGTCGCTCGTGCTCAGTTCAGTCGTTGCGCCGGTCATGGCGTGGCGGGGTGTGGTGGTCGGATTCACGAGACGGTGTTGCGTGTCGGGGAAGAATCGCTTGGAATGATCTTGACAAAGCAAAGCCGTCGGCCTCCGCTGGGAGGCCCACGGCGATCACGGGTCAGTCATAGGGCAGAAACTCAAACCCCTGCTTCACGTGCTCGTAGACGGGGGCGGGAGTGAAGCGCTCGTCCCACACGCCGCGTGGCCGCGACGCCGCCGCTTCCAGAAACGCTTCGAGCGTTGGCTCCAGACCGATCGAGGCCATGTAGGTGGCGACGTTGCGGCCGGGGTCGACGTATGGGTTGTCGTCGTCCGTTCGGTTGCCGGACTGGGAGACGACGGTACCGTTTATTTCAACGTTGTCGCCATCATTGTTGGGCCAGTCATACACAACATTGTTGTGATAGCGTATGGCATTCCCGCCGGCCCTTAGTCCCGGATAGTTCATTCCACCTATCTTCGTCGAGATAATGTTGTCCTCAATCCACACATTGGTGAGTTGATGGGTGCTTATGCCGGCACCGCGTGGAAGTTCATCTGATATATCCTTGCCTTCAAGCACCAAGTTACCACGTACGACGCTGTCAGCACGCGTCACGAAAAACGCAAGGGAGTTGCGGACGAAGAGGTTGCCTTCCACGGTGCCGCCCGGTCGAACCTGTGAGCCATGTGACGCTGCCCGCGCCGATATGTTGCCACGAACCGTGATGTTCAGAGATGTATTCTGAACATACATGTTGTGATTAAACTTGGTAGGGTCAGCATCTGCCACCTTTAAATTCCAGCCGTTGTGGTCGAAGGTGTTTTCTTCGATGAGCAGACCGTCGACGTGTGTTACGAAGATTCCCTGAGAGTGACTGTTAGCACTGTAGGAGTTTACGATGATGTTACGACGGATCTTGATGTCCGTCACCAGTTTTGGATCCGTGTCCCAGCCTTGAAACACAATGTTGTCTTTATACAGTTCCAGTTTGCAGTCTTCGATCAAGATGTCTCGAATTGTGCCCCCTTGAAATCGAATGCCGGTTGGGTTGCCGACATTGGGATCGTAGTCGGGACTATTCGGGTCGCGATGGTTTGGGTAGCCGTGAAGACCTACAAATGCAACATGAGCTCGATGTCCTCCCGCGGAGCTAATCAGCGAGTCGCCGCCCGTGCGGAACAGCGGGCGCGGGCCCTGGCCATAGACGCCGACGAGCATCCGCTCGGTCTCGGATCGGCCGGACTTGCCCCAGCCGCCGAGGCCGCCCTCGAACACGTCGCCGGCCTTGAACAGCAGCCAGTCCGGGTAGCCGTCGCGCACCAGGGACTCACCGCGATTGATGCTGCGCACCGGCGTCTGCGGCGACAGGCCGTCGTTGCGGTCGTCGCCCTCGGACGAGGAGACGTACACCACGCGCGTGTCCGCCGACTTGGTGAAGGTCGTGAAGCCGGTCGTCACGTAGTCCGGCGAGTCGGGCTGCGTCGGCTCGCCGGCGATCGGCGTCTCGTCCGTCGACTCGGGCACGAGCACGTCGATCGTGTGCGTGACCTTGACCAGGTTCTGCCCGTTCGAGCGCAGGAACGCCTGCAACTGGTTGCCGCCCTCGGGCAGCGCGTCGAGCCGATCGGTCTCGATCACGAACGGCTCGCTGTACACCACGTGGGCGAAGCCCTCGACCATGCGGCCCTCGGCTTCGGACCAGGCGAGGAACATCACGTCGGCGCCGTCGGGCATGTCGCCGACGACTTCGACGCCGATCTCGGTCGTCTCGCCGCGGGTGTGGGTCGAGGGGGCGTCGGCGGCGAACTGCAGGTCGGCCGGCTCGGGCTGGGGCTCTTCGCCGGGTTCGGTCGTGGAGCCGCCCGTGCCGGTGCCGGCGTTGGCCGTCGAGTCGCCCCCGGTCGTGTCATCGGTGCCGGCGCTCGAATCATCTGAGCCCGTCGAGCCGCCGGATCCGGTCGAGCCGGAGCCGCCGGCGTCGGCGCTCGTGCCGCCCGAGGGGCTGGTCGATCCGCCGTCGGTGGTGTCCCCGCTGCCGCTGTCCGTCGATCCGCCGCTGCCGCTGTCCGTCGATCCGCCGCTGCCGCTCGAGCCGTCATCCGACGACGCGGTCGAAACCACCACCGTCATCGGGTGCGGCACCTTGTACTGAATCTCGTAGTCAGACCGCACCAGCAACTGCACGACCACCTGCCCGGCCGGGAGCTGGTCCATCTTCGCCCCATCGATCCGCCACGGCGCACCGCTGAGCGTGTGCGCGAACGCCGGCACCACGTTGTCCAGCGCTTGCGACCACGCGATCACGACGATGTCGCCGTTGTCCGGCATCGGCCCGTCGAGGACCAGGTCGAACGACTGGCCGCTGCCACGCGTGTACGTCGTCGGCATGTTGCCCGGGAAGTTCACGTCCGGCAGGGCGGTGACGGTGTCCTGGCCGCCGCCGTCCGGCGTGGGGTCGGCGGTGCCGCCGTTGTCCGCCGAGGCGCCGTCATCGACGGGCGTGGTGTCGCCGTTGTCCGCCGAGGCGCCGTCGTCCACGGGCGTGGTGCCGCCGTTGTCGGCCGACGCGCCGTCGTCGGTCACGCCCGAGCCGCCCGAACCACTCGTCGAGCCGTTCGATCCGCCCGACCCGGCGCTCGTGTCGTCCGACACCGGGTTCAGCAGACGCTGCTCACGCACCTCCCGCCATTCGTCGCTCAGCCACCACTTGTCGCCGACCTCCTGCTGCAGCGGCGTGGGTTCGACCACCCCGTCGCCGTCCGAGTCCACCTGGAACTCGAACACGCGCCGATCGACGACCTGGCCGCGCACGACGGCACGGACCGCGAGCATGTAGTTGCCCTCGGGGTTCTCGCTGAAGTCCCAGGGCACCGGCTCGTTGTTCACGTCGTTCATGAACGAGTACGGCGCGGCGAAGTCCTTGGTCAGCCGCACCCACCCCTCGGGCCCGCGCATCGTGAACTCGACGCGCCCCGGGTTGCCCTTCACGAACGCCTCGACCTCGCGAGGCCCGGCGAGCACCAGCCCGTCGCCCACGCCGCGCACCGCGACGATCTTGACGTCGTCCTGGCCCTGCGCCGCCATCGCCGGCAGCGCCGCCAGCATCGCCACGGCCGCCCACGACCGCCATCGCGAAAACATCCGCCTCGCTCTCTGTTGCCAGTGGTCGAATCTCATGGCATCACACTCCCGTGAGTTTGTCGTGCTCGGAATCGGTCCATAGCTCGATTGACCGATACGCACGCCCCACGGGCGAACAAACCTGCCCACGGTCCCCTTCTTCCGCCAACCCCGGAGCCGTCCCAACCGTTACACACCCCCGAGCACGACCACCGCGAGGCCCCACGCTCGGGACCCCGCTCCGCTGCCATCTCGCTCGTTGGACGTCCCATAGGATCCACGCCGGAGCGTCGACCCGCACCGTGCCCGCTCGACGCGTCTCCCGCCGCCGGCGTCCTGCCCGTCACGCATTCCCAAAACCCCACACCCCGCGCATCACGCCTTTCGTTCCCGTTCCCATCGCTCCCGCCGCTCCCGTCCCTCACGCCGACCCGATACGGGCAGGCTCCGCCCCCCTCAACTGCACGCGACACGCGCGCAGAGACCCGCCAATCCGTCCCATCTTCCGCCGGCACCGTGACTTACACGAGCGCCGGCTCGGGCTCGACCACCTCCAGCAGCGAGCCGTCAATCTCCAGGCTCGACGCCCGGCTCAGCACCTGCACCTGCAGGACCAGCCGGCTCCGCCGCTTCTTCTCCGTGATCAGCCCCCGCACGCCCTTCAGCGGCCCGCTGCGCACCTCCACCCGCATCCCGCAGCGAAGGTACGGGTGCGGGTCCAGCTCCACCCCCCGGCCCAGCGCCACGCGGACCTGCTCCAGCTCGCCCTCCAGCCGCGCCTCGTCCGGCACCGGCAGGATCTTCACCACCCGGCCCGTCCGGTCCGCACGGAACGCGTCGTCCCGCTCGCCCCTCAGAAACACGTATCCCGGAAACAGCGGAACCTCCACCGCCGCCTTGCGACGCCCGTAATACCGGACGCTCCGCACCAGCGGCAGATAGTGCCCCACCCCCATCGCACGCAGGTCCCGCGCCACGCTCTTCTCCTGCCGGCTCTTGGTGTGCAGCACAAACCACCGGCCCGCCCCAGGCAGGCCAACCCCTTCCTCTTCACACGCCTCGGCCGCTCTCCCCTGAATCATGCTTGACTCCCGCTGATTCATCGACCGCTGCCCCCATCGGCTGAAGAGCCGCACGCGCCCCACCCCGAGCCGTCCGCCACTCGAAAGGTCCGCTTCCTTCCTCCGTACCCCATCATCTCTCTTCTACGACGCCTCGTCGCCAATGGATCGCCCGCGCGGCCGGGCCGCACCCACCGCGCTCCCTCCACCCTCATCTTCCCGGCCACCCCCGACAAGTCAAACACGCAAAGCCCGCTAAGCCAATCCGATTGCAGGGATTGCGCAGCCCGGGCAACCCCGCGACACGCTTCGCCGCCGGGTGCCACAGCCGCTCGCGACCGTGCGTCGCCCCGCGATGGACACCCGGCCACGCTTCGCCGCTGGGTGCCACGGTCGCTCGCGACCGTGCGTCGCCCCGCGATGGACACCCGGCCACGCTTCGCCGCCGGGTGCCACGGCCGCTCGCGACCGTGCACCGCCCCCCCGATGGACGCCCAGCCACGTTTCGCCGGCGGGTGCCACGGTCGCTCGCGACCGTGCACCGCCCCCCGATGGACGCCCGGCCACGCTTCGCCGCTGGGTGCCGCGGTCGCTCGCGACCGTGCACCGCCCCGCGATGGACACCCGGCCACGCTTCGCCGCTGGGTGCCGCGACCGCTCGCGACCGTGCACCGCCCCCCCGATGGACGCCCAGCCACGTTTCGCCGGCGGGTGCCACGGTCGCTCGCGACCGTGCACCGCCCCCCGATGGACGCCCGGCCACGCTTCGCCGCCGGGCCCGCCCGCCGCCGCTCCGACGCCCGGTAATGGCCGCAAGCGCCGCGACCGGCCTTCGCCGGGATCACCCCCCGCACGTCAGCGGTTTCGACCGGATCACACGATCGGCCGGATGCCATCGGGTGATTTGGTGATTGGGTGATCCGGCGATCGGCTTTCCAGCGATCCGGTCCTCCACACCCCGGGC
>CAYSIX010000006.1:0-24333 GCA_964431205.1 uncultured Phycisphaeraceae bacterium
GTCGTCGGCGACGTCCTGCCCCGCTACGAGTACACCGACCGCGACGACATCCTCGAACTCGCCGCGCGCACCACCCCGCCCCAATGGAAGACCGGCGCCCACTGGGCCCCCAACGCCATGACCTTCTACGACCACGACGCCTTCCCCGACGAATACCGCGGCGACGCCTTCATCGCCTACCACGGCTCGTGGAACCGCGAAAACCGCGCCGGGTACCAGGTCACCCACGTCCTGTTCGAGGACGGCCGACCGTACGGCGAACGCCCCATGGTGCGCTTCCTCACCGAGTCGGGTGACGTGCTGGGCCGACCCGTGGACGTCGTCGTCGATCGCGACGGGTCGCTGCTGATCAGCGATGACTTCAGCCAGACCAAGAGCATCTACCGGCTGCGCCATGTGGGCCCGTGAGTCGAACGGCGGGGCGCTGATCGTCGCGACGGTCGCCGTGTTGGCGATCGGCGGTTGCGACCGTGTCGAGACGGGCGAGCCGGAGTGGGAGGACCTGCCGCCGCTGGAATCTGTGGAAGAACCCATGGTGTCGACGGAATCGCGGAACGCGGACCCCGAGCCCGACGCTAGCCACGACGCACCCACCGAGGCCGCCGAGCCGGTCAACCTCACGCTGCCACCCGTCGCCACGTTCGACCGGGCCTGCGCCCGCTGCCACGGCCCGGAGGGGTCGTTCTACGGCCGGGGCTTCGCCAGCCATCCCGACGAGCTGCGCCAAGTGATCGACGAGATGATGCGCGGCCCGGCGTTTCTGGACCCGACCGAGTCGGACGTCGAGGCGATGACGGCGTACCACCGGGCGCTGGCGGCCGATGAGCCGTTCGTGGCGGTGACCAACGCCGCCGACGCCGTCGCCGGCGAGCCGATCGAGTTCGACGCCTCGCCCGACGCCGACGTCACCGTCGCACGCGACAACGGGACGGCTACGCTGACCGTCGCGCGCGACGACGCCTCGGTCACGATCCACTTCCCGCGACAGCTCTGGTCGCACGGCGAGCCTGGCGCATCGTCCGACGCGTCAGAAGCGCCGTGATCGAAGGTGCCGGGAGTCGTGCGCACACGGCACGGCGCGCTCCCTACGTTTCTCTTGCGCGGCAGCGCTTCGTAACCGACCGTGATCAAGCCCGTTGCGGCCCTCGCCACGTTCCGCCGTGCGCACGAGGCCGACGCCCCGTCCATGAGTAGAGCCATGGAAGGGCTCGAGCGTCCATGGGCAAAGATGAAGGTTCAAGGTGCACAAAAGCAGGCGTCCGGTGATGATCCAGTCCACCACTCTGCTCCCCCGTAACGGCGTCGCTGCCCACCGATTGGTCTGGTTGACGCAAGCGCGCTGCCGAAACCCGACCAGTTTCCAGACCAGTTCGAGACCAGTTCCGAGTTTCGAGATTCGAGGTCGGGCAGGGCGGGCGGGCGGCACGGCCGGGGCGGAGCGGCAGGGGGGTGCGGCGGCGGCGTGGACAGGGGGCCGGGGCGACGCCGCGGGACGTGTATCGTTTGCACCGCCACGCCCGGCGGACCATAATGACCGCTCTCGGCGGGCGCGGGCCTGGCCCGGCCGACACCCTGAAATCACCCCACGACCCGGAGCTCTGCATGACCACCGCCCAACTGTCACCTGCCCCGGCCACGACCAGGCCGAAGCCCGAGCCGAAGCTGCGCGTCGCCTTCATCGGCGCCGGCGGGATCGCCGAGGCGCACCTCAAGGCCTTCCAGAAGATGGAGGACGTCGAGATCGTCGCGCTGTCGGACGTCAACGAGAAGGTCCTCGCGGACAAGGCCGAACGGTACGGGCTCGAGAAGGACCGCGTCTTCACCGATTACCGCCGGATGCTGGAGAAGGTGGAGATCGACGCGGTGGACGTGTGCACGCCGAACGGGCTGCACGCGCCCAACGCGATCGCGGCGAGCAAGGCGGGGTGCCACGTGATCGTGGAGAAGCCGCTGGCGATGAACGGCCGGGAGGGCCGGGAGATGCTGGCGGCGGCGAAGGCCGCCGGGCGGAAGCTGGTGATCGGGTTCCAGTATCGGTTTGACCCGAAGACGGCGTTTCTCAAGGACGCCGCCGACGCGGGCAAGCTGGGGAACGTGCTGTTCGGTCGGGTGCAGGCGTTGCGTCGGCGGGGGATCCCGAACTGGGGCGTGTTCGGTCGCAAGGAGCTGCAGGGCGGCGGCCCGCTGATCGACATCGGGGTGCACGTGCTGGAGATGTGCCACTACGTGATGGGCTCGCCCCGGCCGGTCGCGGCGACGGGGATGACCGCGACGTACCTGGGCGACAAGCCGTCGAACACGGTGCGTTCGGTCTGGGCCGGCTGGGACTACAAGACCTACACGGTCGAGGACCTGGCGGTGGGGCACGTGCGGTTCGACAACGGGGCGGTGCTGCACATCGAGGCGATGTTCGCGGGGCACATCCCCGGCGACGTGTGGGATTTTCAGTTGATGGGGGACCGGGGCGGGTGCACGTGGTCGGGCCCGAAGCTGTACACCGATCAGGACGGGTACATGACCAACATCGAGCCGGCGTGGCTGCCGTCGAGCCAGTTCGCCGGGTTCTTCGACGTGAAGCTGCGCAACTTCGTGGACCATGTGCTCTACGACAAGCCGACGCAGTGTCCGGTCGAGCACGGGATCATGGTCCAGGACATGCTCGACGCGATCTACGCCTCGGCCGATCAGGGCGGCCGGGAGGTGGCGATCGGGTCGGACGGCGTCGCGGCCTGAGCCGCCGCCGCGTTCCCGGAGCCGGGGCCTCGCATGGTTGTTCAGCACCGCCTGCAACTGAGCACCGCCGGTCATCGGGACATGCACGACCTGACGGCGCGAGTCGAGCGGCTCGTCGCCGACGCCGGCGTGCGGACCGGGATCGCGCACGTGTTCAACGTCGGCAGCACGGGGGCGATCGGCGTGATCGAGTTCGAGCCGGGCCTCCAGCGTGACCTGCCCGAGGCGCTCGACCGCCTGCTGCCGCCCAGCCGCGAGTACGGCCACGAGCAGGCGTGGCACGACGGCAACGGCCACTCGCACCTGCAGGCGACGCTGCTGGGGCCGTCCGTGACCGTGCCGATCGCCGGCGGCCGGCTGGTGCTCGGGACGTGGCAGCAGGTGTTCCACCTCGAGTGCGACGTCCGCCCGCGAGACCGAACGGTCCTCGTCACGATCTACGGTGAATGACCGGTCCGGCACGACCCAACGCGTCCCCCTCGTCGCCGCACCACCGCCTCGGCACTGCAACCGTCCCCGCGTCGTGACCACCGAACTCGACCGGCGGCCGACCGATCTACCGTTAAGTGGCCAATGCTTTACCGGCTGACCTACCCGGTCGTGGCGGTGGGGGCGGCGCGGCGGCGAAGCAGCAGCGGGGCGAGCAGGGTCGTCGCCATGGCGCCGGTCGGCTCGGGCACGGCGGCGCTGAGCCCGGTGCCGAAGTTGAGCTGCCAGAGACCCAGGTCGAAGGTGTCGACGTCGTGATCGCCGTCGAAGTCGGCCGAGAGGCCTTGGCCGGTCATGCCGAACTGCGTCTGCCAGAGGCCCAGGTCGAAGGCGTCGACCCGGCCGTCGTGATTGGCGTCGCCGGGGAGCAGGTCGATGACGCGCAGCTCGGCGCGCGTATCGGTGATGTTCAGCGACAGGGCCAGATCATCTTCTGTCAGGTCGGGCAGCAGCAAATGATCGAACCGGCCCACGATCGAGCCGGCGGTGAGGAACGTGAACGTGTCGCCGTGTTTGGGCGTGAAGCCGTTGATCAGGTCGAGGGCCAGCGTGCCGCCGAGGGTGGCGACGCCGTCGACCTCGAGGGTGTCGAAGTCGGCGGCGCTGGCGGCTTCGATCTGCAGCGTGCCGCTCTGCAGCGTGAGGCGGCCCTGCACGTGCGTGGCCCCGGTACTGTTGCCGGGCGCGAGGGTGCCGCCGTCGTTGGTCAGGTCGCCGACCACGATGTCGGCGTGAAGCGAGCCGCCGGTGAAGCTGAACACGCTGTTGTCGCCGATGCGCAGCAGGGGCGTGGTCAACGCGCCGCCATGGAGCACGAGCACGCCTTGCGCCGTATCGGTGCCGCCGACGATCAGCTCATCGTGGACGATGAGCCAACCGGAAGTCACGCTGAGCACGGCCGAGTCGCCGTCATCCGGCGCGACCACGACGACGCCGCCGTGTTGTCCGACGGCGTCCACCACGGCAGCGCCGTCGCGAACGTGCACGGTGTCATGGCGCGACGGTTGCCAGCCGTGCGTCCAGTTCTGCGACAGGGCATAGCGGTTGTTGATGCCGCCAAACTCGATGGGGCCGGGCGCGGCGAAGGCGGCCAGATCATGGAGATAGTCCTCGAGGTTGGTGTAGCCATCGTTATCGAAGTCGCCGTTGTGGTCCGCGCTGTTGGGGTCGAGGCCGTGAGCGACCTCCCAGGCGTCGGGCATGCCGTCGCGATCGGTGTCGATGGGAGCCGGCAGGCCCCCGAGCGTGGCGAAGCCGCCGTTGGTGATGCCCGGCAACTGGCTCTCGCGGCTGATGCGCGACCCGGTGTGGGTGGCGACCTGGTTGTGGAGCAGTTGATCCACCTCGTCGCGGTCCCAGGGCGTGGCGCCGAACTGTTCGAGCACGCGGTCGTAGGCGGCGGCGGGGCCGCCGGCCTGCCAGACGTCGGGCGCGGGGAAGGGCGCGGCGAACCAGTTGTAGGCGCTGCTGATGATGGATTGGCTCGAGCGGGCCTGATCGCGGGTGTAGACGATGGGCTCGTGATCGTGATCGCCGTCCCGGTCGAGGGCGTTGAGGCCGTAATACAGGTCGTAGTTCTGGGTTCGCCCGCCGGTCATCATCGGCCGGCCGCTGCCGCCGACGTTGGAGATGTAGGTGTTGCCGTCAAAGTTGGCTCGCCAGTTGGGGTTGACGTCGGTCTCGGAGTCGCCGGCGATGAAGCCGTTGTGGTAGTTGTAGACGACGTTGTCGCGCCAGTCGATCAGCTCCGCACGGGCCTTGGGGTTGCGGGTCTCGTTGTGGGCGTAGAGGTTGTGATGGAACGAGAGCTTGCCGGCGCCCTCGATCAGCGAGCCGGCCGAGTGGTCCACCATGCCGTACGCAACCGAGCTGTATTGGAGGGTGATGTCGCGTCCCTGGACGGAGAAGTTTTCGTCAAAGGCAAACTGCGCCGAGACGTGGTCGAAAATCACGCGGTCGGAGTTGTTGTTGACGTTGACCGCGTCGACCCGGCCCGCGCTCTTGCCCGGGCGGAAGCGCATGTGACGGACGACAATGTCGTCGGCGCCGACGGAGAACTGGTTGCCGCGTACGCCGACGCCGCCCGGCGCGGTCTGGCCCGCGATGGTGATGTTGTCTCGCGTGACGCCGAGCTTGCTGTTCAGGTCGATCCACCCGCCGACGTCGAAGACGATGGTGCGTCCGCCGCCGGGGGCGTTCTCGATGCCGTGGCGGAGCGAGCCGACGCCGCCGTCGTTGAGATTGGTCACGTGATAGACGTCGCCGCCGCGCCCGCCCGGGTTGTCGGCACCAAATCCTTCCGCTCCGGGGAACGCGGGGATGGCTTGCGCGGCGCCTTGCCAAAGCAACAGGGCGGCCGCGGGGATGACGGAACATCTGAGCATACGTCTGCGTCTCCTGGTCTGCGGCAAAGTCATTCGCCAGCCACCACTTCGCACAGGGTCGGGCGGATTCCATTCCGAGGCGGGACGCCGGGAGAACAAGAGCAACAGGCATCGCGCATCAAGCCTCGCAGTCATGTACGAGCCGTCCGGCCGCGCGGCGGGGCAGGATCAGCGGCAGCGCCACCGCGAGCAGGCTGAGCGTCGCGGGCGAGGGGATCTGGCTGACCAGGTAGAGTTGTCCGCCGTCGACCTCGTACGTGTAGCCGGGCGTCACGGTCTCGAACCCGCCGCCGATCGAATCGGCTGTAAGGATAAGCCAGCGCTGGCCAACCGTAGGGGTGAACCCATCAAGCGGGACGGCGTCGAGCGCGCCGCCCAGCGCGGCCTGCTCATCGACGGTCACCATGTCGTGGCCCTCGTCGTCGAGCTCGATACGCAGCGCACCGGCGAGGATCGTCAGGTCGCCGAGCACGTGAGTCGTTCCGATGCTGCGTCCCGGCGCCAGCGTGCCGCCTTGGTTGACCAGGTCGAAGCGGACCTCGTCGGCGTGCAGCTCCCCGCCCGTGAAATCGAACGCCCCGTTCGCGCCGCGGCTCAGCACCGCCGTGTAGAGCTCGCCGCCGGTGAGCGACAGCGTCGCGTCCGCCGCGTCGTCCCCGCCGATCGTCAGCTCATCCGCGACGCGCAGCCACCCGTCCGAGATCCGAAGCTCGGCGACGTCATCGGCGTGGGCGCCGATCGTCAGCGACCCGGCGTGCTGGCCCACCGCGTCGACCACCGCCACGCCCGCGTTCACCTGCACGGCGTCGAAACGTGACGGCTGCCAGGTGATGTCCCAGTTGGTGATCTGCGCATAGCGATTGTTGGTTGCGCCGGCGAAGGCGATCGGCCGCGGCGCGGGCCAGGCAGCGAGGTCGTTCAGATACTCCTCCAGGTCTGTGTACCCGTCGTCGTCGAAGTCGCCGTTGTGGTCGGCGACGTCGGGATCGAGCCCGTGCAACCCTTCCCAGTGATCCGGCATGCCGTCCCCGTCCGTGTCCCAGCCCGCCTCGCGGCGAAACGGCGCTTCACCGGTGACCGGGTCGGCGCGCAAGGCCAGCATGTCCCGCCACTCCACCCCTTCGTCGGGATCGTCGTTGAACGGATCGTCCGCCCACGCCATGACCCGCCCCGTGCCCGCGCGGACCTCTTCGATGATGCGTTGGTCCACCGTCGCCCGCTCCCACCAGCGCGAGCCGACAAAGTCGAGCACGCGATCGAACGCATCCTCGGCGGTATCGGTGACGCCGGTGTACGTCGGGCCGTCGAACCACAGCGGCGCGGACTTGATGGCCGAGCGGTCGAAGTCCACGTCATTGAGCGCGATGGTGTCCTCGGCGTCCCCATCCTTATTGACGTCCTTGACATTGCCGCTGTGGAACACCTCGGTGAACAGGCGCAGCGGGTCGTCGCCGTCGAAGATGCCGGTGCTGCCGGCGCGGGGGACGACGTCGGCGCCCGAGACGTCGTCGCCGCCCGGACCGGCGAGGTAGAAGTTGTTGATGAAGTTGTTCTGGCTTGGCTGCCTGCCCGCGCCCGTGCCCGCGTGATGGAACAGCCAGTTGTAGAAGACGTTGTTGCGGAAATCGTTGAACGCTCCAACGTCCGGGTCGCTGAGCGCATCCTGCTCGGTGCCGACGCGCGGCAGCCGGCCCTTCTGGTGCGCGTACAGATTGTGGTGCACGCTGATGGACGCGTTCGACCCGCCCTGCAACAGCGACCCGAAGGCGTGCCCGGTCGCCCCGCCGCCTTCCGCGTCGCCTTGAGGATAGTTCTGCCCCTGCGAGATGTTGCTGTACTGGATGGTGATGTGGTCGGCTTCTTCGTTCGCCGAGATCGCCTCGTCCGTGGCGTACACCGTGGTCACGTGGTCGATCATGATGTTCGTGCCGCTGATGTCGATGCCGTCGAAGGTGAACGAATCGGGGAAGTCGCCGGGCGTGGGGAACTCGCCGTCCTCGGGCTTGGCGAACGCGCGCAGGCCGTAACCCGGCGCGAAGGTGACGTTGCGCAGGATGGTGTTGTCGCCGCCGGCCTTGGTGACGCCGCCCATGATGTTGACCGGGCCCGGCGCGGTCTGTCCGGCGATGGTGACGTTGCTGCCGAAGTTGAGCCGGGACTGCGAATCCCAGCCGTTGTCGTGGCCCCTTTCCTCGCCGAAGCGTCCCAGCCAGAAGGTGCCGGCGACGTCAAAGACGATCGTCCGCGGCGAACCGTCAAAGTTGCTGTCGTCCAGCCCGTAGCGAAGGGTGCCCGGCCGGTTGTCACTGAAGTTGCGATCGAGCTCCGTGACGTGGTACACGAGCCCGCCGCGCCCGCCGCTGGCGTTGGCCGCTGCCCCATCGGCGCCGGGGAAGGCGGGCAGCTCGGCCAGGGCGAGGCCGGGCGTCCACCACACCGCGGCGATCGCGATCATGACGCGAGCGTTGGTGCCGACAGTCGCTCGTCGCGGCCGGGGTGTCGTGATCCAGATGAACGGTCTAGGCTGTGCGGCAAACATGACAAGGCGTCTCCCGTCCGGGGCAGTGTCAGATGCGAAGCTGGCATGATAAACCCGGATCACGCCGTAGGTAAGGAAAACCTGGCCCGGTTTACCGATCGCTTCAAAAACGGATGCAAAAGTGGCGCGCGCCGCGAGTCGTGCGCCCGAGCCCGCCCGGTTCGCACGGCAAGAAAAACCTCGAGGCGCTGTAGCGGTCGCTGGCGGATCTTGCGCAGCAGAAGCCGATCGTCGCCGCCGACGGCCTCGTGGTCGCCGGTAACACGAAACTCGAGGCGGCCCGATCATTGGGCTGGGACACTCTCGACGTGGTCCGCACGGACTTGAACGGCGCTGCGGCCCGCGCCTACGCCATCGCCGACAACCAGACCACCTTGCTGGCCACGCGGGAGGAGGGCGCCCTGGCCAAGGCGATCCGCGTCATCGGCGAGAAAGAGGAGGCGCTGCCGGGCGCGCTCGGCTTTGACGATCGGGAGCTTCAAGCCTACACCGACCAGATCGACTCGGAGACCGCCGGCCTGATCGACCGGGACGACGCGCCCTAGCCGCCGGACGAGCCGGCCACGCATCCCCGGGATATCTGGGTGCTGGGCGACCACAGGCTCATGTGCGGCGACAGTGCCTGCGCAGAAGGCGTGGATCGCCTACTCCATGGTCACACGACAACGTGACCCACACCGATCCGCCTTACAACGTCAAGGTCGAACCCCGTAACAACGACCGCTCGATCGTGGCCACGTGGCCGATGGTGATCGCCAGCGCCAGTCTCCAGAAATGGTCGAAGCCGGCGAAGGTGAAGTTGCGGCGGACGGGCGGACAAAACGCTTGCTGTTTCGAGGCCTCTTGCCGATCGGGACCGCGCGGCTGCTCCGGCGGTCAGGTGTTGGGGCTACAACCCGTATCGTCCGCGGAAGCCGTTTTTCGTTGCGCGAACGATAATCAATCGGGCAGATCAGTCAGTTTGAGCCCGTTAAGCCATGCAAACGCATTGGCATGACGAAGCTTAATCGCACGTCCAGTCATTCCGACATCGCCACGTCGGCATGCGGCCGGCTGGACGGACCCGATACATCCGCCGTGCCACCATCACGAAGCGTGTAGATCGTCAGGCCGGCGAGAGACTGCGTCGGGCCGGGCGTGAACCAGGAAACCAGGTAGGCGATGCCGACGCAAGCGCCCATGCCGACGGCGGCGTAGAGCATCGGATGGGTGTCCGTGAACCGGGTGACGATCCACATGAGCGCCGCGCTGAAGAAGAAGCCGACGACGGCGTCAAGTCCGGTGATGCGGCGGGTGAAGATGCCGGCGGCGAAGAGCCCGCCGAGCCCCCCGCCGAACATGCCGACGATGCCGAGGTACTCGGTCCAGAGCGAGGCGCTCTGGACGATCGCCATGAGCAGGGCGGCGCAGGTCCCGAACGCACCGAGCAGGACGGTGAGCCAGCGTGCCAGAGCCAGGGCGCGCCGTTCGTTGACGTCGGCCTTGAACCGGCGGTACCAGTCGGTGGTGAGCGTGGTGGCCATGGAGTTCATGGAGCTGTCGAGGCTGGACATGGCGGCGGCGAAGAGCGCGGCGATGACGAGACCGCCGACGCCGATGGGCAACTGGTGGGCGATGAACCACGGGAAGATCTGATCGCTGGAGGTCAGCGGCGCGAGCTGGTCGGGTTGGGCTTTGTAGAAGGCCCACAGCGCGGTGCCCGTGGCGAAGAAGATCAGAGAGGCGGGAATGGTGAGCGCGGCGTTGGTCCAGATGGAGCGTGCGGCGGCCTTCTCGTCGATGGTGGTCAGGTACCGCTGGACGACGGTCTGGTCGGAGGTGTACGAGACGAGGTTGGCGGCGAGCTGGCCGACGAGGATGACCCACACGGTGGCCTGGGCGATGTCCCAGGAGAAGTTGAAGACTCGAAACTTGTCGTGTTCGTTGGCCATGGAGACGATGCGGCCGACCCCGCCGTCGATGGAGAAAACGATGATGCCCAGGGCCAGCAGCGCCCCGCCGAGCAGGAGGACGACCTGGACGACGTCGGTCCAGACGACGGCCTCGATCCCGCCGAGGACGGTGTAGAGCGTGGCGAGCACGCCCATCAGCGCGATGCAGAGGTAGATGTCCATGCCGGTGACGGCGGAGAGGGCCAGCGACGGGAGGAACAGGACGATGCCCATGCGGCCGAGCTGGAAGAGGATGAACGCTGCGCTGCCGAGCAGTCGCGCAGCGACGTTAAAGCGTTTCTCGAGGTACTCGTACGCGGAGGTCACGTTCAGGCGGCGATAGAACGGCAGATACAGGAATACGACGAGGGGCGCAGCGACGACGATCATCATGTTGGCCAGGATGTAGGTCCAGTCGGTGGCGTAGACGTGCGCGGGGATGGCCATGAAGGTGATGGCGCTGAGCTGGGTGCCGAACACAGATAGGCCGGCGGCCCACCAGGGGATGCGCCGTCCGCCAAGGAAGAAGTCGTGAGTGCTGTGCTCACGACGGGAGAAGTAGAAGCCCATGCCGACGAGCAGGCTCAGGTAGATGCCCAGGACGATGAAGTTGACGGCGCCGAAGGGCTCCTTGGAGTGGCCGGGCGTGGCCCAGAGGACGCGGTGGGTTCGGACACCGGGCCGGGCCTCACCGCTGGCGACGACGAGCTTGTCGTGCCACCAGACGGTGGGGGTGGTGACGGGGGGCCAGGTGCCGGCCTGGGGGTCGTTGGCCGGGTCGGGCCCGGGGTCTTTGGGCATCGAGCCGCGGCGGCTCCAGGAGTCGGTGATGGCGTGGTAGGCCAGGATCTCGGGGGTGAAGCCGGGGTGGTCGTCGCGAAGCTGGTCAACGAGGTGGGCGTGCTCGCCGGTGTCGCCGCCGAGCACGAGCAGGTGGCTGTTGCCGAGCACGGGGGCGGGCGAGGGCGCGGCGACGGCGGGTCGGGGCAGGTCGGTCAGGCGCTGCCAGGTCCCTCGCTTGATGTCGTAGCGGTAGGCGTCGGTGAGGTAGCGTCGTTGCGGGGCGCCGTCGTCGCCGGGAACCAGGTCGGTGCCACTGAACAGATACAAGTGATCCGCCAGCCCGCCGGCGACGGCGAGCATGCGTGCCGGCCCGGGCCAGGGGTCGAGCGACGCCCATCGCCGCTGGTCCTGCGGCTTGGCGAGGTCGAGGGCCCAGAACACGTGCTCGGCGTGCGCGGCGTCGGGGCTGCTGCGTCCGCCGGCGACATAGATCCTGTCACCGATCAACACGGCGCTGTGATACGCCAACGGCTCGGGCAGGCTCGGCCACGACTCGATTGAGACGGCCCCGTCCTCGTTGAGTCGCATGGCGAAGACGTCGGCGAAGTGCCGTTCGTGGTCGCAGCCGCCGATGACGATCACGCGGTCCTGCCATGTGATCGACGCACCGTAGGCCAGAGGTCGGAGCAGCGTGGTCTCGGCCTGACGCCATTCGCCGTCGGGATCGGGCAGGATGAAGATGGTGTCGTGCCAGAGCTTCTCGGCGCCGTCCCAAGGCCGGCCGTCGGGGAAATTGGCGCCGCCGGCGAAGATCAGGCCATCGTGGGAGACGCCGGCGAACCCGCCGGCGAACCCGTGCGCATCGGGCAGGGCGGGCAGCTCGGACCAGGCCAGGGGCGGAGGCAGCGCCTCGCCGCGGGCGTGAGCTGAGGCCGTGAGCAGGGCGCAAGTCAGGGCGACCACCAGGCCGAGGTCGAACGCGTGGTGGGACGGCGTGCGTGCGAGGCGGATCATGTCAGGGCTCCTCGACGTGCGTGCGAGATTCTGTGGGCGAGCGAAGGCGTCGTGGGTGATCATGCCAGGATGCGGACGTGTGCGAAGGTCCGGCGCGGCGGATCGTACGGCATGGTTGCTTATTCGTCAAGAAATATTACCGTCTATCACGGAAACTCATAGTGGGCCCCATCGGCCGACGCCAGCGATGGAGACCGCCACATGGAACCATTGGCTGCCGAACAGATCCACGGGAACTGGGCGACGACGCTCTTGCCGCTGGACGATCGGGAACAGATCGACTGGTCGCGGCTGCGAGATCAACTCGACGCGATCATCGCCGCGGGTGTGGACGGGCTGTACTGCCATGGCACCAGCGGAGAGTTCGAAGCCCTGTCCGAAGACGAATTCGACCGGGTCAGCGCCATGATTGCGGAGCGCTGCGAAGCGGCCGGCACGCCGTTTCAAATTGGAGCCAACCATACAAGCCCGCCTGTGGCGATTGAGCGTGTTCGACGGGCCGCCGCCTTGCGACCCGGCGCGATCCAGGTGATCCTCGCGGACTGGTACCCGCTGTCGGATGCGGAGTGCGTGGACTGCCTGACGCGCTACGCCGAAGCGGCGGCTCCGATCGGTCTGGTGCTGTACAACCCGCCGCACGCGAAGCGAGTGCTTTCGCCCGAGGCGTTCGGGAGGCTGCATCGCGTGGTGCCGGCGTTGGTAGGGCTGAAGGTGGCGGATGGCGACGACGCGTGGTACCGCCAGATGCGCGCTCACGCCGGTGGTCTGTCGCTGTTCGTGCCGGGGCACAACCTGGCGACGGGCTTGAGACAGGGCGCCAGCGGCGCGTATTCAAACGTCGCGTGTCTGCAGCCGGCCAGGGCCCAGCGGTGGTACGAGCTGATGCACCGTGACTACGGCCGAGCGCTTCGGATTCAGGGAGCGATTCAGGCGTTCATGCAGGACCACGTCGTGCCCCTGCGCGATCGCGACGGCTACGGCAACATGGCGCTGGACAAGCTGCTGGCGGCGATCGGCGGCTGGACCGACCTCGACACGCGGCTGCGTTGGCCCTATCGCGGCGTCCCGCGGGAACACGTTCAGCGCCTGCGCCCGATCGCTCACCGCGAACTCGCCGAGTTCTTCGAGCTGTGATCCGTCCGCCGCGTCCCGACTATTCCGCTTCCTCCGGCACCACCAGCTCGACGGGGATCAGGTGATGCTTGGCCTCCGAAAACGGATCGCCGGCGCGGTCGACGAGCAGTTCGGCGATCTTTTCCCCCTGCTCGATCGGGCTCATGCGTGTCATGATGTAGGGGAACGGAGGGGGGTTCTCATTGCCCCGGCGATAGACCTGCGCGATCGTCACGGCGACGTCCGGGCCAACCCGCAACCCGGCGGCTTTGACCGCCTCAGCGGCCAACTCCCCCAGCGGCTCGCTGCGCGCGATCACCGCCGGTAACTGCTTGCCCATTTCCTTGAGCAGACTCTGCAACTCAGCCGTGACGGCGGCCTTGTCCACCGGCAGATCCCGATAGATGATCGACCCCGCGCCCAGTCGCTCGGCCGCCATCGCGTCGCGCACCCCGTCCATGAAGGCGTGATCACCGGGAAACATGCGTTCACGCAGTAGAACGATCGCGCGGCGGTGCCCCCGGCCCAACACGTGCTCGGCCAGCAGGCGTCCGCTGGCGTATTGATCTCGGTCGATCCAGGGCAGGCTCGTGATGGACGGGTACGGCGAGCCGTTGATGACCGTGGGCAGTCCGCTTTCGCCGAGCAGTCGCTGCGCGGACAGGGACGAGCGTACGAGCACGAAGCCGACGGCCTGATCGCTGGACATCGTCTCGCGCAGCAGCTCCTCGACGTATTGCTCCTGCTCCTCGACGGGCAGGAAGTTGAGCTGGATGCTGCTGCCGGGCAGGACGCGTTCGAGCCCAACGATCACGCCGTCGGCCAACAACCCCTCGCGGCGCAGGTAATCGCGGTTGACTACGAGGCGGACGCGCTCGATGACCGCACGCTTGTCGGACTCCTCGACACGGGCGATGCGGGTGCCGGCCCGTCGGCGGCGGTCGAGCAAACCGCGCTGGGCAAGCAGTTGCAGGGCCCGATTCGCCGTGGCCGTGTTGATGCCCAGCATCTGAGCGATTTCGGCGGTCGTGAAGTAGGTGTCGCCCGGCTCCAGGCCGCGATCACGGATGTCCTGCTCGATGCGTTCAGCCACCTGAACGATGCGGGGCTTCTGGTCGTTCTGAATGCTCATGGGCACGCTCGCGTGAGGCTACCGGTGCAACCCAGGCCTGGCCAGCCGTGGAAGGGGGCAAAAATAATTTTTCCATCACCCCACTATGTTACTTGACAGTCAGAAATTTATCGACTACTCTCATTCTCATGGTGGTCCGACCCACTGTGCATGAGATTCCGCGTCCCTCGGCCACGGCCGGGGCGCGAGGCGACGACGCACATCTTGCCACGCATCTTGACGACCACAATCGGGATCAAAAGCACGGATAAGCCCTTTCCTGAATCGTGATTACGAGGCTTTGCCGAGATGGCCACATCTTACCCGACGCTCTGGAAGCTCCACAACGCGGCTCTGCTGAGCCCGTTCCTGTGCCCACATCGTAATGGATCGCGTGAGTCTTCCGATGGATGACGCTCACGTTCTTGCGCTCGGTCATGTTCTGAAAGGTCAACCAAGAAGGAGGAAACCATGAGAAAGACAGAAAGATTCGGGCTGGCGGGCGCTGGCGCCCTTGCCCTGGCATGCGTGTTCGGACCGATGTCGGTCCAGCTTCACGCTGACTACGGATCCACCGTGATCGATCAATCGCCCCTGTTCTATTGGCGGTTCAACGACAACAGCACCAGCCCCGCGTCGGAGGTGGACAACAGCGCCACGACGGACAACGCCGCGTCGGCGGGCGCCGACGTCGTCGTCAACGTCACGGACGACCCCGCTCTGACGCCCGCCGGCGGCTTCCTCGGGTTTGAGAGCTCCAACGCCTGGCTCAACTTCCAGGGGCAGGAGGCCAGCAGCTTCGTCGCCGGCCTGACCAGCCCGCTCGAGAGCATGAGCAGCACCGTCGGCAGCGCCTCGATGTGGTTCAACACCATCACCGGTGCGGACCCGACGTCCACCGAGAGCGATCCGGGCTCGCTCTACCACGGCGATTCCGGGGCCGATGGGGCGCTCGACGTGGCCTTCCAGCCCGACGACACGCTTCAGCTTCGAATCATCAACAATCAGGACGGGACGGTCGTGGACCTGCGCAGCTCGCAGACGTACACCGACGGCCAGTGGCACCACGTCGCGGCCGTGTGGGACCGTCCCGGGGACTTCGCGGCCCTGTACATCGACGGCGGCGCCGAGGCCGGCGGCGAGACGATCAGCGGCAGCTACTCGCTGATCGACGGCGCAGACTTCCTCTTCGACAACCGCCATCGCTTCGGCAAGGGTCTGTTCAACCGGCACCGCTACCACGGACTGGGTGATGAGCTGGCCATCTGGGACACGGCGCTCACGGCCGAGCAGGTCCGGGCGCAGTACGAGGCGGGGGTGATCCCTGAGCCGGCGACGATCGGCTTGATGGCGGTCGGTGCGGTCGCGGCGATGCGCCGCCGCCGCGGGCTTTGGGTCGACTCAATTTCGATCAAGCGATGAGCACCTGTCTGCTGAGAGGTTCAGTGTGTCCAACGTGTCACTTCGATTAAGGGAAATGGAGGAATCAATGACCAGCTACCGCAAGACAAGTCTGCTCGGGGCCGTGGCCGCCACCGCGGCGTTCGTCCTCGGGCCGCAGGCCAGTCAGCTTCACGCCGACTACGCGTCCACCGTTCTCGATCAGAACCCCCTCTTCTATTGGAGGTTCAATGACAACAGCACGAACCCCACATCGGAAGTGGACAACAGCGAATCAGCCGACAACAACGCCCTCATCGGCGATAACGTGTTGATCGACCAGTCTGACCCGCCGTCGCTCCGCCCGGATGGCGGGTTCGGCGGGTTCGAGAGCACGAACACCTGGCTGAACTTTCAGGGCACGGAGGCCAGCAGCCTGGTGCAGGGCCTGACCGATCCGCTCGAGAGCATGGACAGTCTCGTCGGCACCGCGTCGATGTGGTTCAGCACCACCGTCGGGGCAGACCCGGGCGCCAGCGAGGGAAATCCGAGCTCGATCTACCACGGTGACTCCGGGGCCGACGGTGCGCTGGACGTGGCCTTTCAGCCGGACGATCGGCTCCAATTCCGCGTCACCAACCAGTTCGACGGCACGATCGTCGACCTGCGCAGTGAGCAGACCTACACCGACGGCGAGTGGCACCAAGTCGCCGCGGTTTGGGATCGACCCGGCAACTTCGCGGCCCTCTACGTCGACGGCGGCGCCGAGGCCGGCGGCGAGACGATCACCGGCGGATACTCGCTTGGCATCGGTTTCGATTTCATCTTCGACAACCGGCACCGCTTCGGCAAGGGTCTGTTCAACGCGAACCGATTTCACGGGGCCGCGGACGAGCTGGCGATCTGGAATGTCGCGCTGACCGAGGAGCAGATCCGCGCTCAGTACGAGGCGGCGGTCGCGGCCGCCTCCGTGGTCGGCGACGCCGACGGCGATGGCGACGTCGATGCCTTTGACCTGGGGATCTGGCAGACGCAGTTCGGCATGACCGGCGAGGGTTTGTCAGCGGACTTTGACATGGACGGTGACGTCGACGCGTTTGACCTGGGCCTGTGGCAGACGAACTTCGGGACGGGCCTGGAGGCCGCGGTGCCGGAGCCGGCGAGCCTCGGCATCCTGGCGCTGGGCGCCGCGGCGTTGTGGCGTCGGCGTCCCGACCGCTGATCGCCTCGCGTGCTCTCGGACGGCGACACACCCCGTCGTCTCGCCTCACCGGGCGCGGCGACGATTGATCCGGAATCACAGCCCCCTCTTGGTCGGAAAGGACGTCACGATGCTTCGTCGTCATCACCAATCTGGATTCACGCTGATCGAGTTGCTCGTCGTGATCAGTATCATCGCGCTGCTGATCTCGATCCTCCTGCCCTCGCTGGGCAAGGCTCGCGACACGGCGCAGCAGGTCAAGTGCCTGTCGAACCAGCACCAGATCGGCATCGGCCTGGCCGCTTACCTGGCCGATCATGACGAGCAGTTTCCCACCAAGGGCGTTCGTGGAACAGATGACCGCGGCCTCACCTCGCTCGTCAGCACGACACGCACGTGGATCGGAACGCGTGGCGACGTCGGTGGCGAGTCGCGCGTCGGCGCGGATGTGCGCCCGCTCAACCCGTATGTGGGCGTGGACACGAACGATCCCGACGCGGACGTTCCCGTCGGGTGGTGCCCGAGCGATGACACGCAGCCGATCCTCTACGAGGTCTGGGGCACGTCGTACCGTGCCAACAACTTCCGGCCCAACACGCTGATCAAGGACCCGGTCAGTGAGTTCCCGTTGCGCGACGGCATCAAGTTCAGCGAGATCCGGTCGCCATCACGCATGATCGCGTTCATGGAGTCCTTTTCGCTGGAAGTGATCGGCAACGGCGATCTGCCTCAACCGGTCTTTTACTGGCATTCCGAGGATGAACGGTGGAACACATTGTTCGTTGACTCGCACGCCAAGATGATGGAATACGTGCCCGGCGTGATGTCCACCGAGACGTACACCGTGTTCCGCGATGAGTAACGCCGGTTGGTACACGATCGACGTGGCTATCCGAGAGGCAGTGAAGCACATGCGGATGGGTGAAATCGTCATGAGCGAGCGGAGCACCCCGGCTTTGGTAGCGGCGCTGGTGGTGATCGGCGGCGTAGCGCAGCCGGCCCCCGCGGCGCCTCTGCGTCAATCCACCGTCTTCACCTCCGGCGCCCAGGGCTATCACACGTTCCGCATCCCGGCGATCGTCCAGAGCAACGAGGGGACGCTGCTCGCCTTCGCCGAGGGACGCAAGAACAGCGGAAGCGATTTTGGCGACATCGACCTGGTCATGAAGCGCAGCACGGACGGCGGTTTGACCTGGGGGCCGCTCCGCGTGGTCTACGACGCTGGACCCGTCGAGGCCGGGAATCCCGCGCCCGTGGTCGATCGGACCACGGGGGACATCGTGCTGCCGTTCGTGGTGGACCGGCAACGCCCGCACGTCACACGCAGCACCGATGGCGGGTTGACCTGGTCCACGCCGCAGGACATCACGGCGAGCGCGAAAGATCCGGCGTGGGACGGTTTTTCCTTCGGCCCGAACCATTCGATCCAGCTCCAGCGCGGCGAGCACGCCGGAACACTCGTCGTTCCGAGCAACCACAACCTGGCGGGGCAGAACCTCGAACCCGACGGCCGCGAGGTCAGTCTGATCTACTCCGATGACGGGGGGGCGACGTGGAGCATCGGCGGAACGCTGGTCAACCCCATCGCGGGGATCGGTCCCAACGAATCGAGCGTGACCGAGTTGGTTGATGGCACGCTCTACGTCAACGCCCGCAATCAGGGCGGGTTCAGTCGACACCGCCTGATCGGATACAGCGAAGACGGCGGGCTGTCGTTCACCGGCCAAGCCCAGTTCGATTTCGAGCTGATCGACCCGCAGGTGCAGGCGTCGGTGGTTCGATTTTCGGCGGTCGACCAGGGCGACGAAGAGAACCGCCTGCTGTTCGCCAACCCGGCGTCTATGTCAGACCGTGTCCGGATGACCGTGCGCAGCAGCTTCGATGAGGCCGAGACCTGGAACGAGGGCAAGCTGATCCACCGCGGGCCGTCGGCGTATTCGGACCTGGTCCGCGCCGGCCCCGAGCAGGCGGGTCTGCTCTACGAGCACGGGATCCACCAGCGGTACGAGCGGATCCAGTACGCGGCGTTCGACCGGGACTGGCTCGACGATCCGACCCTGCTGCAGGTGGACTTCGACGAGCAGGACTCCGGCGTGGCGCCACACCAACCCAACGGTATCCGCGACAGCCGGGGCAACGGTCTCGCGGGGACCGCCGAGGGCGGGCCCGAATACGTCGCCGCTGATCCCCGTTTCGGGCAGCGCGCGGCGCTGGCGTTCGATGAATCGAGCGATCTTGTCCGTTTTCGAGACACGCCATCTCATCTGCTCGACTTCGAGGCCCAGGACAGCTTCACGATCGAGGCGGTCATCCAGACCAGCGCTCACGGCGAACCCGGAGTGAATGCGAGCGGTCCCCTGGTCAGCAAGGACGTGGGGCCGAACATCAGCTCGTACTGGCTCCGCGTCGAGGAGGGCAAGGTTCGCTTCCTTGTCGCGGACGGCGCCGGCCATCAGCCGAACGTGCGCAGCGACGTGCCGGTCAACGACGGCGGCTGGCATCACGTGGCGGCCGTGCGTGACCGCGATTCGGAGCAGTTGCGGGTCTACGTGGATTATGTGCTGGCAGGGATGACCGCCGACACGACGGTCGGCGGCCTGGGTAACGGCAATGACCTGTTGATCGGCGCGTTCAACGACGGCGCCGCGGGCATCAAGCAGTTCATCGGAGCGATCGACTTCGTGCGCATCTCGGGCGAGGCGCTGGACCCTTCCGAGTTTGTGCAGCCGATCGTGAAGGTGATGGGTGATGCCGACGGTGACGGGGACGTGGACGCGTTCGACCTGGGCGTCTGGCAGGCGCAGTTCGGGATGACCGGCGAGGGCCTGTCGGCGGACTTCGACGGCGACGGCGATGTCGACGGTTTTGACCTGGGCGTCTGGCAGAACAACCTCGGCACGGGTGTCGAGGCCGCGGTGCCGGAGCCGGCGGGACTGGGCGCGGCCGCGCTGGGCGTCGTGACGCTGGTGCGGCCTCGTGCCGATCGCCGCGTTCGTCCGAAGGTTTCATGACCCGCAGGGAGATACGCATGCGCATGCTCGTTCGCTCTTGTGGTTCAGGCGGTAGCTGGTTCGGAGGCCAGCAACTTCTCCTCCTTCCGGCTGTGCTCGCGCTCGCCCCGATCAGCGGGGCGGGCGCGGCTGCCGGCGCTGAAGCGGCGTTTGTCACCGACGGCCGCCTCGTGCATGCGCGGACGCTCAGCGGCGAGCAGCCACGGACGGATGACGGCTACGTCCTGCTCGAGGGTCAGGGCTTCCTGCTCATGGCCGACCGCCTGATCGACAGCCGTGACTTTCTCGTCCGAGTCAAGCTGACGCTGTCCGAGTTGAACGGCGGAGCGCCGTCGCTGATGCTCAACGGACGCGACCACTTCGGTTTCGACAGCCGCAGCCACAAGATTTTTGTCGAGGGGCCTCGATTTCGCGGGACGCACAGCATCGGCGACACCCGCGATCACATCCGCCCGGGTGAGCCGTTCACCGTCGAACTCGAACGCCGCGGCGGCACATTGAGCTTCCGGATCGACGGCGAAACGCTGTACGAAGCGGCGGACGGGGCGTCGACGCTCGGGCACGTCGCTCTGCGGCCGTGGCGGTCCACGATGCACTTGCACGAGTTTACCGCGACCGCCGGTTCGTTCACGCCGCTCGACCTGCCCGAGCAGACCGACGTGTACGTCAGCGGGACCGACGGGTACGACACGTACCGGATCCCGTCGATCATCACCACGCCGCGGGGCTCGCTGCTCGCCTTCGCCGAGGGACGCAAGCATGGTCGGGGTGATTCCGGCGACATCGACATGCTGGTCAAGCGCTCCGACGACGGCGGGCAAACCTGGAGCGAGCAACACGTTGTGTGGGATGACGGCCCCAACACGTGCGGCAACCCCTGCCCCGTGGTCGACGAGCAAACCGGCGTGATCCACCTGCTCATGACGCACAACCCCGGCGATTACCACGAGTTCGACCCGACCAAGGTCGATCGCGGCACGCGCACGGTCTGGATCACGTCAAGCCGGGACGACGGCCGAACCTGGGCCGAGCCTCGTGAGATCACCGCCGAGGTCAAGGACCCGAGCTGGCAGTGGTACGCAACGGGACCGGGCGTGGGCATCCAGGTGCAGCAGGGCCCGCACCGCGGCCGACTCGTGATCCCGGCCAACCACAGCCACCCGGCGACGGGCGAGCACGCGATCCGGCAAAACAACACCTACGGCATCGGCGCGCACGTGATCTACAGCGACGACGGGGGTCAGAGCTGGCATCGCAGCGAGCCGATTCGGCCGCGCACGAACGAGAGCCAGGTCTTCGAGCGCAGCGATCAGAAGCTGATGATGAACATGCGGGCATACTTTGGCGACCACCGTCGTTACACCGCGCTGAGTGACGACGGCGGCCGGACGTGGACCGAGCCTCGGAAGGACGCGGCGTTGATCGAGCCGGTCTGCCAGGCAAGCATCCTGCGTTACGACTGGCCCCGTGCGGGCGCGCCGGACCGCGTGTTGTTCTCGAACCCGGCGAGCACGCGGCGAGAGCGCATGACGGTGCGGCTGAGCCGCGACGACGGCGACACTTGGCCCGCTTCGCGACTGATCTACCCCGGCAGCAGCGCGTATTCATGCCTGGCCCGACTGCCCGACGGTGACGTCGGTTGTCTTTACGAGCGCGACGGCTACTCGGCGATCACGCTGGCGCGTTTTTCGTTGCGGTGGCTTACGGAAGGTAAGGGGGGCAGCGGCGTCCGGGCAGATGAGCCTTGAAAGGGGGCAGACTTGAACGTCGCCGTGAGGGAGGGACGTGATCGAGGTCGGGACGGTTAGGCCGGACCGTCCGACCCGCGGGGTGAGTGGACGCGGCCGAAGCGATGAGCAGTCATGATCAACAACCATACGTTTGAGTTGTACGCGGCTCCGCACACACCGATGGGGCCGGACGGCCAGGTGGACCTCGAAGCCGTCGAGCGGCAGGCCCAGCGGCTCGTGGAAACCGGTGTGACGGGCGCGTTCCTCTGCGGCACGACGGGCGAGAGCTGGTCGCTGTCCGTCGAAGAGCGGATGCACCTGACTGAGCGCTGGATGGCGGTAGCCGGCGACCGGTTACGGATCGTCGTGCACGTGGGCCACAACGCGGTGCACGAGGCCCAGCGGCTGGCGCGCCACGCGGCCGACGCCGAGGTGCACGCCATCGCTTCGATCGCGCCCAACGCCTTCATTCCGGCCTCGGTCGAGGATCTGTCGGCGTTCCTGGAAGAGATCGCTTCGACGGCGGCGGACCTGCCGTTCTACTTCTACCACATCCCTTCGATGACGCGTTGTGAGGTTTCGATCCCTCGCTTGCTGCGATTCGCCGCCGAGCGCATCCCCAGTCTTCGTGGCGTCAAGTACACGCACCACGACCTGATGGAGTTTCAGGAGTGCTTGGAGATGGACGGCGGTCGGTTCGAGATGATGTTCGGCCGCGACGAGCTGCTGCTGCCCTCGCTGGGCGTGGGCGCCCGCCGCGCGGTCGGGAGCACGTACAACTTCGCGGCGCCGCTGTATCGCCGGCTGGCCAAGGCGTTCGACGCCGGCGACCTGGCCACGGCCCGCTGGTGTCAGGCCAACGCGAACCAGATGATCCGGGTGATCGTGGACCGTTACGGCTTCCCCGGCCTGAAGGCGACGATGGGGTTGGTCGGCTGCGACTGCGGGCCTTGCCGACTGCCGCTGCGCACGCTTTCTCCGGACGACGCGGCGACGCTGCGTGAGGAGCTCGAATCGATCGGGTTTTTTGAGTGGTCTCGCGAGGCGGTTGAGGTTCGCCGTGATCTGAAGCCGGCGGGCGTTTGGAAGGCCTCCCGGAGCACCGGGCGGGCGTGACACCGTCTGTGGACGGAACGAGCGGGTGGGGATGAATCAGGCCGACATGCCGCGGCTTCTGCCATCGCCGGGGTTCTACCGGTTTCGGAGGCTCCTCCATGAACATTCGGGCTCTGCTTCGCGAACACTCCGCACTGGCCACCGTCGTGGTGTTGATCATTCTCGGCCTGGCGATGTTTCTCTTCGCGGGATTGTCCGGCGGGGAGGGGCGTGCGACGAACCAGGTGTATTTTTACGACCTGAGTGCCGGCACGGTCTTTGTCGCCAGCGCCGACGCCGTCCCGCCGATCGAATCACCCGCGTCCGACGACGCCGCCATCGGCGTGCACGCCCACATCTTTTCCTGCGGCGATTGCCCGCCCGACCTCGCGGGGCGGACGCCCGAGGAGCTGGAGGCGGCCGGCGCGTTCATCGGATGGCTCGGCCGATATCCCGCCGAAGCCAGGGCGGTGCTCGTGGAACAGACGCAGAACCTGACCGACCTCAACGCGTATGAAGCCGCCAAGCACCAGTACCAGATCCGCGCACCGGAAGAAGAAGACTCAGCGTGGATGCCAATCAACAGCGCCGAAGCGACCCGGCTGAAGGATCAACCACACCGTCGGTGCGGAGGAACCGCGAACCGATGTCAGCCGGGCCGGTAGGCGCGATGATCGGGGTCGCGGTGGTCGGCCGCGAGGCAGCGGCTCGTCAGGCGTGACACGGCTGAAGTCGGGCCTGAAGGACAGAGCGATGAGGAGCACGAACAGAACGACGTTTCGAGCAAGACCGTGGCAACTCGGTGGATGCGCGGCGGTGTCGTCGCTGGGACTTCTCGGGGCCGCGACGGCGGCGGCCGAAGCGCCGAGCGGTCAGCCGAACGTGCTGCTGCTGATCGTCGACGATCTGCGGCCGACGCTGGTCGCCTACGGCGACCCGATCGCGCACACGCCGCACATGGACCGGATCGCCAAGCGCGGCGTCACGTTCAGCCGCGCCTACGTGCAGCAGGCGGTCTGCGCGCCGTCGCGGGCGTCGATGCTCACGGGCATGCGGCCGGACAGCATCGGCGTCTGGGACCTGAACACCTACTTTCGCGAGCATCGAGCCGACGTCGTGAGCCTGCCACAGCACTTTCGCGAGCACGGCTACGAGACGTGGTCGATCGGCAAGGTGTTCCACGGCAACCCGCGCAAGCCCAAGATGCTCGATCCGAAGGGCTGGACGCGCGAGCCGATGGCGCACAGTCCGCGGTCACGTCGCTACGCCCTGCCGGAGAACCGCGGGCGGCTCAAGGGCACGGTCAGCGAGCGCGAGCCGGTTCCCGACCTGGCCTACGCCGACGGCGTCAGCGCCGGCCTAGCCATCCAGGCGCTGCGCGACCTGAAGTCGCGGCGAGACGCCGACGGCACGCCGTTCTTCCTCGCGGTCGGCTTCTTTAAGCCGCACCTGCCCTTTACCGCGCCGGCCCGCTATTGGGACCTCCATGATCCCGATGCCTTCGACGTGCCCGAGGCGGACACGCCCCCGCGAGGGGTTTCGCGCTACGCGTTCCCCAACCGCAGCGAGATCGGCGGCTATCAGGATGTGCGCGACGACGGTCGCATCGGTCCCGAACAAACCCGATCGCTCCGTCACGCTTACTATGCCTGCGTCAGCTATGTGGACGCTCAGATCGGCGTTGTGATGGATGAACTCGAACACCTCGGACTCGACGACAACACCATCATCGTGGTCTGGGGCGATCACGGCTTTCATCTCGGGGAGTTGGACTTCTGGGCCAAGGCGACAAATTTCGAGCTCGACACCCGCTGCCCGC
>CAYSIX010000006.1:24343-36296 GCA_964431205.1 uncultured Phycisphaeraceae bacterium
CGCTGATCATCGCCGCGCCCGGGATGACGGGCGAGGGCAAGCGGACCGATGCGCTGGTCGAGGCGCTCGACATCTATCCGACACTGGTCGACCTGGCCGGCCTGCCTCCGAGCCCCAACACCGAGGGCGTCAGCCTCGTACCCGTGCTTGACGACCCTGATACCCGCGTCCACGACGCGGTCCTGAGCCAGTACCCCCGCCCGTGGTTTTACGGCGACGCGCCCGAGGTGATGGGTTACTCCCTGCGAACCGTTCGCTTCCGCTACACGCGCTGGATCGACTGGCAAACCCGCGACACCGTGGATGAGGAGCTGTATGACTATCGCGACTCGGGCATCGAGCGTGTGAACATCGCCGATGACCCTTCGTTCCGTGAGGTGATGACGCGGCTGCGAGCACGCATGGACAGCCGGCTTGCGCAGCAGCACGAAAGCCAGAAGGCAGGAGCACCATGACAAAAACGTGTCCGCTCACCGGTGTCCGCATAGGCCACGTGTTCGGAGCGATTGTCGTCGTCGCGGTGGGCGTCGTGAGCGTGTGCGGCGCGAGTGAGCCGGCGGCCGAGGCGAGTCCGACGTTCGGGGATCGTGACGAGTTGATGCGCCGGTGCCTGCGCGTGCCCCGCTTCTTCGAGGAAAAGTACTCGCACCAGGACGGCTCGCTGGTCGTCGAGCCGGTCGCGCTGCCCTATGGCGAGCACCTCAAGGGCAACAACAGCCACTTCGGCTGGCCCGTCGCGGCCAAGGTGGACGACACGATCATCGTCGTTTTCCTTCGCAAGCCGCAGCACACCCCCCGCTTCAACGTCCGCAAGCCGACCGATGAGCACACCAGCACCGCGGTCATGACCCGCTCGACCGACGGCGGTCAGACCTGGTCCACCCCCATCGACATGCGTCGCTTCGTCGACACGCCGACCGAAGACTGCCGGCTCGCCTTCGGCAACGGGATGGTCGTGACCCGCGACGGGACCGTCGTGCTCGTGTCGGAGTACGGCGTGTTCCGCTCCACAGATGAGGGCGAGAGCTGGGAACACCTGCCCGGCGCGTACGGCAAAGACGACCTGCCGGGTCCGGTGGCGAACAACGGCCCCCGGCTGATCGCGCACCCCGAGTACGGCCTGGTCAGCTTCGCCCACGGCGAGGGGGCCGACCTCATCGTCCGTTACTCACAGGACGGCGGGCACGACTGGGAGCAGATCATCTACCCGATGCCCGCCGACTGGGCCCGCGCGATCGAGCCGACACCGCTCCTGCACGACGGCGCGCTGTTCATCGTCGCGCGGTGTCACGGCGAGGCGAGCTTCGAGCCCACGACGAGGACGTGGCGTTACATGCAGGCGGTTTCGAGGTCGGGCTGGCTGCCGCTGGAGCCCGGCCTCACGAGCATCCGCGTCACGGATGTGCGCGACGAGGTCGACGTCAGCGGGTACGGCCCGTGGTCGCAGGACACGGTGGACCTGGCGTACAACCCCGTGACCGAGCGCATCGAGGCCGTGTGCACCAACCGCCACGGCGGCGGCCAGGGCCGGGAACAGCAGCGGATGCGCATGACGCTGAACCTCTGGAGCATCGACCCCGACGAGCTGCTCAGCGGCGGGACCGAGTGGCGCTTCGAGGGCACGCTGCTGACGCGTGCGGGCACCATGGTCACGGGCACCGACGGCATGCACCCCGGCGGCGCCGTGATCGACGAAGATGCCGGCGTTCAGCACATCTTCGTCTACTGCGGCCTGCACCTGGGGCCGTCCGCGATCTTCCGCATCACGCGGACCCTCGACACGCCGGCCCTGCGCGCTTTTCTCGCCAAGTATCCTGAATGAGGCGCCATGAAGTCGAGCGGCGTCCCCAATGATCCGAAACGGCTACGTCCAAAGTCCCCAAGGAGTGACCGATGAGTGTGACCACGCAGGAGAAAAGCTCGCGAACGGGCCCGACCGGCGCCGCCCGTTCGTACTTCGAGCTGGCGATCAAACGGCTCGCGGAGTTGGCTTCGGCCGAGACTGCGAAGATCGAGCAGGCCGCCGAGCTGTGCGCCCAGCGCATAGCCGACGGCGGGCTCGTGTTCATGTTCGGCTCGGGCCATTCGGCCATGATGTGCGAGGAGATGATGCCCCGCCAGGGCTGTTTCCCGGGCTTCGTCTCGATCGTCGAGACGGCGCTGAAGGACCACAGCGGCGTGATCGGCCACAACGGCCTGCGGGCGCCGCTGCACCTGGAGAAGTGCGAGGGTTACGCCGAGGAAATCCTTAAAAGCTATCGGTTCGGCCCGAACGACGCCATGCTCATCGTCTCGACGAGCGGGATCCGCCCCCTCATCGTCGAGATGGCGATGGGCGCCAAGGAACGAGGCATGCCGGTGATCGGCATCGTCTCCGACGAGCATTGCAGCACCTCGACGCCGGGGCACAAGTCCGGCAAGAAGCTGTCAGATCTGGCCGACGTGGTGCTCGACAATCACGCCCCGGTGGGGGACTGCGTGCTCGAGCTCGAAGGCCTGACCTGGCGCACGGGTCCGGTTTCAACGGTCACCGGCGCGATGCTGATCAACATGCTCCGCTGCGAGACGGCCGCGCGGCTGATCCGACGTGGCGTCAAGCTCGAGCTGCTACCGAGCCACCAGTTTGTCGGCGATGCGAGCGTCGAAGAGCAGCTTGAACGGTTCTACGAGACATACCGTGTCAGTCTGCGGCACCTGTACGAGTGAGCGGCGACCCGTCGCCGCGATGGCCATGAGATACGCGATCGGCATCGACGTGGGTGGCACGGTCCTCAAGGCCGTCGCCTGTCGCGACGACGGGCAGGAACTGAGCCGAGAAACCATGCCGGTCGCGACGACCGGCGGGCGTGTCGCCGAGGCGGCAAGTCGCCTGTTCGAGGCGCTGGCCTCGCCGCAGGAGCAGGGGCCGGCCGCGGTGGGCATCGCGTCGCCCGGGCTGCCAGCGCCTGACGGGCGCTCGGCGTCGTGCCTCGTCGGCCGCAAGACGGACACCGAAGAGCTCGACTGGACGAACTATTTCGGTTGGCACGAAACGATCCCCGTGCTCAACGACGCCCAGGCGGCGCTGCTCGGCGAGCGATGGCGCGGGGCCGCACGCGAAAGCCCCAACGCCGTCATGCTGACGCTGGGGACCGGCGTCGGCGGGGCGTTCCTGACCGACGGGCGGCTGTGGCGCGGCACGATCGGCCGCGCCGGCCACCTCGGGCACCTCTGCCTCGACGTCGATGGCCCACCCGGCATCTTCCGCACGCCCGGGGCGCTCGAGAACGCCATCGGCGAGCAGACGCTGGCCAGCCGCAGCGGCGGGCGGTTTCACGCGACGCGTGAACTGGTCGAAGCAGCGCAAACCGGCGACGAAGAGGCGACGGCCGTCTGGCGTCGCTCGGTGTACACCCTGGCGTGCGGGATCGCATCGATCATCAACGTCCTCGACCCGGACCGTGTGATCCTCGGCGGCGGCATCGCCCAGGCCGGCGCGGCGCTGTTCGAGCCGCTGGAAGAAGAGCTCGATCGCGTGGAGTGGCGCCCGCACGGTCACCGCGTGCCGATCGTCGCCGCCGAACTCGGTGAGGTGGGCGGCGCGATCGGCGCGGCGTATCACGCCTTGAACCCAATTGCAGTCAAGGCGAGAAAGGTGGCCGAGCCACGATGACCGACACGCGATGGCATGTCGACGCTCCGCTGCACGCCGAAGTAGACGTGCTGATCGTCGGCGGCGGTTCCGCCGGTTGCTGCGCGGCGCTGGCGGCGCGAGAGCACGGCGATGCCAGCGTAGGGCTCGTCGAGCGGTACGGCTTCCTCGGGGGCACGTCGACGCAGGTGCTCGACACGTTCTATGGTTTCTTCACGCCCGGCGACGCGCCTCGAAAAGTCGTCGGCGGGCTGCCCGACCGCGTTGTCGATGCGCTCGACGAGACGGGCGACGTGTACCTGCGACCGAACACATACGGCGCGGGCACGGGCGTGACGTACAACCCCGAGCGGCTCAAGGCCGTGTGGGACCGCCTGCTCGAAGCCGCGGGCGTCGATGTGCTGCTGCACGCGATGCTGGTCGATGTCGAGTCCGATGCGCGTGGCCGCATCACCGGCGTCGTGGTCTTCACCCGCGGCGGGTTTCGGCGGATCCGCGCACGGCGGTTCATCGACGCGTCCGGCGATGCAGATCTGTGCCACTGGGCGGGCGTGCCGTACGAGAAGGCCGGCGAGATCGACCCGGCGCAGACGCTGACGACGACGTTCCGGATGGCGAACGTGGACCTGGAGCGTTTCGCCGCGGCCGGGGGCAAGCGGATGCTCATGGAGCGGATGGAGCAGGCGATACAGCGTGGCACGCACCCCCTGCCGCGCAAGGCCGGCAGCGCCCACGCGATGGTGCAGGGCGGCTGCATCTCGACCGTGGCGGTCCGGGTGGCGGACTTCGACGCGACGGACCCGGAGCAGTTGACGGCCGCCGAGCGCGAGGGTCGCCGACAGGCGTTCGTGTACGAAGCGTTCTTCCGCGACCGGGTGCCCGGTTACGAGGCGGCGAAGATCATCGGGCTGTCCACGCAGATCGGCGTGCGCGAGACTCGCCGCGTGTACGGCGAATACCGGCTGACGCGCGAGGACTGCCTGGGCGTCGCCCGGTTCGAGGACGTGGTGCTGCTGTGCGGCGCGCCGGTGGAGGACCATCGCATGAGCGACGCCGGGCGGGAGGAGACCGAGTGGGCGTACGTACCGGGCGGAGCGGCGTATGACGTGCCGTACCGGACGCTGGTGGCGCGCGGCCGGGACGAGCTGTGGGTCGCCGGCCGATGCTTCAGCGCCACGCACGACGCCCACGCGTCCTGCCGGTCGATGGGGCAGACGATGTCGATGGGCCAGGCGGTCGGCCTCGCCGCGGCGATGTCGCTGGAGCACGACTGCTCGGCGCGGAGCGTGCCCGTGCGGCGGCTGCAGGATCGGCTCATCGAGCTTGGCGCTGTGCTGGAGATGCCCGACGAGGTCGCGAGAACGGCGGCGGACGCCTGGCGCGACAACCGCGCCCGCCTGGTCAACGGTTGAGGTGACACGTGTTGATACGCACCGTACTCGGTGACATCCCGGCGTCGCGACTCGGCGCGTGCAGTGCGCACGAGCACGTCGTGATCGACGCACCGCACATCGCACGCGACCACCCGCAGCTTCACCTGGCCGACGTGGATCGGATCACCGTGGAACTGCGTGCCTTTCATGACGCGGGCGGTCGCGCCGTCATCGACACCATGCCGGGCGAGTGCGGTCGGCACGCGGCCAAGCTCGTGACCGTTTCTCGCGCCAGCGGCGTCCACGTCGTCGCCGCGACCGGCCTGCACCTGCCCCGGTACTACCCCACGCCGTCCGCCATGCTTCAGCTCGACGAGCAGGGGCTCTTCGAGCGCTTCGTCGAAGAGATCACCACCGGCATGGATGGCCAGCCGTGTCGCGCCGGCGTGGTCAAGGTCGCGGGTGGCAAGGATCGGCTCACGGACGCCCAGCGCGCCGCGTTCCGTGCTGCCGCGGCCGCCCAACGCGCCACCGGCTGCCCCATCATCACCCACACCGAAGGCGGCACCGCGGCCATGGAACAGGCCACCCTTCTGGCCAACCACGGCGCTGACCTGCGCCACGTCGTACTCTCGCACACCGACCGCAACCCGGACACGCACCATCACCGCGACCTGCTGCAGACCGGCGTCCGGCTCGAGTACGATGCCGCCTTCCGTTGGGCCGACCGCTCGCCCAACCCGACGGTGGACCTGATCGCTCGACTGGCGCCGCAGTTCCCCGATCAGCTCATGGTCGGGATGGACCTGGCCAAGCCCGCGTACTGGCGCAGCTTCGGCGGCTCGCCCGGCCTGGCTTGGCTGATCACGGACCTGCCCGCCCTGTTGCGAGACGCCGGCCTTGAGCAGCCGTTGATCGACCGCCTGCTCGTTCACAACCCGGCGCAGGCGTTCAGCTTCATCACCCAGGAACGTTCCTCCACACGCGACGAACCACACGATTCTCGCCTCACGAGCATCAGCCCATGAAGCAACGACCGCTACGCACCACCGTCATCGGCAGCTACCCCTTCCCCGGCTGGCTCGAGCTGGCGTCGCGCCAGCTCGACCGCTTCGGCTCGGATGAGATCGCCGAGATACAGGAGGACGCCGTCATCGCCGCGGTGCACGATCAGCTCGCCGCGGGACTGGACGTCATCACCGATGGCGAGCAGACGCGGTTCGACTTCAACCTCTCGTTCTACGGCTACCTCGAAGGGATCGAGATGGAGGCCAGGCCGCGACGGGTCTTCGGCCCGCCGGCGCACGATCAGCGCGGCAAGCACCGCATCGTCGGCACGCTGGCCGCGCCGAACGGCCTCGGCGCCGTCGAGGAGTTCCGCCGCCTCCGGCGTGTCGTCGATCACCTGCTCGGCGACCATCCCGACCGACCCACGCTCAAGGCGTCCGTCCCCGGGCCCTACACGCTCAGCGGACGGCTGATCCCGAACGACCAGTACCCGGACCGTTATGCCGTCACTGAGGCGCTGCTGCCGATGGTGCGCGACGAGCTGACCGCGCTCGTGGACGCCGGCTGCACCGAGCTGACCGTCGACGAGCCGTCGATGAGCTGCTACGCCCACCGTGAAGACCCGACCCGGTTCGTCGAGATCTTCAACCGCACCGTCGAGCCGATCGTCGGCCGGTGTCGGCTCTCGACGCACCTGTGCTTCGGCAACTACAAGGGCCACGCGGTCGGCCTGCGACGGTACGCGCCGATGTTCCCGGCGTTTCACGAGCTGAGCGTGGACGAGCTGCACCTGGAGATGGCCAGCCGTGAGTTCGCCGAGCTGGACATCATCGCCGGCCTCGCCGAGCACCACGAGGTGGCCGTCGGCGTGATCGACGTCAAGAGCTACTACATCGAGACGGTGGAGGACGTGGCGGAGCGCGTCCGCCGGTGTCTGGAGCACGCGCCGGCGGAGCGGCTGTCGTTTGCGCCGGACTGCGGGCTGAGCCAGACGGCGCGGTGGGCGGCGAGGCAGAAGCTGGTCCACATGGTCGAGGGCGTGAAGCGTGTGCGTGAGGAGCTGGGCCTGTGATCGAGCCGGTGCTGAAGGACGATGCGTTTCTGGAGGACGTGCGATCCGCCTCGCCGGGCGACGGCTTTGCGCTGTGGTGGCTGGGTCAGAGCGGGTTTCTGGTCAAGCACGGCGGGCGTTTTCTGCTGTTCGATCCCTACCTCTCCGACTCGCTGACGAAAAAGTACGCCGACACGGACAAGCCGCACGAGCGGATGACGGCGCGCGTCGTCGATCCGGCCCGGCTGGACTTCGTGAACGTGGTCACGTCGAGCCACAACCACACCGACCACCTCGACGCCGAGACGCTGCGCCCGATGATGGCCGCGAACCCGGCGATGCGGGTCGTGGTGCCGCAGGCGAATCGCCAGTTCGCGGCCGAGCGTCTGGGGGTCGAGCCGGACACCCTGCTCGGAATCGACGAGGGCCATAGCCTCGACGTCGATGGGTTCGAACTGCACGGCGTCCCGGCGGCGCACGAACAGATCGAACGCGACGACCACGGCCGGTGCAAGCACATCGGGCTGGTCGCGCAGTTCGGACGCTGGGCGATCTATCACAGCGGGGACACGCTGCTGTACGACGGTCTGGTGGAGCGTGTCCAGCCGTTCCGGGTGGACGTGGCGGTGCTGCCGATCAACGGTCGCCGGCCCGAGCGCCGCGTGGCGGGCAACCTCGATGGCGCCGAGGCCGCGAAGCTCGCTCGAGACATCGGCGCTCGGCTGGTCGTACCCTGTCACTTTGAGATGTTCCGTTTCAACACCGAGTCACCCGATCTGTTCGTCGCGACTTGTGAGCGGCTGCGGCAGCCGCACCGCGTGCTGCGATGCGGCGAGCGGCTCGACTGGCCCGCCGAGGCCGCCGAACGCGCGCCCGCGTCCCTGGAGCTGCGAGGCTGACATGACCGACGCGACGCACGCCGGTTCGCAGACGCCGCCCGCTCATCCGCTCGATGGTCGAGTGATCGTCATCGTCGGCGGGACGAGCGGCATGGGGCTCTCGGCGGCGAGGGCGTGCGTGGCCGTGGGCGCCCGGGTCGTCGCCGTCGGGCGTGACGACGCGTGCCTGCAACCGGCCGCGGACGCGCTCGGCGACGCGGGCCGAACCCTCGGCGCCGACGCGACGGACCCCGAGACCGCCGAGCGCGCGATCGACCTGGCCGTGTCGTCCTTCGGCCGCTTCGACGCGCTCTACCACGTCGCCGGCGGGAGCGGGCGCCGCCACGGCGACGGTCCGCTTCACGAGCTCACCGACGAGGCCATCGCGTTTACCCTGCAACTGAACCTGAACTCGCTGATCTACTCCAACCGCGCCGCCGTCCGTCGATTCCTCGCCGACGGCACGGGCGGCAGCGTGCTGAACATGGGCAGCGTCCTGGGCTTTTACCCCTCGCCGAAGCACTTTGCCACGCACGTGTACGCCGCCGCCAAGGCCGCGATCGTCGGCTTCACCCGTTCCTGCGCTTCCTGTTACGCGCCGCACGACATCCGCTTCAACGTTGTCGCCCCGGGCCTGGTCGCAACGCCCATGGCCCGACGCGCGGCCGGCGACGACCGGATCCTTCGCTACATCGCCACCAAGCAACCGCTCGACGGCGGCCGCATCGGTCAGCCCCGCGACCTCGACGCCGCGGTCGTCTACCTGCTCTCCGATCAATCCCGCTTCGTGACGGGCCAGGTGCTCGCCGTCGACGGCGGCTGGTCCGTCAGTGAAGGGCAGACGACCGAGGCGTGAATTCGCATCATCGCCACGACCCCAAGAAAGGTACACGCATGCGACAAGGTCTTAGGCTGCTGCTGCTGATCGCGATGGTGGTCGCGGCCGCGGCGCTCAGGGCCGAAGAGTCGTCGACCATCGTGTTGACAGGCTTCGAATCGTTTGAGCCCGGGCCGCTGATCGTCGCGCGGGACCCCTCCGGCCGATGGCGAGCCGACTCCGGCGACGCGCATATCGTCAGCTCACACCGTCGCACCGGACACCACGCGCTGCGCGTGCTCGGCGACGAACGATCCAGCGTCACGTATCAGCCCGATCTCGGCGACGCTGAGCCGTTCGAGCTAACGTTCTGGGCCGAACGCTGGACACACCGATCGCCGTTTGCGTTTCGCGTCGAAGCCCGGCGCGGCGACGCCTGGCACGAGCTCTACCGCGGTGACGAGGCGATCGCCGTCGGAGGGTTCCGCACCCGCGTCAAAGTCCCACTCGCCGGGCCCGCGTTCGAGGCGCTGCGGTTCGTCTGCACCAGCCCCGCCAACGCCGGCGTGCTCATCGACGACGTGCGCATCACCCGACGATTGCCGCAGCGCATCGACTCCGTCACCACGCTTGAGCCGACGATCCCCGTGCTCGTCGGCAACCAAACCAACCCGGTGCTGGCCGTCGTCGTCCACGCACCCGGCAACGTGGACCGCCACGCAGTCACCCGGCTTCAGATCGACCTCACCGGTACGACCGACCTCAGCGACATCGCCCGCGTCGAGGTGTACTTCACCGCGGGCCAGCGCGACTTCGACTGGCGAAACCCGGCCGACGTGTTCCGCGGCACCGACCGCTTCGGCGAGGCGCAGCCGCCGGCGTCGACGCTCACGTTTGAGGGCCAACAGCCGCTCGACGACGGGCCCAATCACTTCTGGGTCTCGTTCACGCTCCGCGACGACGCCGACATCGACCACTTCGCCCACGCCGCCTGCACCGCCGTCACCCTCGACAATGGCCACACCCATACGCCCGCGCCGCCCTCCCCGCCAGGCGCGCTTCGCCTCGGCCTGGCGCTGCGCAACGCCGGCGACGACGGCGTCTCGGTGTACCGAATCCCCGGGCTGGTCACGACCCGCCGCGGCACTCTGATCGCCGTCTACGACCAGCGGCACGACGGCTGGGGCGACCTGCCGGCCAACGTGGACGTGGGCATGAGCCGCAGCGAGGACGGCGGTCGCACCTGGTCGCCCATGCGGACCATCCTCAATATGGGCAACGATCCCGATTGGGCCTACGACGGCGTTGGCGATCCGGCGATCCTCGTCGATCGGGAGACTGGCACGATCTGGGTCGCCGCGCTGTGGAGCCACGGCGAACGTGGCTGGGCCGGCTCCGGCCTCGGCCTCACGCCCGAACAGACCGGCCAGCTCGTGCTCACCCGCAGCGACGACGATGGGCTGACCTGGTCCGAGCCGATCAACATCACCGAGCAGGTCAAGGACCCGCGGTGGCGGCTGATGTTTCAGGGCCCCGGCCGCGGTATCACCCGACGCGACGGCACCCTCGTCTTCCCCGCTCAGTTCCGCGACCACGACGGCACGCCGCACTCGACGATCATCTACAGCCGCGATCGCGGTGAAACCTGGCACGCCAGCACCGGCGCCAAGCCCGAGACGACCGAGGCGCAGGTCGTCGAGCTCAGCGACGGCTCGCTCATGCTGAACATGCGTGACAACCGCGGGGGATTGCGCTCCGTCGCCGTGACCAACGACCTCGGCAAGACCTGGTGGGAGCACCGTACTTCACGCCACGCCCTGCCCGAACCGGTCTGTCAGGCGAGCCTGATCACCGTCCCGCCGTCCGATGGCCGCGACGTGCCGTGGCTGGTGTTCTCCAACCCCGCCGTGCCCGACAAGCCACGCCGACGCATGACCATCAAGCTCTCGACCGACCAGGGCATGACCTGGCCGAAGCGCCATCACCTGCTGCTCGACGAATGGCCCAGCGCCGGCTACTCCTGCCTGACGGCGATCGACGAGCGGACCCTGGGCATCCTGTACGAGGGAAGCCGGGCCCACCTGGTCTTCCAGCGCATCCCGCTGGCGGACTTGGTGGAAGGCGACGCGTCGGCGGCGCGGGACCGTGACGCCGCGCCCCCGAGCCGATCCGCCGCCGACACGACTCCCGGAACATGAAAACCGCCATGGAAGAATCGCAACGCACACGCCTGATCACCCGCTACCGCGACGGGTTGCTGCGGGACGTCGTGCCGTTCTGGCTCGAGCACGCGGTCGATGCCGAGCACGGCGGATTCATGACCGCGCTGGACCGCGACGGCACGATAGTGGACACCGACAAGGGCGTCTGGCAACAGGGCCGGTTCACCTGGCTGATGGGCGAGTTGTACAACACCGTCGAACCGCGGGAGCAGTGGCTGGCGCTGTGCCGCAGCGGCGTCGAGTTTCTCGATCGCTATTGTTTTGACCCCAGCGACGGGCGGATGTGGTTCCACGTGACTCGCGCCGGCCGGCCGATCCGCAAACGCCGATACGCGTTCAGCGAAGCCTTCGCCGCCATCGCCTACGGCGAGCACGCCCGAGCCACCGGCGAGCCACGCACCGCCGACAAGGCCCGGCAGGTGTTCCGGCGGTTCATCGACCACAACCTGAACCCGAAGGGTGTCGAGCCGAAGTACACCGACGTCCGCCCCATGCGCGGCATCGGGTTTCCCATGATCACCCTCAACGTCTGTCAGGAGCTGCGCGACAGCATCGGCCTGCCCGAGGCCGACGAATGGATCAACCGCAGCATCGACGACATCCGCCGCTACTTCCTCAAGCCCGACCTCGCCTGCGTGATGGAGACCGTGGGGCCGGACGGTGAAATTTACGACCACTTCGACGGCCGCACGCTCAACCCCGGCCACGCCATCGAGGGCGCCTGGTTCATCATGCACGAGGGCATGCTGCGTGATGATCGGTCACTGATCCAGACCGGCTGCCGGATGCTCGACTGGATGTGGCAGCGCGGCTGGGACGAGCAGCACGGCGGGCTGTTCAGCTTCCGCGACGTCTACGGCAAGCCCGTGCAGGAGTACTGGCACGACATGAAGTTCTGGTGGCCGCACAACGAGACGATCATCGCCACGCTGCTGGCCCACCACCTCACCGGCGAGCCCCAGTACGCCCGGAT
>CAYSIX010000007.1:0-20692 GCA_964431205.1 uncultured Phycisphaeraceae bacterium
TGGCGGAATTGGCAGACGCGCCGTCTTCAGGTGGCGGTCCCGGCAACGGGGTACAGGTTCGAGTCCTGTCACGGGCATTCACTCTCACTCACACCATGCGCCGCCCAGGACCCGGCTGCGCGCCCGGTACAAGCCGTGCACGCGATCGCCCAGCACGAAGCTGGCCTCGACGACGTCCGAGTCCGAGCCCGTGTCGGTCGTCTCGTAGGTCTGGGCGTAGCCGGTGGGGTTGGCCTCGTCGATGACGTGCCACCGCTCGTCGGGGTTGCCGATCAGCGTCTGCTCGTACACCCCGGCGCGTTAGCTGATGGCCTTGGACGCAGATGAGCTAACCACTGTTCAAGAATCCCACAAAAATCGCAAAACGTCGTAGCGCCAGTCGGTTGATCACCTTCACCATCCCTACCGGACGTTTGTCACGCCGCGACCATTTCAATCACCCTGCGCCAGTCGATCTCGCCGCCCTTTGCCACGTCGTACTTGTACAGGATCGCCCCCGTCTCCGGACGCATGTGCGTCAGCCGTTCGAAGACGTCAGACTGGTAGTCCGGGTTCCGAATGATTTCGAAGTAAGCATACAGGGATTCGCGCAAACGATCCTCGAGGATCTCTCGCCGCACCCAGGACTCCGCGAGCTGACGCCACAGCTCCGCCTCGTCATGCAGCCAGCTCACTCCCGGGGCGTTGTTCAGGAGCTCGAGCGCAGTCGCCGGTTCGCCGCAGATCAGCTCTGCTCGCACGGCCGAAAGGTAATAGGCTTGTCCCTGATCGTCCTCGTGCCACGGCGGCTGCTCCGGCGAATCGGAGACTTGCCTCAGCCAGTCGAGGAAGTCTCGCCCGCATTGGCGCCACGAGACCACGTCCGTCTGGTTGCGCAGGATGCCGAGGATCAACGCCTTGGTCGAGAGCAGTTCGGCCCGATTCATAGGAAAGGCGTCCACACAGAAGTCCGCCTGAAGCCGATTCTCCCGCTCCACGCGCTCGATGAAGGCCAGACCACGCTTGAGAAAGCGATGGCCGAGGTCTGAGTCGATGTCCGCGTAGAGGAGCTGCAGCCCCCACATTAACTGTCGGTCCGGTGGCCCTTGTGGATCATAGTAGGTTTGGAAGCGATCCAGCGGATCGTTCGCCCAAATCTGTAAATAGTCATTCTTTGATTGTTCGACGTCTTTTACCCAGCGCATCTTATGTGTTGTGTGACTCATTGTCGATAGATTGGAATGACAACAAACTGGTCAACATTCGTTGCTTGTCGAACTCTAGCCATAAGGTCGATTGGCAGATTGGGATTCTTATCCCCGTTGACAATGACGCGAACCAGAAAATCGCGCCGTTCCAACTGATCAATCAAGACATCTTTGGTAACGGCATCGAGATCTGATCTATCTATCGCCCGTCGCGCCACTTGCAGATTCGTCAGCCACGTGGCGCGACGATTCACGCCGAACGCCGAGAAGCTCTCCACCGGGATCCGGCCTCGCACGTTCTTCACCTCGTTGATAATCAGCTTTGCCGACACGCCTCGACCCTGCACCGACGCAAAGTCTATCCCACGATCCGCGTTGCCGCGCAGGAACTTCGTCCGGATCACCGTCTCGCCCAGGACCTGCTGGGCGAAGCGCCGGGTCGCGAAGTTCTCGAACAGTCCTCCCGACGCCTTTGAAAAGACCAGCCTTCCGGCCTTCACGCTGATCCCAAGCCCCGCCGAGATGCCAGCTCCCGCCAGTCCTCCGACCGATGCCGTCGCGAGGCTTGTGATCAGGATCTGATTCAGACTCGCCCCGCTCGACGCAGCTTGCGCAGCGGTCTGAGCGTGGATGCCGACGGCTGCCGTCGCCTCGGTGATTGCGAGTCGGATCGTATTCGCGACTCCAACCTCGCCAAGCGCGAACTCCCCGCTCGGGTCCACGAAGTTCACCGGGTCCGCCTGGCCGGCGGTGTAGGCGTACTTGTGCAGGGTCCGGGGGTCGGCCGGGTCGCCGAGGAACGGGTCCAGCCGTGTGAACCGGGCGTGGCGCGGGTCGTACCAGCGGGCGCGCAGGTATTGGAGGCCGGCGAAGCCCCCGCCGCCGAAGCCCGGGGCCCCGAAGTCCGACCGCTGCGTCCACTGGCCGGCGAACAGCACGTCGGTCTGCCTGATGGTCTGCGCGCAGTCACGGTCGGGCTCAACAAGCCCGACCTGATCTGGTCGCCCCTCACCGCCGCGCGATAGCGCCGACGAGCCCGAAGTCCCCGCCGCCTCAGCCTTCGCCGCCTTCGTCTCCGCCGCCGCCGGCCGGGCCCGCGACCCGCGCGAAGGCGACCAGCACCTCGTCCTTGCGCAGCAGCCGGAGCTGATCACCGGCCAGCTCGATCCGTTCGGCCCGGTCCAGGGCGTTGAGGAACAGAGACTCGACGTCCATCGCCTCGGGGGGCCCGGCCATCCGCGTGGTGGCGAACGGGCCCGCGGCGAAGGTCCCGGCCTCCACCGCCGCCAGGTCCATCCTCCCCTGCAAACGGTTGATCCCGGACTGACCCGTCACGCGACCGTCGGCCGCGATACGCAGCTCCGGCACGCGCATGCCCTCGACCAGCGCGTCTTCGGTCGGCAACCCGCCCAGCTCGACCATCGTCCACGTGCCGACCACCTCGTCGGGCGTCGGCGGCGAACCGCCGGCGTCGGACCCCGACCCGCAGCCCCCCGCGAGGCTCAGCCACGCCGCCATCGCCCACACCGCCCGCCACGCGTTCACCCGCTGCATCGTCCGTCTCCTTGCGTTCGGCATTCGTGGTTCAGTGCCCCGCACCGCCGGCCTCGGCGATCGCATGCCCCGCCGGACTATAGCTTCCCCCCGGCCCGTGACGCGCGTCCGCAGCGACCGCGTCCGCCTTGCTGCGCAGTTCCGTCTATGACGATCGGGCAAACGGCGCAAACCGTCACGATCCGACGCGGGCCGGACGGCTCACGGTCACCGAATTCACACCGTTTTGCTTGCCGGCCCGGCCCGGCGCGGCTTGCTTGGCACGCGACGGTCGAAGGGGGTGAGCCGTAGAGCCCCCGCCGCTCGCCAGGATCGTGGACCCGTATCGGAGAGGAGTTCTGTCATGATCAGGTGTTTCCTTGTGGTGCTTGCCGTCCTCGTGCTCGCCGCCCCGCGCGGGGCCTCGGCCAATTCGCTCACGGAGTCGGACATCGTGCTTCGTCCCGTGCTGGAGAACGGCGGCGTCGTGCTCAACGACCCCAGCGACGGCACGTACTGGGCCCTGTTCGGCTACAAGAACGACACGATCGTCGGCGGCAGCAACATCGCCGTGGACCTGACCGCCTGGCCCGGGATCACCAACAAGTTCACCGGCTCGATCCTGGGCACGTACGAGAACGTCGGCGGGCTGATCGGCGACTCGCTGGGCAGCACCGGCCCGATCACCGCCTTCGACCCCGGGCGCGTCTTCGGCGCGTTCTGGGCCAACTTCGCCGGCGGCAACCTGGTCTGGACCCTCGACGGCCGCACCGCCACCGCCGGCGCCGGGACCGCCCAGGGCACCGCTCAGTTCGTCCCCACGCCGACCGCGGCGATCGCCGGGCTGGCCATGCTCGGCGGCGTCGTCCTGCGTCGGCGGCAGACCGCCTGAAGCCGGCAACCCCCACCAACCCGACTTCCCGACGAGCCCCGGCCCGCGCCGGGGCTTTTCCCGTGCGCTCGCCCTTTGCCGCGCCGGCTTGGTGCCCGCACCATCGCGGTGTCGGCCGCCCCGGATCGCACCGCGACGATATAACCAAAACGGGTTGCGCTCGCCGGCGCATCGCCCGTAGACGGAACAGCACGCTCGAGACTCGTCGGATGCGAGGTTGACGCGAGCGTAGCGGTGCGCTGCGACGGTCGCTCAACGGAAGATCACGTACATCGCCTCGGGCGGCAGGGGCACGCGCAGGGCGTCGCCGGTGCGCTCGACCTCGAGGCTGCGCACCGGGTAGCCGGCGGGGTCAAGCAGGACGGCCTCGCGGAGGACCGGATTCGCCAGGGTGATCGTGGCGCGGGTGTCGGCGACGCGGTAAGGCGGCTTGCCGGTCAGGACGATTCGTCGGCCGTCGACGGGCTGGTCGCCGTGCTCAAAGGTGGCCGGCTCGGTGGTCCAGCCGTCGAGTCGGGCGGTGGTGCCGACCTGGACGAGCACGCGCGCGGCCTCGCGCAGGGGCCGGCCGTCGAGGGAGACGGCCTGGACGCAGGCGTAGTGGTTGTCGGACTCGACGGTCAGGTCGGACAGCTCGAAGCGGCCGTCGGCGTCACGGAGAAACCCGGCGGCGGCCTGGGCGGCGGGCGCGTCGACGAGCAGGAGGCCGCGGCCCCAGTCGAGCGTGAGCTGGCCGGTGTTGCTTCGCACGACGCGGCGGTCGGCGTCGATGAACGAGCTCAGGTCGGCCACGTCCAGGCGATGCCGGTCGGCGTCGAAGGCCACGTGGACGGGCCCGACGAGGAAGGCCAGGCGGCTGACGTCCGTCCCCGACCCCCCGCCGCGCAGGTCGCGCAGGTCACGGTTGGGATCGAACGTCTCGGTCTCGGCGATGGCGGGGACGCGGCGGCGCCAGAGGTGGTCGGGCGGGCGGGACTCGACGACGACGGGCTCGCCCTGCTCGAGGTAGCCGCGTCGGAAGAGGACGGCGTTGGCCGGGAACATGCCCTGGAGCGGGTGGGTGGCGCAGCTCCATTTGTCCAGCGCATAGCCGGCGTCGGAGTCGCGCCGGACGTGCCAGAACGTGCGGCGGGGGTCGCGGAGCCAGTCGCGCTCGTCCTGTTCGAACCAGTAGAGTGAGTCGACGCCGGTCAGGGACTGGTACGCGGCGATGAGCAGCGGCCCCTCGCTCTGGTACAGGTTGGGCCGGACCCACGTGCTCTCGGTGATGATCATGGGGTAGCCGACGACCTGCTTGAGGTTGGTCGGCAGCTCGAGGGGGCGGCGCAGGACCGAGCGATTGACGATGTGATGGCCGGGGTCGATGCGGTAGCCGTCGTTCTCGCCCTCGTGGATCCCGCCGGTGTAGCGGTTGACGGCGATGACGTCGAGACCGGCGTAGCTCCATCGCTCGGCGTCGTCGAGGCGGAGCTTGTCGGCGGACTTCCAGTTCATGGCGTTGGTGAGCTGGCGGCAGCCGAGCTCGTCGCGCAGGTAGGAGGCGATGTCCTGATAGAACCGGCGCTGACGGGTGGCGAGGAACTGGAGCTGATCGGTCAGGCGACGGTCGAAGGCGCCGCGGCGCGTCTGGGTCATCTCCCAGATGTTGTACATGCCCACGACGCCGCGGTCGGGGTCGTCGCCCACGCCGTTGAGGGCGTTGACGGCGCCGTCTTCGATGCGCCTGTCGTCCCAGGCGTCGAAGGCGGCCTCGAGCGAGCCGTGCTTCTCGATCAGCCACCGGGCGTACTGGCGGGCGAGGATCATCTGCTGCGGTCGGGGCAGGCTCTGTGCGGACCAGAACAGGAGGCTGTCCTCGTTCTTGACCTGGAGGATCGCGACCGCGGGGTCCTGAGCGATGGGCACACCGGTGTAGGGGTTGGGCGTGGCGTAGAGCTCGCGGACCCAGCTCTTGTAAGCCCGCTGGAAGGTGGGGTTGAAAAACAGCGATCCGGTGGGTCGTTCGCCGGCCTTCCAGCCCTCGAGGGCGGGCTCCCAGCTCGCGGGCATGTCGTGGTGATACCAGTACGGCGAGATCGTCAGATAGACGCCCTGGTCCTTGCAGGCCTTGACGAATCGCTTGATGCGATCGATCTCGTCGGCGTCGACGTCGGTGATGGCCTGGCCGTCGTCGGTGCCGGCGATGTTGGTGTGCAGGCGGACCATGTTGACCCCGAGCTTGGCGAGCTGGCGGGCGTGGTGCTCCATCTGGTCGTGGGGCAGGCGGTAGCCGTAACTGCAGACGGACCAGAACCGGATCGGCTGACCCTCGCCGCGTACGAAGCTCATGCCGTCGTCGGCGAGGCGGACGAAGCCGCTCTGGCCTGCGACCGGCTCGTTCATGGAGCGCAGGTCGAGCAGGGCGTCGTCGCCGAAACGGTCGACGGGCGGATCGAACGCCCAGGTGCCCTCGGCGGAGACGGCGAGGCGTGGCTGGGCGGCGGCGGGCGTCGGGGCCGAGGCGATCAGCAGGGCCAGGCACGCCAGCGGGATCGGCGCGAGTCGGGCGGGGTGCGTGGGCGAGCCGGGGTTGCCAAAGGGGCGGGCGCGCATGGGCGAAGCTCCTCGGAAGGGACCGTGTTCAAACGTAAAACCGACCGGGATTGTAGCAGGTGGCCGGCGGTCGAGCCGGTCAAGCCGGGCGGGGGGACGCGCGTCGAGGCACGACCGTCGGCGTGGCCGGCTCACGGCGTGATCGCGGGTCGAGTTCGAGGCCGGCTTCGCGTTCGAGGTGGTTGGCGTTGTCGAGGGCGGCGAGCAGGCCGAGGGCGAAGGCGGTCATGATCCAGCCGGTGCCGCCGGCCGAGACCAGGGGCAGGGCGATGCCCTTGGTGGGGACGACGACGGTGACGACGGCGAGGTTGATCGCGGCCTGGAGCCCGACGGTGAGCAGGACGCCGAGGCCGACGAGCCGGGCGAAGGTGTCGCGGCAGTCGCGGACAATGCCGAGGCCGACCCAGAGGATGGCCAGGTAGAGGCCGACGACGGTGGCGGCGCCGACGAGGCCGAGCTCTTCACAGATGATCGAGAAGATGAAGTCGGTGGTGTCCTCGGGCAGGTAGCCGAACTTCTGGACGCCGTGGCCCAGGCCGCGCCCGGTGAGCCCGCCGTGGACGATGGCGAGCATGGACTGGATGGGGTGGTAGCCGGTGCCCCGCGGGTCGGCCCAGGGGTCGAGGAAGGCGGTGAGTCGGGCGACGCGGTAGGGGTTGGCGGCGATGGCGGCGACGAAGGCGCCCAGCGCCGGCGGAACCAGCAGCGCGAGCTGCCACAGCCGCGCCCCGCCGGCGATCAGCAGCAGCCCGCCGACCGTCCCGATCAGCGCCGCCGTGCCCAGGTCCTCGATCACGATCAGCCCGCACGCGACGGCCAGGAGCATCAGCGGCGGGAGCAACCCCGCGCCGAAGCGGTGCATCACCCCCGCGCGACGCGCACACCACCACGCCAGGGCCAGCACCATCACCCACTTGACCAGCTCGCTGGGCTGGAAGCTCAGGCCCCACAACTTCGGGCCCAGGTACAGCCACCGCGCCGCGCCGTTGACCGACCGACCCATGCCCGGCACGAACGTCATCGCCGCCAGCGCCAGCGCGCCGAGCACCATCAGGATCAGCGGGTTGCTCACGCCGTGAGCGCGGAACAGCTCGCGGACGTTGATGCGGCCGGCCAGGAGCATGACGGCGACGGCGAGGCCGGCGTAGATCGCCTGGCGGCTGGTCAGCACGCGGTAGACGCCGTCGAGCGGGGCGACGGCCCAGGCGTCGGGCGGCGAGGGCGGCGGGTCGGCGGCGTCCGGGGCGAACGGGTCGGCCGGCGCCGGCTCCGTCGTCGCGGTGGCGTCCGGGACGCTGAGCCCCGCCGACGTGGCCATCACCACGCCGAGGCCCAGCAAGGCCAGGACCGCCAGTTGAATCAGATGCGCTGGGCGCAGGGACATCCCTGCTGTTATCGGCCACGGCCGCGCCGGGCGTTGAAAGCGAGGCGGCCGCAACAGCCCCGAGGCAACGCGTCGGGGACGTCAACGAACGCGTGGGCCTCACGGCGCGTGTACCACCCACGTCATCGTGCGCGTCCGCGGGACGTTGTCCCGCGGCTGAATCCTGACGCGCGAGGGCGCGCAGCCGCGTGTGCAGAACGTTATGACTTACCCGTCGCCACCGGCTCCGCCGCGGCGCGCCGGATCGCCTCGAGCTCGGCATCATCGAGCGCCGCCTCGCCCGCCGCCGCGTTCTGACGCGCCTGCTCGGCGTCCTTGGCGCCGGGGATCGCCACCGTCACCGCGGGGTGGCTGATCACGAACCGAAGCGCCGTCTCGCTCAGCGGCCGATCCGACGACGCCGCTTCGCGCACGCGCTCGACGACCTCGAGCTGCCGCAGGAAACGCTGCCGCCCCTCGCCCTCGTTCCAGCGCTGCCGCACCGAGTCGGTGAACGTCGTCCGCGGGGTGAACTTGCCCGTGGCCACGCCCTTCTGCAGCGGCCCGCGGATCAGCGTCGCGATGTCGTTCTCACCGCAGTACGGCAGCAGCTCGCGCTCGGCGTCGCGGTTCAGATAGCTGTATTCGAGCTGCACCGCGGCGCAGCGGCCGTCGCGGTTGAACGCCCGCGCCACGTCCACGCGGTTGGTCGAGATGCCGAACGCGCGGATCTTGCCCGCCTCGATCAGCCGGTCGAACGCCTCGAGGAACACGTCCGGCTGCTCGCACCCGCCGATGTGGCACTGGTACAGGTCGATCGTGTCGGTGTCGAGCCGGCGCAGCGACGCCTCGCAGCACAGCTCGACGTGCAGCCAGTGCGTGTAGGGCAGCGGGTGGCCGTGGCGTCGGGCCAGGTTGCCGACCTTGCTGGCGAGGTACACGCGGTCGCGCCTGCCGCGAAGCGCCTCGGCCAGGAGCCGCTCGGACGTGCCCGGCGGCTCGCCGTACGCGTCGGCGGTGTCGAACAGGTTCATGCCGGCGTCGAGGGCGGCGTGGACCGCCTCGATCGCCGTGGCCTGCTCGACCGGGCCCCACTGCCCGCCGATGCCCCAGGCGCCGAACCCGATCACGCCCACCTGCCAGCCGGTTTTGCCGAATCGTCGTTGCAGCATTGCGCACTCCTTCCAACCCCCGCGGATGACCGAGCCATCGTCACGCGAGCCGCGGCCGGATGCAAGGAACGCGAGAATGAATCGGGCGCATTCCCGAACGTGATCCGGTCGATCGCGTCGGGTGCGCCGGGAAGTTCGACGACTCGCGCCCGGCGACGCCGCACTGCCGCGGTCCCGGACACTCTCGTCGCGGACGGGCGCCCGCATGGTTCAGTGTCGGCGACACCGGAGCAGCGGCGCGTGGAGCAAGACCAGGACCGCGAACGTGCCGGGCTCGGGGATGCGGTGCGTCGGGTGGGCCTGTTCGAGCAGAGCGAACGGCGTGGTAGGCAGGCGATCGAACGTGGCGCGGGTCAGGCGGATGCGGTCCGCGTCGAGCCGATCGACCCGATCGAGCATCCGCAGGGTGTCGGGGCGGAGGCTGAACGTCGCGTCGTCGTTGAAGCGATCGCGGACGCGGCCGGCACCCCCCGTGTCGTTGAGCACGAGCGGGCCGCGACCAAACAACTGGTTGCTGGTGTCGATCAGGTTGGGCATGACCGGCGTGAGGACGGGCAGGCGGTGCTGACCGTCCTGGCCGTCCTTGCGACCGGCGTCGCGGCGGGGATCGGTCTCGGTCGAGCTGGGCGCGAACAGCGGCGAGAGCGTGTCGTCGGGCGCGGTGGTGGCGGCGTCGACGTCCTGACGCGGCTCGGCGTCGGGCGTGACTTCGGCACGCGACGCGGCATCGGCGCGGTCGGGGCGCTGACCGGCCGACCGCGCATCGGTGCCCGTGGGGGTGTCGCGGTTCGGCGGCGCGGGCTCGTCGGGACCGCCGAGGTAGCTGAGCAGGAGCGTGCCGACGCCGTCGGGCGGTGGGGTGGTCGCGTCGACGCGCGGGGATCGGCCGTAGGTGAACTCCGAGCCGCGCCAGCCGTCGGCGAAGTCGGCCTCGGTGCGGTGGAGCAGGCCGGTCTGCCGATCGACCCAGAGCGTGGCCCGGCGCGGGGCCTCGAGCAGCACGGCGACGCTCCCGCCGCCGACCGGCGCCGTCGGCCCCGGCTCGTCATAGGTCAGGTCGACGCGGGCGACGTCCGCCCGCTTCTGCACGGTCACCGAGCGCGGCGGCGGCAGCTCGGCCGACGCGTGCCACGCGCCGGTGTATCGCGGCGTGAACGGGTAATGCCGCACAAAGTCGGCGACCAGCGCCGCCGTGTCCTCGCTCAGCGGCTCGACCCGCCAGCCCTGCGCGGCGTCGAACACCACGTACCGCCGCGCGCCGGTCAGGTACCACTCGACGCGGCGGCGCTCGCCCCGGCCCGTGTCGCGGATCAGCGTGCCCTCGGCCGTGTGCAGGTGCTCACGATGCACGCGCGGCGGCTCGCCCGAGCCGACCGGTGGCGGCGCCGCCTCGTGGTACGCGTGCGTCACCGTCACCCAGCCGTCGTACGGCCGCGCCGCGGCGTCGCGATCCAGCCGGATCGGCAGCCGTGACAGCGCCCCCGGCGCCTCGACCCGCTCCTGCAGCACCGCCACGCCGCACAGCCCGGCCACCGTCACCGCCCCGCACACCGCCGCACCCACCGCCGACGGCGTCGCCCGGCGGTTCGGCAACCGACCCAGCACGTACGCCACCCGGTCCAGCAGCGACGTCTGTGCGAACGCCAGGTTCAGCGGCAACGCCGGCGACAGGCCCGGCAGCCGGCCGGCCAGCTCCGCCCAGGCCACCCGCTCGAGCGTCTGCGCGTACCGCACCGCCCGACGCGTCACCCGCACCGCCCGCGCGTCGCAGCACAGCTCCCGCTCGGCGCTGACCCGACGTGACAGCCACCACACCGCCGGGTGGTAGAAGAACGCCGTCTCCACCAGCCGCTGCGACAGGTTCACCCACAGGTCGAACCGGCGGATGTGCGCCAGCTCGTGCGCGATGATCGCCTCGAGCATGTCCGTCGGCAGCCGCGTGACCAGCGACGCCGGCAACAGCACGACCGGCTTGACCAGACCGAAGACCAGGGGCTGCTCGACGCGCGCCGAGACAAACACACGGCAGAAACCAGACATGCCCAGCGTCTCGACCAGCCGGGGCAGGCGCCGCGCCAGCGCCGGCGGCAGCGGGCCCACGCCCTCGCGCAGCCGCCGCACCCGCCCGGCGCAAAGGAGCAGGCGTCCCAGTCCGACCAGGACGCCTGCGCTCCAGATGATCACGAGCCAGGGCAGCACGGCGACGAGCAGCGGGTCGTGGATCGACCGCGCCACCGGGCCCAGCAGGCGGACCGAGACGACGACGCGGTGCGCCGCGGCGTCGAGCCAGCCCTGCGGCGCCGACAGCGTCGCCGCCGCCGCCAGCGGCATCGCCAGCAGCGCCGCGGTGTACAGCAGATACCGCGGCGAGCCCCGCCGCGGCGGCAGCAGCAACTCGATCAGGCGAACGGCGGCGACGATCCCCGCGGCCTGCCACACGAAGTGCAGCAGCACCCATCCCAGCCGCTCACACGGCGCCAGCGCCAACGCCTCCCGCCACCACATGGCTCTGGTCTAACGCGCTACTTCTTGCCCTTGCGCACGACCTCGCGGATCTGCTGCATCTCCTTCGGTGACACCCGCGTGCCCCCCAGCAGCGTCGCCACCAGGGCGCTGGGCGAGCCGTTGAACGCCCGCGTCACCAGGTCCTGCAACATCTTCTTCAGCGTCGCCTCACGCTGCACCTTCGCCGAGTAGACGTAGGCGCGGCCCTGGGGCTTGGCCTTGAGCAGGTTCTTCTCGACCATCACGTTCATCAGGCTCATGATGGACGTGTAGGCGCGCTTGGGCCCTTCCTTGTTGACGATCTCCAGCACATCCCGCACGGTCGAGGGCCCCCGGTCCCAGATGACCTGCAGGATGCGGAGCTCCGCGGGAGTCGGTCCTTCGTGTCGTGGTCTTGCCATGGCTGCGATACCTCCAAACGTTGGAACACGTGAACGATGTTGCCCGTGCGGTCGGACCCGCACCCCCCGACAACACCCCCTATCGTCCGGGACGAAACCGTAGCTGTCAAGTGCGATCCGCGCCGCGTGCTGAAAAAACAGGCGTACACTGTACGCCGCCCCACCGCGCGATCATAATCGTTCACGCCCCCGACACGCCTACGGCTTCGCCGCGCCCCGCTCCAGCAACCCCAGCAACGCCAGCACCGTCGCCGTCTGACCCGCCGCCACCCACGCCTGCCACGGCGCCAGCGTCGGCAGCATCACCCCGCTCAGCCCCGTCGCCACCGTGCACAGGCACACCAGCACCACCGCCCGACGCCGGCTCATCCCCAGCCGCACCAGCCGGTGTGAAAAGTGATTCAGGTCGCCCCGGAACGGGCTGCGCCCCGACCACAGCCGGATCACCGTCACGCTCGTGAAGTCGTACAACGGGATCGCCATTACCATCAGCGGCGTCAGCACCGCGTACCACCGCCCGCCCGGCCACGCCGCCGCCCCCGGCTCGACGTACGTCGTACGCACCGAGATCACCCCCAGCACCAGCCCCACCACCAGCGAGCCCCCGTCGCCCATGTACATCCGCGCCGGTGGGTAATTGAACACCAGAAAACCCAGCAACGCCCCGGCCAACACCGCCGACAGCCCCGCCACGAACCATTGGCCCCCGATCAGCGTCTGCGCCAGGTAGATCCCCGCGATGATCAGCCCCACCCCCGCCGCCAGCCCGTCCATGTTGTCCAGAAAGTTCATCGCGTTGATGATCACCACCAGCCACGCCACGCTCACCACCACGCTCCACGCCCCGGGCCAGAACCCGTGGTCCGTCGGCAGCATCAGCACCCGCATGTCGCACAGCACCACCAGCCCCGCCGCCACCGCCGCCTGCACCCCCAGCTTCATGAACGGGCCCAGCCCCCGCCGATCGTCCACCAGCCCCAGCAGGTGCAGCACGCACATCGCCGACAGCACGCCCCCGCCCACCCCCGTCATCGCCCGCAACCCCGACACGTGCGGCCACACCCGCGGCAGATACGCCCGCCAAAACTCGACCGGCGCCAGCCACACGCTCACCAGCACCGCCGCCAGCGGCAACGCCACCGCCGCGAAGATCGCCACCCCGCCCGTGTTCGGCACCGCCGCGCCCTCCCGCTTGTGCGCCTCGCGATCCGCCGCGTCCAGCAGACCCCACCGCACGCTGGCCCCGCACAACCACGCCGACACCGGCACGCTGATCACCAGCCCCACCCCCACCAGCGACAGACAGATCGCCACCATGAACGCCAAGCATAATCCAAAGCCGCGAGGCAACGCCTCGCAGACGTCAACGCAGGCGAATAGCCGCGAGGCAACGCCTCGCGGACGCTACCGCAGGCGTGGGTCGTCCGCACGGCGTGCCACCCACGTCCTCGTGCGCGTCCGCGGGCAGGTTTGCCCGCGGCTGGGCCTGTGCTACGCTATACGCCACACTGGGGGGTGGCTCATGGTCGGCTTCTTCACGTGGCACGCCTACAAGAGCTGGATGCCCGATCGCGATCAGGGATACGTGCGGCGAGGCGAGGGCATCCTCTCACCCGACGTCGAAATGGCAGATCAATACGGCCGCCACGCCCGCGTGGATGGTGTGCTGTTTCGCCCACCGATCCAGCGGCAGTTGATCGATGCGGTCTTGACCGCGACGACGTTTCAGCGACTGCGTCTCCATGGCGTCGGCACCGATCTCACCCACTTGCACGTCCTCGTCAGTTGGACCGATGACCGAGAACTGGCTGCGGTCCGCACCGGGCTTCGATCATCCATCACGCGTCACCTCAACAAGACCTTTGGTCGGCGCACCTGGCTCAGCTCCGGCGGCTCCATCAAGCGAGTCTCGGATGCGAAGCATCTCGATTACCTTCTCCACAGCTACATCCCGAAGCATGTCGGCTTGAAATGGCGCGAGGACGCGGGTTTCTACCATTAGCCGCGAGGCAACGCCTCGCGGACAGCATCGAACGCGTGGGTCTCACGGCGCGCGTGCCACCAACGACCTCGTGCGCGTCCGCGGGCAGGTTTGCCCGCGGCTGATCCTGAGGCGAGAAGGCGCGCAGCCGCCAGGCAACGCCTCGCGGACGTCAACGCAGGCGAATAGCCGCGAGGCAACGCCTCGCGGACGGCATCGGACGCGTGGGTGTCACGTCACAGGCCCAGCACGTCAGCCATCGTGTACCGGCCCGGTTCGCGGCCGACCAGCCAGCGTGCCGCGCGCAGCGCGCCACGGGCGAACACATCGCGGGTCGTGGCGGTGTGCCGCAGCTCGATCCGTTCGCCGGCGGTGGCGTACGAGACGGCGTGATCGCCGACGACGTCGCCCATGCGCACGGCGTGGACGCCGATCTCGCCCGGCCGGCGCGCCGCCTCGTTGCCGTGCCGGCCGAACACGGCGTCGCGGCGCTCGTCCCTGCCGGTGGCCTCGCAGAGCGCGCGGAGCAGGCCCAAGGCCGTGCCGGACGGCGCGTCGGCTTTGTGGCGGTGGTGCGCCTCGACGATCTCGACGTCGTAGTCCTCGCCGAGGGTGGCGGCGACGCGTCCGACCAGGCGGAACAGCAGGTTCACGCCGAGGCTCATGTTGGGCGCGTTGAGGACGGGGATGGATTGGGCGGCGCGGTCGATGGCGGCGTGGTGCGCGTCGTCCAGGCCGGTGGTCCCGACGATCAGAGCGAAGCGGCGGCGCTCGCACTCGGCGATGGCGGTCATAGCGCCGTCGGGGGTGGAGAAGTCGATGGCGACGTCGAGCTCTTCGGGCCAGGCCGAAGTGATCGGCAGGTCGAGCGAGCCGACGCCCGCGAGCACGCCGGCGTCCTCGCCCAGCCGGGTGTGCCGATCGTGCTCGATCGCGGCGACGACGCGCAGCGCCGCCTGCTCCTGGGCCAGGGCGATCAGCCGCCGGCCCATCCGACCCGCCGCGCCGTGAATCGCGATCCGCACCATGTCGCGCTCCGTCAAGCCCCGTCGGCCGGACAGTGTAACGATCGGCGTCGATATGATCGTGCGGATGACGCAGGCGGCCGCGAGGACGTGGATCGATCGGCTCTGGCCGGTGGTGCTGCTGGGCATCGTGGCGGCGGTGTTCGCGCGGGGGTGGGACAACCCGTTCGTGTTCGACGACCTGGGCGGGATCCGCGACAACGTGCACATCCGATCGCTGTGGCCGCTGAGCGAGTCGCTGGACGCGCCGCGGGAGACGCCGCCGTACGGCCGACCGGTGGTGGCGTGGTCGCTGGCGCTGACGTACGCGGTGTGCGGGCTGCAGCCGTGGGGGTATCACCTGTTCAGCGTGCTGGTGCACGCGGCGAACGCGTTGCTGGTGTTCGCCGTGGTGCGGTGGGCGTTGCGGCGTGGGGGGCCGGTGGCGTTGGCCGGGCGTGCGACCTGGCCGGCGCTGGCGATCGCGTCGCTGTGGGCGGTGCACCCGTTGCAGACCGAGAGCGTGGCGTACGCGAGCCAGCGGACCGAGCTGCTGTTCGCGTTCTTTCTGCTGCTGACGCTGTGGGCGGTGATCCGCGGGGCGTTGTCGACGCGTCGAAGCATCGGCTGGTACGCCCTGACGGTGTTCGCCTGCGCGCTGGGCATGGCGAGCAAGGAGTCGATGGTGGTGGCGCCGCTGGTGGTGCTGCTGTACGACCGTGCGTTTCTGGCCGAGTCGTGGCGGGCGTTGTGGCGGCGTCGCTGGCCGGTGTACGTGGGCCTGGCGCTGACGTGGGCGATCCTGATCGCGCTGGTGGTGGCGTTCCCGCGGTCGCGGTCGGCCGGCTTCGCCCACGGCGAGACGACGGGCATCACCGCCTGGACCTACCTGCTCACGCAGGCGAACGTGATCACTCATTACCTGACGCAGGTGTTCTGGCCGACGCGGCTGTCGATCGACCCGCACTTCGAGGTGGCGCAGACGGTCGGCGAGGCGATGCCCGGCGGGGCGCTGCTGGTGGTGCTGCTGATCGCGACCGGGATCGCGCTGGCGCGGGCGCCGCGTTGGGGCGTGCTGGGGGCGTGGTTCTTTCTGCTGCTGGCGCCGTCGTCGAGCGTGGTGCCGATCGTGACGGAGATCGCCGCCGAGCGACGGATGTACCTGCCGCTGCTGGCGATCGTGGCGGTGGCGTTCGCGGGGTTGTGGCGTGTGGCGTCGTGGTCGACGGCGCGGCCGATCGCGGTGACCGCGGGCGTGCTGGCGGCGCTGACGGCGGTGGCGGGCGTGGTCAGCGTCGATCGGCTGGGGGATTACGAGACGGCGATCGGGCTGTACGAGGACGCGGTGGCCAAGTTCCCGCAGAGCCGGCGGGCGCGGCGGAACCTGGCGGCGTGGTACGTTGAGGAGAACCAGTATGACAAGGCGCTGAAGCTGCTGCTGGAGCTCCAGCACGAGTACCCCGGCGACGGGGTAGTGCAGCACTACCTGGGCAAGGCGCTGGTGCAGACGGGGCGGGTCGAAGAGGCGTTGCCGCACTTCGCCCGGGCATACCGCGTCGCGCCGGAGGACCTGCTGAACCTCAACGCGTTCGGCAGTGCGCTGGCGCGGCTGGGCGAGTACGACAAGGCCGAGCAGTTGCTGCGACGCGCGATCGAGCTGGAGCCCCGCTTCGCCCCGGCGTACGACAACCTGGCGCGGCTGCACCGCGACCGGGGCGACTGGGCCGAGGCCGAGCGGTACTGGCGAAGTTTCCTCGAGCACGACCCGGACAACGCCGTGGGGCACAACGACCTGGGCATCGCGCTGGCGCAACAGGGCCGGCTCGACGAGGCGATCGAGCGGTTCCACGAGGCCGTCTCGCTCGACCCGGATTTCGAGGACGCACGGCACAACCTCGAGCGGGCGCTGCGACTGGCCGAGCGCCGGGGGCGCGAGCCAGATCCCGGGCCTTGAAACGAACACCCCCCCTCGCAGGTCAAATCACAAGCCGCACCCTGAGCCCCAGCGAAGGGTCGGATCCGGCCCTTCGCTCGGGTTCAGGGCACGGCCTCACGCCCACGTGAGATTCCAACAAGGTGCCGCAGCGAAGCTCGCCTACGCCCGATCCTTCAGCCCCTCGACCCCCGCCGCCTCGGCGCACGCGCCGCAGCAGAAATACCGGTCCCCCGCCTCGAGCCCGTGCCCGATGATCGCCACCCCGCACTGATCGCACCGCGGCGCCAGGGTCGCGATCGCACACTCGAAGCTGTCGAACACGTGGCTCTTGCCGTCCTGCACCACCTCGAACGCCTTGTCGTAGTCGTTTCCGCACCGTTCACACGTCGGCATCGTCGCTCCCTTTCATCTCGGCTTGCCCGCGAGAAACCCGTCCGCGTTCTTTCGTCGCTTCGGGACCCGCCCCGCTCAGCCGCCGTGGGCGGCCTCGGTCTCCCGCCAGTAGGCGCGCCGGCCGTGGAAGTCGTACAGCCGCTGCTCGTACTCGCGGTTCACCGGCATGTTCGGGTCATACGCCGGGCTGTCCTGGACCTGCTGCCGCGTCAGCTCCAGACTGACCTGACGGCCGTCCCAGTCGATGTCGCGGCACCAGTCCGGCGCGACGAGCACCTTCTTGCCCGGCAGCCAGTCGCGCGTGTCCACGACCAGGTAACGGATCGACCACGAATCGATGTCGCCGATGAACGCCTCGACGTGCCCGATGCGCCCGTCATTCGCCTTGACGTGATATCCCGTGACCTCGCGGACGCTGCGCAGGTTCGGGTCCTCGCCGCGCTGCTCGGGCGGCGGCTCGACGGGCGGGGGCGTCTCGGCCGCGACGTGCATCGGCGGGACGCCCGCCATCGGGTTCATCTCCATTCGCCAGTACGGCGACCACCCGTAATACGCCACCAGCTTCTCCTCCTGCTGACGCGACACCGGCCGGTCCGCCGCCAGCTCCGGGCTCTGCTCGATCTGCTCGCACGTCAACTCCACCTTCACCCGCCGACGCTCCCCGTCCGCGGACGAGACCGCCTCCGGGCTCAGCAGCACCTTCCGCCCGGGCAGCCACGAGCCCGTGTCCGCCACCAGGTAACGCACCGACCACGCCCGATCATCGAACAGAAAGTCGTGCACGTGCCCGATCCGCCCGTCCGTCGCGTTCAGCTCGTAGCCGATGATGTCGTTGAGTGTTCGCAGCATGACAGGCTCCTGACCGCCCCGGGATGTAATCGTCCGTTGTACCGTCTCAGGCTGTTGGATTATTCTCGTGCCGAGGCGTTGAGGCAATGTGTTGTTTCGTCGAGAGTTCGTGCCGTCGCGGCGCCGGTCGGGCGCCGCCCGCGCACGTCGTACGGCCGCGCCACCCGGCGCGGCCGCACGATCGATCGCAGATCTTGTCCTTGACCTTGCCGGTTACTGACCCGTATTGGGGCCGTACTCGATTTTCAGGTCGTTGTTGACAACCCGGGCGCCGCCCTCGCGGGCGTTCTCGGCGGCCGCCTGACGCTCCGACCACGTGTCCACGGTCCCGGTCAGCGTCGCGACACCGTCATCGACGCTCACCGTCACCTCGTCGCTGTCCACGAAGGGACTCCACCAAAGCTCGTCACGGATCTGCTCGGCGATCTGCCAGTCCTCGCGGATGTCGCTGATGCCGGGCGCCTCGTATCCGAACCAGTCGTACCCGTAGAAGTCAAAGTCGTCGACGTACGGGTCGTAGGTGATCGGCGGCGGGGACTCGTCGCGAACGGTGAGGTAGTTGTTCACGTCTGTCGCCCCGGCCACGCTGGCGACGGCGTTCTCGGCCTGCATCTTCTCGTAGGTCGAATCGACCGTCCCGCTCAGCGACACCTCGCCGTCGTACACCGCCACGTCCACCTCAAACCGATTCACGTAGGGGTCGCGCTCCAGCGCGGCGCGTGCCGCTTCGGCGATCGACTCGTCCGTCATCGCGGGCGCGAGCACGTCGATCCAGTTCCGCACGCGGTACACGCCGATGGCGTTCCTCGCCGTCTGCGCCGCCGCACGGCGCGCCTCGACCGACGGCACGTCACCGGTGAGCGTCACGGTGCCGTCTTCGACGGCGACCTGCACGTTGTAAGAGGACACGCGGGGGTCATACACCATCGCGTCTCGCACCGCCTGCTCGATCGCCTCGTCGCTCTTGTCCACGTACTTGTCCTTGCGGAACTTCTCGTCGCGGGCCCAGCTCTCGACCCTCAGGGCGTCGGCGCTCACGTCGTTGACGCCGATCACCCACGCCGACGTCTGGGCCAGACGCTTCTCCGCCGCGCTGCCGACCGTCCCGGACAAGGTGACGTTGCCGTCATCGACCGCGACGTCAATCAGCGCGTCATCGATCCGCACGTCCCATCGCAGCGCTTCACGGATGTCGGCGGCGATGTCCGCGTCGGTCCGCTCGACCGTGTACTCGACGTCGATGTTGTTCACCACCGATCGTACGCCGATCACGCCCTTGGCCACGCGCTCGGACAGTTGCTTCTCCTGCCACGACTCGACCGTGCCCTGAAGCGTCACCACCCCGTCGTCGACCCGGACACGCACGTCAAACGATTCGGTCGCCGGGTTCGCTCCCAAGGCCGTGGTGACGTCGTCGGCGATCCGGCTATCGGATCGCTCCACCGCCGGCTCGACCTTGATCTGATTCACGACTGCCCGCACGCCCTTGACCGTTTCGGCGATCGCCAAGGCGCGATCCTTGGCCAGCACGTGGCTGACCCGCCCGGTCAGCGTCGCGATGCCATCCGCGACGGTCACGTCCACCCGCGTGGAGGGGACGGCCTGATCGATGGTCAGCTCGCTCTCGATCGTCTCGGCGATGTTGGCGTCGGTCAGCCGTGTCTGATCCTCAGTCTCCTGAGCCGCAACCATTGTCGCGGGAGCGATGCCGGCCAACGCGATCACGCCCGCGCAAAACCATCTCAAGCTCACCGCCCGCCACAACCATTCACTTCTTCTTCGGTTCCTTCCGCGGACTCCCCGGCCGTCGCGTTCGTTTGTGCGTCGCTTCCTGTGATGCATTTGATGCATTTCTGCTCCTTTCGATTCGATCGATGTCCGGCCGGCGCCGACGACTTCACAAAAGCACATCGCCGGCCGAGCCTTCGGCCGCCTGGTAACACAACATCGTTCACTTCCTGATCGCCCGGACGCTCCGGGCAGCCGCAGGTTCCTCCGCGACCGAGCGGCTGCGGGCCTGGCACGAACTGATCCGCCCTCGCCACCCTCTACTGATCTGTTACGAACGCTACGGCGCGCCGTTCGGCCGATCAAGGCATTCTCGCCACATATTGGTTGAGTCATACGTCTGAAGAGAAAGACAACAGCCGCTCTTGCCACGCCCGGCTCGGCGGCGCGCCGCGTTGATCGACGTCGGACCGCACGAGGGGATACCGCGCCGGTCGAGCCGCGACGGGCCGCGGGTGCCCCGGCGCCGACCGCGTGCCAATGATCGACCGGCTATGATGGGCGGCGTGTCGGCGTGCGAGCCGAACGCGGCGGCAGGACGCGACAGATCAGCCGCGAGGGTGCGCCCATGGAAACGAAGCTGATGGTCGGGCTGACGCTGGTGATCGTGCTCGGCATCGCCGCGCAGTGGCTGGCGTGGCGGGTCAAGGTCCCGGCGATCCTGGTGCTGCTGGTGGTCGGGTTCGTGGTCGGGCCGATCAGTGACGCGGCCTTCGGCGAGGCGTGGTTGGCGCCCGACGAGCTGCTGGGCCCGCTGCTGTTCCCGTTCGTGTCGCTGGCGGTGGCGGTGATCCTGTTCGAGGGCGGGCTGAGCCTGAAGCTCTCGGAGCTGCGTCAGATCGGCCGTGGGCTGCGCGGTCTGATCACGGTGGGGGTGGTGGTGACTTGGGCGGGGGCGACGACGGCGGCGCACTACCTGATCGGGATGGACTGGCCGCTGGCGACGCTTCTGGGCGCGATTCTGGTGGTGACGGGCCCGACGGTGATCGGGCCGCTGCTGCGTCAGGTCCGGCCCGGCCCGCAGGTCGGCTCGCTGCTGAAGTGGGAGGGGATGCTCAACGACCCGCTGGGGGCGATCCTGGCGGTGCTGGTGTTC
>CAYSIX010000007.1:20702-34731 GCA_964431205.1 uncultured Phycisphaeraceae bacterium
GTACGACGGCACGGCGCGCGGCCGCCGCTTCGGCTCGGCGCACGCGGTGGCGGGGGTCGAGCGGGCGTCGCTGGACATCCTGGTGGCGATCGCGCTGGCGCTGGTGTGCGGGCTGGGGATCGGCGCGCTGGCGGCGGGCCTGGTGATCCTGCCGCTGCGACGGTTCTGGGTGCCGGACTTCCTGCAAAGCCCGGTGACGCTGGCGATCGCGGTGCTGGCGTTTGCGCTGAGCAACCTGGTCCAGCACGAATCGGGCCTGCTGACGGTGACGATCATGGGCATGCTCCTGGCGAACCAGCGGTGGGTGACGGTCCGGCACATCATCGAGTTCAAGGAAAACCTGCGGGTGCTGCTGATCGCGAGCCTGTTCGTCCTGCTGGCGGCGCGTCTGGACGCCGAGGCGATCGGGCGGATCGACGGCTGGAGCCTGGCGTTCCTGGCGGTGATCATGTTCGTGGTCCGGCCGGTGGCGGTGGCGCTGGCGACGCTGGGCAGCGAGCTGAACTGGCGGCAGCGTCTGTGGGTGGGGCTGGTGGCGCCGCGTGGGATCGTGGCGGCGGCGGTGTCGTCGATCTTCGCGCTGTCGCTGAGCGGGGCGAACTACACCGGCGCGGGCGACCTGATGCCGCACACGTTCCTGGTGATCATCGGCACGATCGTGTTCTGCGGGGTCTTCGCCGGGCCGATGGCGCGGTGGCTGGGCCTGTCCGCGGGCGAGCTGCGCGGGCTGCTGATCATGGGCGCGCACCCGTGGGCGCGTGAGATCGCCGCGACGCTGCGCAAGGAGGGCTTCGAGCCGATCCTCGTGGACACCAACCGCGCCAACGTCGCCGCCGCCCGGCTCTCCGGCCTGCCCGCGCGGCACGGGTCGCTGCTCTCCGAGGACGTCCAGGCCTCCATCGATTTCACCGGCCTGCGCTCCCTGCTCGCGCTGACGCCCAACGACGAGGCCAACACCCTCGCCGCCGACACCCTCGCCGATGACCTCGACCGCAAGGAGGTCTTCCAGCTCGTCGGCGTCGAGGCCAAGCCCGGCTCCGAACGCAAGACCCCCTCCAGCCACCGCGGACGCGAGCTGTTCGCCAAGGACGCCACCTTCGAATCCGTCGCCCGCCGGTTCGAGAACGGACGCATCAAGGTCACCCGCCTGACCGACACCTTCGATATGGACGCGTTTCGCCGTCGATACGGCGATCGCGCCCTGCCCCTGTTCCTGATCGGCGAGCAGGGCGAGTTCATGCCCATGACCGTCAACGACACCCGCAAGCCCCAGCCCGGCCACCGGCTGGTCAGCGTGATCGACAACGAGGCGATCAACAGCAGCGAGCCGCCGACCTCCTCCTGATAAGGCGCGCGACAACGACACCAACACGGAACAGCCGCGAGGCAACGCCTCGCGGACGTCAGCGCACGCGTGGGTGGCACGTGGTCCGATCGACCGGCACCGTCGTGCGCGTCACACAGCCGCGAGGCAGCGCCTCGCGGACTCGCAGCCTCGCGAGATCCCGCCGCCGCCGTCGCATCAATGCGCTGCGTCGCGACAATCGCTCAACGCCACGCCCTGATTCGGTTACGATGCGTTCGGTCAGACCGTCCGAGACCACCTCACGCGACCCGAGAAGGGACAGGCCATGAGACTCCGCGGCACGCCCGATCAGGACTTCGAATCCTTCGCACGCGAGTTCGCCCAGCGGCTGCGCGGCACGCTCATCGTCGCGGCGATCGTCCTCGTCGTGCTCGTCGTCGGCGTGTTCACCAGCTTCTACACCGTCGCGCCCGAGGGCGAGGCCGTGGTCAAGCGCTTCGGCGCGGTGGTCCGCACCGTCGGGCCGGGCCTGCACTTCAAGTGGCCCTACTGGATCGAGACGGCGACGTTCGTGCCCACGCGGCGCGTGCTCAAGGAAGAGTTCGGCTTCCGCACCGTCGAGGCCGGCCAGCGCAGCCGCTACGAGAAAGGCCCGGCCCAGGAGAGCGAGTCGCTGATGCTCACCGGCGACCTGAACGTGATCGACGTCGAGTGGGTCGTGCAGTACCGCATCGACGACGCGGACAAGTGGCTGCACCGGGTCAACGACCCGCGACAGACGATCCGCGACGTCTCCGAAGCGGTCATGCGCCGCGCCGTGGGCAACCGCCTGGGCAGCGCCGCGCTGACCGAGGCCCGCCCCGAGATCGCCGAGGAGGTCAAGCAGGAGATGCAGGCGATCCTCGAGGACGGCCAGCCCGGCGGCGAGGACTACGGCATGGGCATCTTCGTCAGCTCCGTCGAGATGCAGGACGTCACCCCGCCCGACCCGGTCAAGCCCGCGTTCAACGACGTGAACAAGGCCCGGCAGGAGAAGGAGCGGCTGGTCAACGAGGCCGAGAAGCAGCGCAATCAGGTCATCCCCCGGGCCCGCGGCGAGGCCGAGCAGACCATCGCCGAGGCCGAGGCTTACCGCGCCGAACGCGTCAACGCCGCCCGCGGCGAGGCCGCCCGCTTCACCGCCATCCTCGCCGAGTACCGCAACGACCCCGACGTGACCCGCCAGCGCCTCTACCTCGAGATGGTCGACCGCGTCCTGCCGCGCGTCGGCCGACTCTACGTCATCGAGCCGGCCGGGCCCTCGCCCCTGCCCCTGCTGAACCTCGACGGCAGCAATCCCCTCTCCTCCCGCCCCGCGCAAGGAGGCAACCGACCATGAGCCCTCGTGCCACCGCCCTGCTCACCTTCGCCATGCTCCTGACGGCCGCCGCCGTCATCACCCTCCTCTCGGCCGCCTACAGCCTCGACGAGACCGAGCAGGCCGTCATCCTCCAGTTCGGCGACCCCGTCGGCCAGCCCGTCACCGAGCCCGGCCTCCACTTCAAGGCCCCGTTCATCCAGGAGGTCCGTCGCTTCGACAAGCGCATCCTCGCCTGGGACGGCGACCCCAACCAGATCCCCACCCGCGGCCGCGAGTTCATCAGCATCGACACCACCGCTCGCTGGCGCATCGTCGATCCACTCAAGTTCCTCCAGAGCGTCACCGACATCACCGGCGCTCAGTCCCGCCTCGACGACATCCTCGACTCGGTCGTGCGCGACAAGATCTCCGGCAGCGACCTGGTCGAGATCGTCCGTTCGGCCGACTGGGAGATCACCGAGCGCGACCTCGAGCGGGTCGAGGCGCCGGTCGAAGACGGTGCCCAGGCGCTGACCCAGGAGGTCAAGAAGGGCCGCAAGCAACTGACCCGCGAGATCCTGCGCGAGGCGAGCCTGCGCATGCCGCAATACGGCGTGGAGCTGGTGGACGTGCGGATCAAGCGGCTGAACTACATCGCCGACGTGCGCCAGCAGGTGTTCAACCGGATGATCTCGGAGCGGCAGCGCATCGCCGCGCAGTTCCGCTCCGAGGGCGAGGGCGAGGCGTCGAGCATCCAGGGGGCGACGGCGCGTGACCTGGCGCGGATCCGCTCGGAGGCGAGGCGGGAGGCCGAGGTCATCCGCGGCGAGGCCGACGCCGAGGCCACCACCATCTACAACGAGGCCTACGGCGCCGATCCCGAGTTCTATCGCTTCTTCCAGACCCTCGAGAGCTACGCCCGCACGCTCGGGTCCGAGACGGTCCTGATGCTCGGCGCCGACTCCGACTACTTCCACTACCTGCGCGACGCGTCCGAGGCGCCCGTCGCCGCCGACGCCTCACGCCCCGACGCGGCGCCCTGACGCCGCATCGGTGCCGCGGCGCACACCGCGGCGGCGCACGCGCGCCGATTTGTCGCACGCTTGCGATCGTGCCGCCGCACGCAATCCCCGCCCCGTCAAGCCCTTGACGCTTCGCGCCCACGCCCCGCGCCGCCGGCGCGCGCACCGGCACGACCCGTCGCTCATCTGTAGATGCACGCTGTCCATCAGAGAGATTCTGCACCGCTTGCTCGGCCGCGAACGGACCCGACACCCCGCGCCGGCGACGATGACGGGACGCGATCGCTTTCAGCAGCGCGACGCCGCCATCCATCCCCCGCATCGCCCTCTGGTCTGGTTTGCGCAAGCGCACCCCGCCAAGCGGACCAGTTTCCAGACCAGTTCGTGACCGGTTTGCAGACCAAGGCGAAAGGTGGAAGACGGAGGGTGAAAGATGAAAGGGTCAGATCACCACATCACCCCATCGCGCTCGTCCATCCGGTGGATCCGGCCGATCGTGTCATCCGGTCAGAACCGATCGCGTGTGGGCGGCCGATCCCGACGAAGGCGGTTTGAAGACTCGCCGCCATCGCGCGGCGGTCGGGATCAAGGGCCGTTCGCGGCTAGACTGGCGTCGCATGATGCGCGACGAGGCGATCCTGTTCACGGCGTTCGAGCCGAGCGGCGACGCGCTGGCGGCGGCGCTGATCGGTGCGTTGCGGGACGGGGGGTGCCGCCGGCCGATCGCGGCGCTGGGCGGGCCGCGCATGCGCGAGGCCGGCGCCGAGCTGATCGAGCAGACGACCGAGCGTGCGGTGATGTTGGCCGACGCGGCCGGGCAGGCGTGGGCGCACCGTCAGCGGATGAAGCGGCTGGCGCGTTGGATGGCGGGGCGACGGCTGGTCGCGGCGGTGCCGACCGACAGCCCGGCGGCGAACTGGTCGGTGTGTCAGCTCGTGCGCCGGCGTCAGCCGCGCACGCCGATCGTGCACCTGGCGGCGCCGCAGCTCTGGGCGTGGGCGCCGTGGCGGATCCGAAAGATGCGTCGGCTGAGCGACCACGTGCTGTGCCTGCTGCCGTTCGAGCCGGCGTGGTTCGCGGCGCGTGGCGTGGCGGCGACGTTCGTCGGTCATCCGATCTTCGAGGCCGGCGCGGTCGCGGCGCCCGGCGCGTCGGTGAAGGACGGCTCGGACGTGTTCACCGACGTGGGGGGCGTGAAGCTTGCGATCCTGCCGGGCTCGCGCGCCTCGGAGATCCGGCAGAACCTGCCGATGATGCTGAGCGCGTGGTCGCGGCTTCGCGGCGAGGTGGGCGACGGCGCGGCGGTGGTGTCGCTGCGCGACGAGGCGTCGCTGGAGCAGCTCGCGTGCTGTCGCTCGATGCTGAAGGACCTGGGCGTGGGTGTGGCGGTGGGCGAGACGGAGCGTGCGATCGCGTGGTCGGACGTGGTGCTGGTGGTGTCGGGGACGGCGACGTTGCAGGTGGCGGCGCGGCGGCGGCCGATGGTGATCGTGTACCGGGTCAACCGCTGGTCGTGGCAACTGGCGGGGCGGTGGCTGGTGCGGACGCGGACGTTCGGTCTGCCGAACCTGATCGCGCAGTGGCAGGGAGGCGAGCCGGTCGTGCCGGAGCTGGTGCCGCACTTCGGGGATCCGAAGGCGATCGAGGCGGCGCTTGGACCGCTGCTGCTGGACGGATCGGCGCGGCGGGAGCAGGCGGCGGCGCTGGAGGGGGTGGTCGAGCCGTTCCGGGGCGTGCGGTTCACGCAAGCGGCGTCGCGGAAGCTGGCGGAGCTGATCGACGGGGGCTGAGCGGGCGTCCGGGGACGGGGGGCCGATCGGGCGAAACGCCCGAGAAAACGGGGGCAAAAAGAAAGGCGACCCTTTTGGGGGTCGCCCTTCCGTCAAGCTTAGCTCCGAGGCGCGATTCTGAGGTTTTCGAGTCTTCGGCCCGCCAGGTGAGTCGGAGCGGCGAGCCGAATCGTTCTCAGTTGTGTTCGCGACGTCCTGTCGCGTGGGTGTTCCGTCCGTGTCCGATGACTTACTTCTTCTTCTTGGCGGCCTTCTTGCGTCGGCCCTTCTTCTTCGCGGTCTTCTTCTTGGTGGCCTTCTTGCGTCGGCCCTTCTTCTTCGCGGGCTTCTTCTTGGTGGCCTTCTTCTTGGTGGCCTTCTTCTTCGTGGCCCGCTTCTTCGTGGCCTTCTTTCGAGCCTTCTTCTTCGCCATGGGCTTTTCCTTTCAAGAGCCCTCGGAGCCTGACGATGCAACTCACTTTACCGAAACGGCGCAGGACAAGTCAAGAGCGAATCGCGCTCTGTGCGTATATCGGGATGCGCGCCGCACTGACTTGAGTCATCACGGCGACGCTTCCGCACGATCGATCGCTTCATCGCCACGCGCCGCCGTCGCACGGGTCGCGCTCGGGATGATCGCGTCAATCCTCTTCCGGTTTCGGCTTGAACTCGGAGACGAGACGTTCCTGCAGATGCGACGGCACGGGATCGTAGTGACTCAGCTCCATCGTGAAGCTGCCCTGACCGCCGGTGACGCTCTTGAGCTGGCTCTGGTAGTTCGTCACCTCCGAGAGCGGCACGATGGCCTTGATGACCGCCTGATTGCCGACGATGTCGGTGCCTTGAATCCGCCCGCGTTTACCGGACAGGTCGCCGGTAATGTCGCCCATGTGCTGGCTGGGGACGGTGACCTCGACGGAAACCATCGGTTCGAGCAGGACGGGCCGGGCCTTGTGAAACGCGTCGAGGAACGCGCGTTTGCCGGCGGTGACGAAGGCGACCTCCTTGGAATCGACGGGGTGATGCTTGCCGTCGTAGACCGAGACGCGGAAGTCCTGGATGGGGTAGCCGGCCAGGGCGCCGCCCTCCATCGCCTGACGGACGCCCTTCTCGATCGCGGGGATGAACTGCTGGGGGACGCTTCCGCCGAAGGTGTCGTCGACGAACTCGAAGCCCTGGCCGCGTTCGAGCGGCTCGACGCGGAGATACACCTCGCCGAACTGCCCGGCGCCGCCGGTCTGCTTCTTGTGGCGGTGGTGGCCCTCGGCCTTGGCGGTGATGGTCTCGCGGTAGGCGATCTTGGGCGGGCGGGTGTCGACCTCGACGTGGTAGCGCTGGCGGAGCTTCTCCAGGATGATGCGCAGGTGCAGCTCGCCCAGGCCGTGGATCACCGTCTCGTGCGTGGAGCTGTCGCGGGTGACCTTGAAGGTCGGGTCCTCCTCCTGGAGCTTGGTCAGGGCGTCGCCGATCTTCTGCTCGTCGCCGCGGCGTTTGGCGGTGATGGCCAGGCCCTGCATGGGCTCGGGCAGGGCGAGCGGTCGCAGGCGGAGGCCGGCCAGGTCGGGCGAGTCGTAGAGCACGGCGTCGTGGTGGACGTCGTCGACCTTGGCGACGGCGGCGATGTCGCCGGGGATCGCGGCGTCGATCTCGATGTGCTCGCCGCCCTGAAGCTTGAACAGGTGGCCGACGCGGAAGGGCTTGCGGCTGTCGCCGTGGTGGCGGTCGCCGATGTAGAGCTGCGAGTCCTTGGTGATGCGGCCCTGGTGGACGCGCAGGGCGCAGAGCTTGCCGACGAACGGGTCGACGCGGACGTTGAACACGTGGGCCAGCACGGGCTTGTCGGGGTCGGGTTCGGCGTGGATCTCCTGCTCGCCGTTGCCGCCCTTGATGAACGGGCGCGGGTTGCCCTCGAGGGGGTTGGGCGCCAGGCGCACGAGCAGGCTCAGCAGCTCGCCGACGCCGACGTGCTGCTCCGGCGCGTCGTGCGGGCGCGCCGCGGTGAAGCAGATCGGCACGAGGTGGCCCTCGCGCAGCGCCTTCTCGAACGGTTCGTGCAGCTCGTCGGGGCTGACCTCGCCCTTCTCCAGGTACACCTCCATCAGCTTCTCGTCGACCTCGACGACCTGATCGATGACCGCGGTGTGCGCCTGCTCGACCGAGGAGAAGTCGGCGTCGCCGTCGGCCTTGGTGAACACGTCGATGACCCCCTTGCCCCCGCCGGTGGGCAGGTTGATCGGCAGGCACTGCTTGCCGAACGTCTCCTGCACGGACTCGACCAGCGCGGGCAGGTCGATGTTCTCGGCGTCGATCTTGTTGATCACGACCATGCGGCAGAGCCTGCGTTCCTCGGCGCGTTCCATCAGTCGCCGGGTGACCGGTTCGATGCCGGCCTGGGCGTTGATCACCACGGCGACGGTCTCGACGGCGGGCAGGGCGGTGATGGCCTGGCCGAGGAAGTCCGGCGAGCCGGGCGTGTCGATGATGTTCAGGTGCTTGCCCTGGTAGTCGCAGTGGACGGCGGCGGTGACGAGGCTGTGGCCGTGCTCTTTCTCCTCGGGGGTGAAGTCGCTGACGGTGTCGCCCTGCTCGACCTGGCCGATGCTGCCGCGGACGCCGGCGGCGTGGAGCAACGCCTCGACGAGCGTCGTCTTGCCCGAGGCGGCGTGCCCGGTCAGGGCGATGTTGCGGATGTCGGCGGTGGAATAAGTGGGCATCGTGAGCACTCCTGGCGATCCGAGGGGGTGGCGCGGTCCGGGCCCGCGCCCCGAACGATCGGCCGGCCAGTTTACTCAGCCGGTTGCCGCCGACCAAGTGCGCCGCCGCAAACCGACGAGGCGACGCCGATCAGTCCGCTCGAGGGCCCGGAGCCGAGTCGGGATCAACGACGGCCGGCCGCGGCGGATCGTCCGTGCGGCGGTACAGGTGCGCCGTGTTCGCCCACAGCGACCATTCGACCCGCGGCACCCAGCCAAAGGGGAACCAGCGGGGCAGCTCGGGCCGCAGCGTCGCGACATGCTCGTAGCCCAGGCCCTCGATGCCCGTCCAGGTCTCGGCGTTGACGCCCGTGCTGCGCTCGATCATGCGGGCGCGGGCGGGACGATCCTTCGCGTGGTCAATGAACTGCGTCTCGGCGTTGTCGGTGTAGAGCCACTCGGGGCGGGTCTCGGGCTCTTCAATCAGGGCCGCGACCGGCCGGGGGTCGACCTCGTACCCGAGCCACGAGAAACGCGTCATCGGGTTCTGCCACTTGTAGAGCGTGAACTCGAAGACCACGTCCCCGCGCGGCACGTGCCCGAGCACCAGCCGCTCCTGCAACGGCTCGGCACGTCGCGGCAGCACGAGCCAGGCGTAGGTGCTCCACCAGACGTTGACGCCCAGCAGAACAAGCGCCCCGGTAACCATCGCACGACGCAGCGACACGCGCGGCACGCGGCCGAACAGCTCGGCGAGCCCGAGCGCCACCGCCGGCGTCACGGCCACGGCCAACGGCAGATAAAACCGCTCGGGCGCGTAGCCGATCGGCAAGAGGCCCAGCATGAAGAGACTGATCGGCGGCAGCAGATACATCATCGCCCGCGGCGGCCGCCACCACAGCAGCGTCAGCAGCGCCAGACCAGTCACCACGAGTCCGCCCGGACCGAGGTTGTGGATCGTCGCGGTGAAGATCATCTGCGCGTAGTCGATCACATAGCTGAGCCCCTCCGTGGTGCGTCCGGCCCACGCCTCCGGGTCCAGGCCCACGCCCACCAGCCAGAACCGCATCTTCCGCCACCACACGTGCGGGGCGTACACCACGTTGAGCAGCGCGTAGGAGCCCGCCGCCGTCACGAGGCCCCAGCCGATGCAACGCCGCAGCTCACGCGTGGCCGGGCCGTCCCCTTGACGACTCCGCCACTCGGCGATCAACACCCCCAGCGCGGGCAACACGAACACGAAGGCGGCCAGCTCCTTCGTGCTCACCGCCAGGACGATCAGCAGCGCGATCGCGACCGTTCGCCGAACGGTCAACCCGAGGTGGAGGATGCGCAGGTACACGCCCAGCGCCGCGGCGGTCAGCGCGGCGGCGAGGCCGTCCGGCCTCGGCAGCGGGATGGCCAACGCCAGCGCCGTGTTGGTCGCCACGCACGCCGTCACCGCGACGACGCCGGCCAGACGATTGGGGACGAACCGGTACACCTGCCACGCGAACCAGCCCAGCAGCAGCACATTGATCGCGAGCATCAGTGCCCGGCCCTGAAAAATCAGCCACGTGAGCTGCTCCAGCGGCCGCTTCAGGCCGTACGGATAATCGTCCTGCGGCTCGTCGAAGTCCCCCGTGACGTACCAGTAACCGAGGCTGGCGGCATAACCCGGGGCGAGGACAAAGTTCGGCAACACGCCCCACTTGTGATAGGCCTGACCCTTGGACTTGAAGAAGTTGAGCGCCCGGAACGGCTGGTACTGCTCGGGGTGCATGTCACGGTAGGCCGGAAGCTGCCACGTCACGCTCGGCGCCGCGAGCAGCGCCAACCACAGCAGCGGCAGCGCGACCCAGGCGGCCCACCCACGCGACCGCCCCGCCGTGCCCTTGTCGCTCGTGGCCGTGTCGCGGCGCATCTCACCCCCACCCGATGGTTGACTCACCCGGCGCCGTGCTCGGGAGCATCCGACACCGTCGATCGCTCCCGCGGCGCCGCGTCCCGCGCCACGCTGTACCAGACGATGCAACGCAACGCCGAGACCCCGTCCCGCCAGCCGATCTTCTTGCCCTCGGCGTAGCCCCGGCTGTTGTACGTGATCGGCACCTCACGCACCCGACAGCCCATGCGTGCGATCTTGGCGGTGATCTCCGGCTCGAACCCGAAGCGGTCCTCCTCGATGCGGATCCGCTGCAGCACCGAGCGACGAAAGACCTTGTAGCACGTTTCCATGTCGGTCAGGCGCAGCCCCGTCACGAGGTTGGAGAGGCGCGTGAGCAGGCGGTTGCCCAGCGTGTGCCAGCGGCCGCGGCCCTGGGCGCCGTCGCGTTCGGCAAAGCGCGAGCCGAAGACCACGTCCGCCTCGCCGGCGTGCAGCGGCTCGACCAGCCGCCCGTAGTCCGCCGGGTCGTACTCCAGGTCGGCGTCCTGGATGATCACCAGCTCCTGGGTGGCGGCCTCGACGCCGGTGCGGATCGCCGCGCCCTTGCCGCGGTTGCGGTCGTGGTACAACACGCAGACGCCGGGCGTCTCGGCCAGCTCGGCGAGGATCTGCCGCGTCCCGTCGGTCGAGCCGTCGTCCACGAGGATGATCTCGCCGACGTGCTCGGCCGCCCGCACCCGCTCGACGATCTGCCGCAGCGTCGCGTGCTCGTTGAACACCGGAATGATCACGGAAAGCTTCATTGGTTCAAAATGTTCTCGTCCCGTCCCACGACTGCCGAACGCCCATTTCATCATACCGCCATGACCCAATACGCGGACCCGGTGCTCGAACGCCCTGCCCGCCCGTCGTCACCGGCCCTGTCCCCGCGTCTCGAGACGGGCTCCTCCCGACCCGGACGTGAACGGGTAGTGACCCAAGCCAGGTTGGTGATCGACCTCCGATCCATCAACAGACTCGAAGTCGATCAGGATCGCCTCGGCCGTTACATCGCGGATCGTGTGGACGGGCTTGCCGGACGGGTCAAGGTGCGCGAGCAGCGACTCGACCGCCGCGTTGCCCTGTGGCGTCCGCTCGTGGGCGTTGAGAATCCACACCTCGCCCTCTCGGGGCACCTGCCTCGCCTCGTGCTCCGGATTCAACCGCCCCCGGTCATCAAACCAGTTCCCCTCGACATAGGGCTGGTCGTCCAAGCCAAGCCGTTCCGCGTAGTAGTACCAGGCCGGCAGCGCGCCCGTCCGGACGAACACCACCTGCTCCGACGTCGCATGACGTGCCAGGCGCTCCAGCACCGGACGTGTCTCCTGTCGCACAAACGGAATCATGAGAATGTTCAGTGTCGTGATCATCGGAAACAGGATGACCGCGGCTACGAAATACAGAGCGTTGGCTCGACCGTGCTTCGACAACGCGTCGAAGATCAATCCGGCTCCCGCACCGATCAACAAGAGAGACAGGGGCGTCGTGAAGAGGATCAGGCGTGAATGAAAGGGGTACTTCTGCAGCGCGGACGCGACCAGAACCAGCGCGACCGGCAGCAGAACAAGGCCCAACACGCGGGGTTTCTCGGCACTCAAGCGATGCGTGCCGAGGATGGCCAGGGCGGCCGCCAGCGCCGTCCATTGACTGCCAACGATCCCGGTAGGACCTGAGAACGCCAGCTCGAAGAATCCATGCCACGCGGAGAAAAACCACTTCAGGTCTTCGACCGATGCCGGCGGGAAGGGCATGAAGCCGCGCTGCCAGTACACGTCGAAACCCTGACCCTCTGTCGCTCGCCTGAACACGAGCACGTACAGCACAGCGAACGCGACCAGCCACGTGCCCCCCCAACACACCGCGGCGAGGGCGCCTCGTGGGCCAACGTCCCGATACGAAACCACCAGCAGCATTATCGATACGCCGCCCAGCACACAGATGATCGGGAATGAGAACCAGAGCGAGAGCAGGCCAAACAGGCCCAACGCACACCAGGCTCGCCACCGATAATCACACGCCATCACACGCAGAGCCAGGTGCAGCATCACGACCGTGAGCAATACGTCCAGCGCATACGGCTTCACCTCTGCGCTGTAAAAGACAAGCTCCTGAGAGCAGGCAAACAGAGCGGTGGCGAACGCGGCACTGACCACGCCGACACAGCGCTTCGCCAACGGGTAGAATGCGATCAATGACAACGATCCCGCGACCAGCGGCACAAAGCGCATCGCATACTCGCTGTCTCCGGCCAGCCACATGATCGCCTTGGTCGCCCACAGATAGCCTGGCGGGGCCGCTTGCTGAAAGGCCAACGGCTCCAGCAGTTCAAGGAACCCCCGCCGCGTGAGGCTGTACGCCAGCATCGCCTCGTCGTACCAGAGCGAACGATTCGCCAGATACTGACGCAATCGCAGAACCACTCCGATCACGACGATCGTCCAGCCGACCCCCTCAGCCGACACCCTCGCCTGCCAACTCACCCGCGCCAGGGAGGGTGACGTCCCCTCCGCCGACGCCGCCAGATTGCGGCTGTTCGCCCTCACTCCCATCTCCCACCCCTTCGACACTGACCGACAGGTGCCCTCCAGCCGACCGAAGGCGACGAACCAGACCGACTCAGTCACCGACAGCATGCGAAAAGGATTGACTCCTCAGCCCTTATGACATCCCGGTCAATCCCTACAATGAGGCCGGTCGCGGAATCGGTTCCGCCGGCCGTCATCGCCCTGGCCACTGCCGGACCTGCGACCGAAAATGGAGCCGTATCCCGCCTCTTTGCCGACTCACGAACCCGACCATGGTAGCGACAATGCGCCGAAATCCAAGATCAATTCTCCTGCACCGACCCCATCGTCGACGACGGATTGCGTGTCGCCGGCTGCCAAGTCACGCCTCGCCGCGCTCGACCACGCCCACGTCTGGCACCCGTTCACGCCCATGCAGACCTGGCGGCAGTCGCCCCCGCTGATCATCGAACGCGGCGAGGGCGACTTCCTGATCGACACCGAAGGGCGCCGATACCTCGACGGCGTCTCGTCGCTGTGGTGCAACGTGCACGGCCACCGCGTGCCGCACATCGATCAGGCCGTCCGCGACCAGCTCGACAAGATCGCGCACACGACGCTGCTGGGCCTGGCCTCGCCGCCGTCGATCGAGCTGGCGGCGCGCCTCGTTGAAATCGTCAACACAGGCCTCAAGCCGCGGGCTGAGCGCAGCCAAGCCCCGGATGCCCCGGTTCGCGCCTCAAGCCCCACGCCTCAAGCCCCAGGCCTCAACAAGGTCTTCTATTCCGACGCCGGCGCCACCGCGCTCGAGGTCGCGTTCAAGATGGCCGTCGGCTACTGGCATCACCGGGGCCGGCCCGAGAAGCGGCGGTTCATCGGCCTCGCCGGCGCCTACCACGGCGACACGACCGGCGCCATGTCCGTCGGGTTCTCCGAGCTGTTCCACAAGCCGTTCCTCTCGATGGTCTTCGACGTCACGACGTTCCCGAACGTCGACGCGGCGCGATGCCCACGGATCGAAGCCGCGGGCGTCTGGCCCAGCGAGGACGCGGAGATGAACCACCGCCTGATGCAGGATTCGCTGCGTCATCTGCGTCGGCTTCTCGACCGACACGGCGACGAGACCGCCGCGATCGTGATCGAGCCGGTCATGCAGGGCGCCGCGGGGATGATCTGTCAGCCGCCGGGATTCGTCGGCGAGGTGGCGCGGCTGGCGCGCGAGCACGACGTGCTGCTGATCGCCGACGAGGTCGCCACCGGTTTCGCCCGCACCGGCCGCATGTTCGCCGTCGAGCACGACGCCGTGTCGCCCGACGTCCTCTGCCTGGCCAAGGGGCTCAGCGGCGGGTACCTGCCCCTGGCCGCGACGCTCACGACCGATGAGGTCGAGCGGGCGTTCCGCGGGCAGCCGCACGAGCACAAGACGCTCTATCACGGGCACACCTACACCGGCAACCCGCTGGCCTGCGCCGCGGCGCTCGCCTCGCTGG